>NZ_JAKRNF010000007.1:0-109510 GCF_022347225.1 Corynebacterium sp. ACRPQ
ACATATTTTCTGCCAAGATGCGATCTTCCACGAGACGGACCACACGGTCCTTTGCATCCTGGTCAAATTTTCTTGGCATATTCCAGATTTTCCCATCTACTTAAACGGAACAAAACCTGGGGCACTTCATCACGCTGCCGAGGAAATTCGCATGGAAATCAAAGAATAGGTTTGCCCCTCTTACAGAAACTTCACCGAAATATCCCGATTGGTCAGGGCATCGACCAATCGGTGCAAATCAATTAACGAATGAGCCAGCCGATCCATGCTAGTCACCACAAGTTGGCCACCAGGGCGCACATAATTCAACGCCCCATCAAGCCCCGGACGTTCGGTAGATGAACGGCCAACAGTATCGGTGAAGATGCGAAGGCACTTCTCTTTCTTCATTGCTGCGGTTTGTCGTTCAAAGTTCTGTGTCGTGGACTGGGCTGACCCCATACGTCTCATCAATACTTAACTAAGTAGAAACAATATGAGTTCATATAAAGACATCACGACCTTCTCTACCTCCATGCTCGTCAAGTCTCTGGATACGTTGGAGATTTCTGCGGGAGAGGACAACGGTGACTGGGGTGCCCAATTTCCGCAAGGTGTTGCCATCTTCGTTCCCGAGGGTGAGTATTTCACTGTTCGCATTGAGTCTTTTTGAACAATCCCGTCGGATAAGAAACTGGTGGCAATGAACGCTATTAATGCGACGAATGACAACCTGGCTTTCAGCAAGGGTGCCTGGCCCCGGGAGTATAAACCATAACCCACAAGATGACGGTTTTGCTGGTTGATCGGCTCGGGGTATAGATCTACAGCGATATAGTTATATGCCACCTGGGAAAATCGATAAACCCGCAGGTTGAAGTGCCTTCGGATGGGTAAATACGCGCAGAATTCGCTGCAGCCGCCGCAGACACTGCGCGCTTTACTGCAGCGCAGAAGTTAGGCGCATGACATTGTCCACGTAGCGGCGGATAAATCCGCGCTCATTCCATTCCTCAAGGGTCAGCTCATGGCATACGGCCCGGTAATTGGATACGAGCTGGTTGAACTGGTCAATGAGGTCACCCTTGGCCACCAACATGGTGGATTCATAGTTCAGGCCGAACGAGCGCGGGTCCATATTGGAGGAGCCAAACATGCACAGCGGATCGCGGCCGGGGTCATCCGGGTCGGTGATGATGAACTTGGAGTGCAGCACAAAGGGGTAGGGGAATTGGTAGATGTGCACGCCCGCCTCCAGCAGCGCCTGGTAGTAAGAGGATTGGGCGTGGTTGACCATAAACTGGTCTGCCTTTGCCGATACATAAAGCTCCACGTCCACGCCGCGGTAGCAGGCGGTGGTCACGGCCTCCAGCAGGGATTCATCCGGGACGAAGTAGGGCGAGCACAGCACCAGCCGGTCCTTGGCGTGGTGTACCAGGGAGTTGAACATGCGCAGGTTTGGCTCAGTGGTGTAACCCGGCCCGGAGGGGATTATCTGGAGGTGGTTGGCGTCGGCAGTCTGGGCGTCGTCATAGGGTAGCTCATCCAGTGGCAGGTTCTCTTCTGCCTCGAGGTACCAATCCACGGCGAAGATTGCGGACATGGAGGTCACAATCGGGCCGGAAAGCTCCACCATGTAGTCAATCCAGTAGCGGTCCTTGGTCTTGTACTGGCGCTTAATCATATTCAGCGAGCCAATAAAGCCCACCTTGCCATCGATAATCACCAGCTTGCGGTGATTGCGCAGGTCAGGGCGGCGGAAGCGGCCCTTGTGGAGCTGGATGGGCAGCATGAGATGCCAGTCGACGCCTATCTCCGTTAGCCGCTTGCCCAGCGTGAAGTAGCCCTTGTACTTGAAGCTGCCGATCTGATCCAAGAGCAAGCGCACCTTTACACCTCGGGCGGTAGCCCTGCGCAGCGACTCAAAGAAGACGTCTGTGGTCTCATCCCAGGACTGGATGTAGATCTCGATGGATACGTACTTCTCGGCGCGGTCAATAGCGGCGGCAATGGCGCGAATGGACTCGTCATAATCCGCGTGCAGGCCAAGGTTATGGCCCACCAATGCTGGGAACCCGGTCAGCTCGCGGTTGAGCCGAATAACCGACTCTACTTCCGCCGAAAGGAGGCCCTGCGGATGATCCGGGGTGCGGGCTGTGACGTTTTCAATCTTCTCATTGGCTTCTTGCTGGATGCGGTGGCGACGCCGGTTGATATACGGCGATCCCATGAGCAAAAACAGCGGCAGGCCGATAAATGGCAGCACCAGAATAGCCAATAGCCACGCGGTGGAACTGGAAGGCCGACGGCCTTCCGGCACAAAACCAACGGCAATAATCTTGATGCCGTAATCAAGGATCAGGAATACGAGCTGCCAGAAGCTGAGATCAAGAGACCAAGACATTTAACGAACGGAATCGAAATCGGGCAGATCGTAATCTGCGATAAGCGGGCAATGATCAGAGGTTTTATCGCCGGCGCGCTCCACCATGTCTACCTGCGCGCCGGTCACATGCTTGGCAAGCGGGGCTGAAGCCAACTGGAAGTCGATGCGCATGCCCTCGTTCTTTTGGAAGCGCATGCCTTTGTAATCGAAGTAGGTATAGCGCTGGTCCTCCGTGAACCGGCGGGTAACTTCCTCGAGGCCGGCTTCTTCCAGCATCTGGAACGCGGCGCGCTCTGGCTCGGTGACATGAGTCTTGCCGCGGAATGCCTCAATATCCCACACGTCTTCATCGCGCGGGGCAATATTGAAATCACCGGTCATAAGCAGCTTGGATTGCGCATGATCTTCTGCATAGCGCGCCAAGTGATAGAGAAAGTCCAGCTTGTAGTCGTAGTGGCGGTCCGTAATCTCGCGGCCGTTGGGCACGTAGAGAGACCAGATTTCTACGCCACGGATGCGCGCCCCTAGTGCTCGGGCCTCACGGTCTTGCGGCTTTTCTGGATCTTTGGCAAAGCCTGGCTGGCCCGGAAAGCCGATAAAGACGTCCTCGGGCTCTTCCTTGGACACAATGGCCACGCCGTTCCACTGGTTGAGCCCGTGGCAGGTGACATGTAGGCCCGCGTCCTCGAAGGCCTCGCGTGGAAACTTATCGTCTTTTACCTTAGTTTCTTGCAGGCACAAAACATCGATGTCGTGCTTGGAGATAAGGTCCAGCGCCCGCTGTGTGCGGGTACGAACGGAGTTAATATTCCACGTGGCGATGCGCATGCCACATAGGTTACCTGCCCGCTGTAGCAAGGTCAGCGGGCAGTCCCATAAGGCTCACCGCCCAGACCGGAAGTCCGCAGCGCGGAGAGCTAGTCGCGCAGGCGGGCGTAGATGCGCCGGTGTTGCTCGATGAAACCGAGCTTCTCCGCCAGCCGCACGCCGGCGATATTCGAGGCCGGGACGGTGAGGTACGCGTGCTCAGCGCCGTTGTCGTGGCCCCAGTGCAGCAGGTGCTGGAGCGCGAGCGTGCCGTATCCGCGGCGCCGGAAGTCCTTGGCTACCTCGATGTCAGAAAGACCCAGCCACGTGGTGCCATCGCCGGATTCGCTCAGGGCGCCGCGGGCAATGGCGACGGTCTCGCCATCGATGGCCAGGCGGCCAAAGCCGAGCGTTCCCTCGACGTGAGAGCCAAGGCTCTGCAACGCCTCGGCAGAAAGGGTATCGGTGCGGGATTGATACATCGCCAGCCACTCGTCATCGGGCTGGGCGGTGAGGTGGAAGGTGGGGGAGGGAGAGGGGGCGTCGGCAAGCGTGGGCAGATCCCGCAGGACCATAGCGAGGATCTCTGGCTCGGTCTCCCAGGCGGGGTCGGCGAGCAGGCGCTCGGCCGGCTTGCCAATGCGCTCCGGGACTAGCAGGCGCACCGGAAGGTTGTGGCGGGCGTAGAAGGCCTTAATCTCTTCCAACGGCACTGGAGTAAAGCCCGCGGAAGGGCCAAGGGGCACGGCCGAGTTGGAGTGGCCGGAAACCCCGTCGCTCGCGCGCAGTAGCCAGGAACCATCGCTGGTCCAGGCGTGGTCTGTGCCGGGGAAGGCCGAGGCCGCGGCAACCTCCACTGCGCGGATATCGGAATTGCGGACCATGCGCGGGGAGAGGCGTTTAATGATCTTCAGCTGCTCCGGCGGGATCTCCACCGCCTCCAGGTCGGAGGGGTAGCCGCCGACCTCTTGTGGGCGAATGACCAGCGGATTGAGGCTCAGTACGTGCCCAATGACATCGCTATGCACATCGCCGAAGTCGCGCCGGGCCACCACGCGCTCGCCCACTTGGACGGCATCGGAGCGGAAAATGCGTGACATTAGTCGTCGTGGCCGAAGGGATCGGCGTCCTCACCCGGTACCCAGGAATAACCTGGCTCGGTCCAGCCGTGGCGCTTAATGGCCTTCTTGGCCTGGCGCTTATAGCGGCCAATGAGGGTATCGGTGTAGAGGAAACCATCGAGGTGGCCGGTCTCGTGCTGCAGGCAGCGGGCGAAAAAGCCATAACCCTCGACGGAAATGTCATTGCCGTTTTCGTCCTTGCCGGTCACGCGCGCCCAGTCGGCGCGGCCGGTGGGAAAGCCCTCGCCCGGCACGGAGAGGCAACCCTCGTCATCGGAGCCGTCGTCGGCCGGCATGGTTTCTGGAATCTCGGAGGTCTCCAGCACGGGGTTAATGACGCAGCCCTTGCGCATGCCCGCCTCTTCGGACGGCAGCTCGGTGCCATTGGGGCCATCCGTATCGGGGCAGTGGTAGACAAAGAGGCGCTTGCCAATTCCTACCTGGTTAGCGGCCAGGCCCACGCCATTGGCGGCGTCCATGGTTTCATACATGTCCGCGATGAGCTGCTGCATTTCCGGGGTGGAAATCTCGGATTCTTCCACCGGTTGGGTGGGTTCGTGAAGCACGGTCTCGCCGTGGATAACGATGGGGCGAATAGTCATGCCTTACAGTTTAGGCATGAACCCCTTGTCTGACCTAGACGCCGCCATTTTGGACTTCGAGGAAACCGCGCCGCGCAGCATCGGCCGCAAGGAAGAGGCTATCCGCGCGCAGCTGGACATCTCCCCGGTGCGCTACCACCAGCGCCTAAACCTGCTTCTCGACGCCCCCGCGGCCGCCCAATCCCACCCGCTTCTGGTCGCACGGCTGCGGCGCCTGCGCGAGGAGCGAGAAGACACGCGGCGCGCCGCGCGGGGAAATACCCCAGATAGTTAATTCTGAGTACTAGTGTTGCGTATGTGACTAATGTGAATCCGGAAAATTCGACCGACAAGGTATCCGACGAAACCCGCGCCGGCTCCGCTGCCGGTGCGTCCGCTTCCCGTGCAGCTAAGCGCCCCGCTGGTGGTGGCGCGCACGCTAAAAAGGGCGGCCTCCCGCTGCGCGGCCTGGCGATGGTCCTCATCGCCGTGGCCGTCATGCTCGGACTCTGGGCTTTGTACTCCATGACCTCAGGCGACGATGACTCCACCGTGGCCTCCGAGAGCACGCAGGAAAACTCTGCCGGTTCCACCATCGGTGCCGCGCCCGAAGGATCTGCCGGCCCCGACGCCGCAGGCTCCCGTGCCCCTGGCGCGCCAGGTGCTTCCGAGGGTGCGAGCGCCCCTGCCCCCGCACCGGCACCAGGTGAGGGCGAAAGCGATGCTGCAGGCGACTCGGCCGCGTCCGGCGCTGCCGATGAGGGAGCCGCGGCTGAGGGAGATGCCGCCGCAGGCGAGGAAAACGCCCACTCCGCCGCGCGCGACCGCAACGATATTAAGGTCAGCGTCCTCAATAACTCCGGCGAGGTAGACAAGGCCAAGAAGGAAGCCGATTCCCTCAAGGGTGGCGGCTTCAAGGTTGGCTACGTGGGCAACCTGCCGGGCGATGTCCTCACCGTTCCGAAGACCACCGTCTTCTTCCCAGAAGGCGATGCCTCCGCTGAGGCTCTGGCCAAGGAAGTCGCCGCTCGCTACCAGGCCGATATCGCCCCGATGAACCGCGACCTGCCTAAAGAAGCAACCGATGACGGCGCCGTCGTCGTCGCCCTGGCGGTACCGCAGGCCTAAGCAAGCCGCGCACCTGACTTAAAGTCCAAGGCCATCCGGCCGAAGAGCAAGCACCATAGTTCTTCGGCCGAATGCCTTGGACTTTTGTGATCTGAACTTGTCCGCGACCGCCCGTCCACCGGTGCGAACAGGTTAAATAAAATTCACGCCTTAATACCTGTCACCCGTTAAGCTGAATGGGTGAAGATCCCGGCAGAACAATTCGCCCGCTCTCCCGAACCAACGCTCGGCGTGGAATGGGAGGTGGCGCTCGTGGACCGTGGCACGCGCGACCTTGTCCCGCGCGGCGCAGAACTCATTGACCTCGCCACTGCAACCCACCCCGAGATTCATCTGGAAAAGGAATTTCTCCAGAACACGGTGGAGCTGGTCACCGGCGTCTGCCATACCGTGCCGGAAGCCATCGCTGACCTGAACACTTCCCTGAAGGCAGTGGAAGAAGCAGCCGATAAACTGGGCGTAGACGTCTGGGCCTCTGGTGGCCACCCGTTTACGGACTTCCGGGAGAACCCGCTTTCGGATAAGCCCAGCTATCAAGAAATCATCGCGCGCACCCAGTACTGGGGCAAGCAGATGCTGCTTTGGGGCACGCACGTGCACGTGGGCGTTAGCCACGAGGACCGCGTATGGCGCATCATCAATGCGCTGATGACCAAGTACCCCCACCTGCTGGCCATTTCTGCGTGCTCGCCCGGGTGGGAGGGCCTCGATACCGGCTATGCCTCCAACCGCACCATGCTGTACCAACAGCTGCCCACCGCAGGCATGCCGTATCAATTCCGCGATTGGGCCGAGTGGCAGTCCTATATGCGCGACCAGGCCATTTCCGGCGTTATTAATCACACCGGTTCCATGCACTTTGATATTCGGCCGGCGTCCAAGTGGGGCACGGTGGAGGTGCGCGTCTCTGATGCGACGTCCAACCTGCGCGAGCTCTCCGCCATCGTGGCGCTCACTCACTGCTTGGTGGTGTACTACGACCGGCTTATCGACGCCGCGGAGCCCCTTCCCACCCTGCAGCCCTGGCACGTGGCAGAAAATAAGTGGCGCGGTGCCCGCTATGGCATGGACGCGCTGGTGATTACCTCCCGCGAGACCGATGAGGCCTGGGTTAAGGACGAGTTAGCGGAGATGGTGGATGAGTTTAGCCCCATTGCGCGCGAGCTGGGATGCGTCAACGAGTTAAAGCTCATCCACGAAATTATCGATGGCGGAGCCGGCTATGAGCGGCAGCGCCGTCTCTTTAAAGAGACGGGCAGCTGGCGCGAGGTGGTCGAAGAGACCTGCCGCGAGTTGCACACCTTCCGCCCGCTCTAAAGCGGCGGGCAGGCGGGCCCGGGGCTAGTCCTCGGAGCGTGAATGGCGACCGTAGGCCGGGATATCGGGGATATCGGTGATGTCCTGAGCCGCCGGGAACGCGCGCGTTTCCGGCCCTACCGCGGGCATTTCTGCCGTTTCATCGCTGACGGGTTGCGCTGCCCGTGGATGAACCTGGCCCCTCCGGCTCGTAGCTGCCGTATTAAACGAGCGCGCCGGGAGTGCCCCGGCCTCCGCGGAAGCAGGTTGCGCACCAGCGGGCTTTGCGCCAGTGGGCTGCGCAGGTAAGTGGTGGCGGCCCGGGGCGGGCGCTTCCTCTTCCGGCTGGTTGCCAGGAATAAAACCCCACACCGCGTAGAAGGCGATAAAGAGGACGCCGGCGCCGGTGAAGGCCAACGTTCCCCACGGCTGCAGATCCCAGTGGTTGAGCGAGCGGCTAGCCGCAGATAGCCACACGGGTGCGGAGATAAACGGCATGGTTACCGCACACATAGCGAGCACCGACACGAAGCCAGCGACCTGCGCGCCGAGGATGCCGGGCAGGCGCTTGCCCAGACCTTGGTTGACGGCAACCAGCACGACGACGGCCAGCGGCACCGTCCACACCCAGTGGTGATACCAAGAGAAGGGGGAGACCAAGCAGGAGCTGATGCCGGCAAGCGCGAGTGCGGCGGAATTATTGCGGTGCTTCATCGCGGTGCGCAGCGCCAGGCAGGTCAAGATGAAGACCACGACCACGGCGGCGAGCCAGATCCAGCCGCCATCGATGCCCCATGCGCGGACCATCACCGAGCGAATGGACTGCGCACCTGGGTTGGTGTGCTCGCCCACGCGGGAGGACTTAAAGATAGCGTCGGTCCAGAAATCGGCGGCATCCGGAATGGTCACGAAACCAATGGCAACGGTCACCGCGAAGGTAAGGATGGCGATGATCGCTTGCCACCAGCGCTTCTGGAAGAGCAAGACCAGACCCATATAGGCCGGGGTGAGCTTCATACCCGCGGCCAAACCAATGCCGATGCCGGGAAGAGCGCGCTTGCGCGGGAGGATGTCCAAGGCCACCAGCAGCATCAAAAAGATGTTGATCTGGCCAAAGAATAAGGTGCCGTGCACCGGTTCATTCGCCGGGGTGCAGCACAGCAGCAAAACGCCCAGCAGCCAAATTGCCGGGGAGAGCTTGAGGCCGCGCTCGCGCAGGACCAGCATAATAACCGTGAACAAGGCGAGGGCGGTGCCGCCCTGCCAGAGAAGGATCAAGGGGGCGTCGGCAAGCCTGGAAAGCCACGTGAAAAGAGTGCCGGAAAAGGGCGGATAGGTAAAAGGCAGGTCGCCGATGTAGGCGTTATCGTAGAGATCCGCGCCTTGGGCCACCTCTCCGCCGGCGAGCCAATAAATCTTCAGATCCAGGGGGACGCGCCACACAAAGGCGCTATTGCCGTCGAAGATGCTGAAGCGGTAGACGATGACGCCGATAAGGGCGGCGAGCAAAGTCACCACAGTGGGAAGCCCATAAAGCTTTTTCACGGTGAAAAGCGTCTCCTACTTGCGGCGCAGCGACTTCGCGGCGGGTCGGTCGTTGCGGGACATGGATTCCTCGGTGCCATACAGACCCTCACGGCGTGCAATACGTGAGGTGCGCTGCGCGGTTACCGGGCTAGTGAACATGGCAAACAGTACCAGCAAAACGAGTATTCCTAAATCCCCGCGCTCGGCTACGCTGAAGGATTCCGCGCCAGTGATGCGGATGATGGCGCCGAGGATGGTGAGGATAAGCCCTGTGGTTTGTGGCTTGCTTACCGCGTGTACACGAGACATCGTGTCCTTGAACCGAGCGATGCCGATGGCTGCGGCCAAGGTGAGGACGCTGCCGCCAATAATGAGGATGAGCGAGAGTACATCTGCAATAAAGGACCAGCTCATTGGCTATCCCTCTTCCTAAACCTAGTGACGGACACGGTGGAGATGAATCCCAGTAGCGCAATGACCAGCATGGCTGAGACCACGGTCGTGTTAAGTGACCAGCACATATAGGTAGCCAGCGCGCACTGGAACATCGCGGTAAAGCCATCCATGCCCACCAAGCGGTCCAGCGAATTGGGGCCGGTGACAATACGCCAGACGGTGATGAGGAAGGAGACCACCAGCAGCGCGGCGGCCACCAGCAAAATCGCGTTATAGATCTGCGGATCCATTAGGGGTGGCTCCTTTCAAAGATGTCGATGAATGAGGCCTCAAGGTGGGCCACGGCACCGATTTCGCGCTGAATCTGGGCCTCATCGCGGGCGTCTAAGATATGGACGGTAATCATGCGGTTGGCAATGTCGATATCGGTCACCGTGCCGCCTGGCTGCAGGTTATACAGCGTTACGGCCAGGGAGAGTACGAACTCATTATCCAAGCGCATGGGCAGCTCCAAGATGGCGGTCTTGGGCACCGGCTGCGGGCGCACGGCCAGCCAGCCCACCTTGAGCGAGGCGTAGAACAACTCCCAGAACCAGCGGAGCATGAACACAATGAGCTTGCCCCAAGAGACGTCGATGCCGGTGATAGGCATGGCTGGCAGCGGCAGGGCAAAGACAATGACGACGCCGATGATAAGCCCTGCCACCAGGTTGCCCACGGTGACCTCGCCCATGAGCATGCACCACATGACTACCAGCCAGACGATGAACCACGGGCGGAAGCGGTGGCGCAGACCGGAAAAGCGCATGTTAGTCATCGCTAATATCCTTCCTCTTGGCGGCGTCCGGGGACTTTACATCCGTGGAATGCGAATCGCGGCCACCGGCTTCTGGGTCGGTGCGGGCATCTAAGTCCGGTGAGGCCGGAGGCTCCGCCTCAGGGGAGGGGTTGCGGCGATTTTCATAGGAGTCCGCGCCGCCGGTGTAGCGCTCCTTCTGGTTGAGATGGCGGGTGGGATCATCCGCGCGGTCGCCCAATACCGCGTACTGGTAGATAGAAGTATCTTGTGCGGATTCGGCAGCGCGGGAAGTCACGCCGGACATTGGGCCGGCCAGGAAGGTAATGGAGGTGGACGCGGCCACCAGCAGGGTAGTAGAAGCAATCATGCCAAAGGGCACGCGGCCCACATCCTGGCGGGCGGAAAATTCCACCTCATCGGTGATATCGGAGAGCGGGGCGGGGCGCGCGAGAGCCACGTTGCCTTCCGGGGCATCGGCGCGGTCGCGTTGGAAGCCCTTGGCCCACACCAGCATCATGACGTAGAGGGTCAGCAGCGAGGTAACCACCGCACCGACGATGAGCACCCATGCCATCCAGGAACCTTCATTAGCACCGGCCTGCAGCAAGATGACCTTGCCCAAGAATCCGGAAAACGGTGGGATACCGCCCAGGTTAATGGCCGGGATGAAATACAAAATTCCGATCAGCGGGGCCGAGTACATCAGCGAACCCAGGCGGCGCAGCGACGAGGTACCGGCCTGGCGCTCAACCAGTCCGACCACCAGGAATAGCGCGGTTTGGACCAGAATGTGGTGCACGGCGTAGAAGATGGCGCCGGACAGGCCCTGGGCGGTGCCGAGGGAAACACCGAAAATCATGTAGCCAATGTGGCTGACCAGGGTAAAGGACAACAGGCGCTTAATATCGGACTGCGCAATTGCGCCCAGGATGCCCACCAACATCGTGGCGAGGGCGACCCACATGAGCACGGTATCGAGCCCACCGGCGGTGAAGACGGAGGTGCGGGCGCGGATGATGGCGTAGACACCGACCTTGGTCAGCAGGCCAGCGAACACGGCCGTAACTAGCGACGGCGCCGTGGGATACGAGTCCGGCAGCCAGGCGTCCAACGGAACCACGGCAGCCTTAATACCGAAGGCGACGAGCAGCGTGGCAAAGATGGCGGTGCGTGTTCCCTCCGGGATGTCCTGCATGCGCTGGCCAATCTGGGCCATGTTCATCGTGCCCACGGAGGAATACACAAAGCCCAACGCGAGCAAGAAGATCATGGACGAGGCCATCGACACCATCACGTAGCCCACACCGGCGCGCACGCGTCCGGCCGAGGCACCCAGGGTCAACAGCACATACGACGCCACGAGGAAGACCTCGAAGCCCACGTAGAGATTGAAGAGGTCGCCGGCCAAGAAGGAAATATTAACGCCCATGGTCAGCAGCATGTAGGTGGGCAAGAAGACAGCCACCGGCTCGTCCTTGGTGCCATCGCGCACACCCTGGGAAATGGCGTACCAAATGACAGAAAACAGCACCACGGAGGACGTAAAGAGCATCACCGCAGAGAGGCGATCCGCCACGAGCGTGATGCCCACTGGGGCGTCCCAGCCACCTACTTGCAGCGTTTGGATACCCTCAAAATCCGCAATGAGGATGAGGATGGCATTAACCACTGCGGTAATGAGCAGCGAGAAGAACACGATCTGGCGCTGCGCATTGGGGATGCGGCAAAAAATCAAGGCGAGGGCCGCGGCCACCGCCGGGATGATAATGGGCAGCGGAATGAGGTAGCCGATGTAGGGAAAGAGGACATCGACAAGCGGCTGTACGGTCTCACTCATCGCGGGCCCCCTTTACCGGCTCCTCGAAGGATGCAGGACCGAAATTATCGCCTTGCTTGGTGGCGCGGCCCGTAGTCGGATCATTGGACGCATCGTGGTCCGGGCTGGCGGCCGCATTGCCAGGGCGTGCGGCCTTGGCGGCAATTGCGGTATCTTCCGCGTCATCTTCAATGACATCGTCTGTACGGTAGCGGTACTGCCGGTAAGCCAAGGTGAGGATGAAAGCGGTCAACGCCATGGAAATGACGATGGCGGTCAGAATCATTGCCTGCGTCAGCGGGTCCGCAATCTCGGCGCCGAAAGGTTCCGAGTCGCGGCCATCGATAGGCGGGGAACCGGCCGAACCGCCGGACTGCAGCAAGAAGAGGTTAGCGCCATTGCCCAAAAGCAACAGTCCAAGCAGCATTTTGGTCATGGCGCGGTCCAGGAGTAGGTAGACGCCCGCGGCTACGAGCACGCCTGCAGCCAGGAGGAGGAAGAGGTTGGCTTCCATTTATTTCTCCTTCCCTGTGGTGGCGGTTGTGCTTGCTGTAGCGGCTTGTTTCTTTTCCTTGTGCTGGGCCCGTTGTGCCTTTTGCTTGGCGGTGCGTTGGCGTTGCTGCCGGGCCAGCGAGCGGGCGCGATCACGGGCACGTTGCTTACGCATATCCTCTTCCTCGTCCAGCTTGGCACCCAACGAATTCAAGATATAGAGCGTGAGCCCCACGACGATGAGGTAGACACCTGCGTCAAAGACCAACGCTGAAGGCAGTGAAACCTTGCCGATGAGCGGAATCTCCGGCGAGGTGTATCCGCTGGTAAGCGGCGGGTGTCCAAAGAACATCGGGGTCACCGTGGCCAGTGCGGACAGCAAGAGACCGGTGCCCATGGTGCGGCCGGCATCAATAGGCAGGGTTTCTTCCAGCTCCGCGCGCCCACCAGCCAGGTAGCGCAAGATGAGCGCTAGCGCTGCGACGAGGCCGCCGGCAAAGCCGCCGCCAGGGGCATTGTGGCCGGCGAAGAAGAAGTAGAAGGACAGTGCGACCATGGACGGAAAGAGCACGCGCGTGGAGACATCGATCATCAGCGAGCGGTTGAGTGCTTGCTCTGATTCCACCCCGGCGGCCAGCCACCGCCGGCCGGTAACCCGCAGGGTGGGACGGCGACTTTCGCGGCCGAAGGATTGGGTGCGATAAATCAGAGAGACCACGCCCAGCGCGGCAATGATGATGACCGTGATTTCGCCAAAGGTATCCCACGCGCGCAGGTCTACCAACAAGACGTTGACAGCATTGGCGCCGTGTCCAATCTCTTTGGCCAGATCCGGCATGAACTCGGAGATGGGCTTAGACTGACGTGCGTTAATAGCAAACATCGCCACCACGGTGACGGTAAGGCCCGTGCCCACGGAAAGCCACGCGCGCAGGCGCCCCATCTTGGGGTCCTGCTTCCACTCGGTGGAGGCCGGCATGCGGCGCAGCACCAGCATGAAAAGAACCATGACTATGGTCTCCGTCAGTAGCTGGGTAAGCGCCAAGTCCGGCGCACCGTGCAGAGCGAAGATGAAGGCGAGGGTATAACCGGTCACGCCCACGATGATGACGGCGGACAGACGGTTATCGGTGACCGTGGCGGCCACCGCGGCCACAATAATGATGACGGCGGCCACGATCTGCCAGGGATTTTCCGCCACAATCATCCGAATATCGGTGAGGTCGCCCTTGATGAGCATGGCTACCGGCAGCAACATCAAGGTGGCAAAAATGACCGTGAGGTTCAGCTGCAGGGAGCCGCGCTGCGTGGTTGCCGTCGTGCGCAGCGAGAGCTGGCGCAGAAGAGCAATGACCGAATCATAGGCATCATCCGCATTACCCAGCGCAGGGTAGGTGAATTGCCACTTGACCAGGGCTTGGCGTTGCCAGTGCATGACAATACCGCCCACAATAATGAGCACGGAAAGGCCCAGCGCCACGGTAAAGCCGTGCCACAGCGCCAGCTCACTATGCTCCTTCGGGCCAAAGGTGGAGTTGAGGTGCTGGTCAAAGGCCGCCGAGAGCGGCTTGGGGAATATACCCAGTACCACGGTCAGGGCGGTCAGTAGGGCAGGGGAGAGCCATAGTCCCATGGTGACGGGATGCATCTTGGCGACGGCCTCTGCCGGCTCCGTGCCATTAACCTCCGGCTTGGTAGCAAAGGCGCCCCACAAAAAGCGCAGGGTATAAGCCATGGTGAGGATAGAGCCGAGGACATAGGCCACGAGCATCATATTGCGCGGCATGCCGGCCAGTAGGTCCTCGTGCATGGTGGCTTCCAACACGGCCTCCTTGGCCACGAAGCCAAAGAGCGGTGGGACGCCGGCCATGGACAGGCCAGAGATGATAGCGATGCCAAAGAGGAAGGGCTCCTTGCGCCCTAGGCCGGATAGCTTGGTGATATCCCTCGTGCCTGAGCAGTGGTCGATGGCGCCGACGACCATAAAGAGCGCCGCCTTAAAGAGCGAGTGCGCAAAGGTCAGCGCAAGTGCGGCCTGCATGGCCTCGCGGGAGCCTACAGCTGCGATGGAAGTAATAAAGCCCAGCTGGGAGACAGTGCCGTAGGCCAGCACCAGCTTCAGGTCGCGCTGCTTGAGCGCCATCCAGCCGCCCAGCAGCATGGTAAATACGCCGAGGGAGATAACCACCACGTGCCAGGTGGCAACCTCATACATCGATGGCGCGAGGCGCGCGACCAAGTAGATGCCTGCCTTCACCATCGCGGCGGAGTGGAGATAAGCGGAAACCGGCGTCGGCGCCGCCATCGCACCCGGCAACCAGAAGTGGGCCGGCGCGATGGCGGACTTCGTTAGCGCGCCCGCCAAGATGAGCACGATGGCGACCGTGACAAATGGCGTCTGGGCAAAGTGCTGATAGGCGGTGATATCGCTAAAGGTCCACGCTCCGGTCTGGCGTCCGAGCAGGATGATGCCCATGAGCATGGACAGCCCGCCCAGTGCGGTGACCATGAGTGCCTGCTGCGCGGCGCGGCGGGAAGACACACGCTCCGCGTAGTAGCTGACCAAAAGGTAGGACAGCATGGAGGTAATCTCCCAGAACACGTACATCAGCAGGAAATTATCCGCGGCCACCAGGCCAAACATGGCGGTGGCAAAGCCCACCATTTGCGCGGCGAACATGGCCAGGCGGCGCCGCGTGCCATCGAAATAGCCCCAGCAATACACCAGTACCAGCGCGCCCATGCCCAAGATGATGAGGCTAAATAGCGCGCCTAGTCCGTCCAAGCGGAGACTAAAACTCAGGTTGGCGGACGGCATCCATTCCACGGTGCGTTCGACCGCGCCGCCGTCTGTGAAGGTGCCGCGCAGGAAATGCATGAGAGTCCACACGAAGCCTGCGCCGGGGACCAGTGCCAAAATTCCAAAAGCCGGGCGACCCATTCGCATGTTGAGCAGCGGCGCGACCACGGAGGCGGCGATAAGAGCACCCAGAAGTACTAGCACGTTGGTTACTGCGCTCCTTATGGTTGTGTCACGTTCTTCTGCCCCGCTGCCGCGAATACCACGAGCACACACACGAGAACACAGCTGACGAAAGGCGAGAACATTCACGAGCCGCGCGCCGCTGAGTACGCCGCGGCGGCACAGTGCAAGCAACATGGCCGAGCGCGGGGCCAACTTTTTGCCACTTTACCGGTTTTTCCACGGCTTTGAAAGGAATAATTTTATGCACTGTATTATATGCCGCTATTTCGGGCCGTTCTAGAGTAGAAAGAAACCCCGCATCCCATCGGTTCGGGACGCGGGGAGTTGGCGGCAAGCCGCTAAACCGAAGCGGCGGCAGCCGCGGTGGCCGCGGCGGCCGGGAGGGGTGAGCCCTTAGGCGTAGCGCTGCAAGAAGAGTGCTTCCGCGGCGGCGATGTTCTCGATCTCGGTGGGGTCGACGGACTCATTGGCGGAATGGATGGTGCACTTTGGCTCCTCCACGCCGTAGAGAGCGATCTCCGCGTTGGGGTGAGCCTCCTGCAGCTCGGTGGTCAGCGGAATGGAGCCGCCCATGCCCTGCGCGGCGGTCTCCGCGTTGTAGGCCTCGGAAAGGCACTCGCCCAGCAGGGCAGCGGCTGGCTTTTCGGGATCGGTGGCAAAGCCGGCGTTGGATTCCAGCACCTCGGCCTTAACATGGGCGCCCCATGGGGTGTGGGCGCGGAGGTGATCGCAGACGGCGTCGGCAATCGCGGCGGCATCGGCGCCGGCCGGAACGCGCAGGTTGAGCTGGGCGGAAGCGGTGGCGGGCACGGCGTTGACAGCCTCAGACACAGGGGTCGAAGTAAAGCCGGTCACGGTAATGGCCGGGCGGGACCAGACCATGTTGGCCACCGGGGTGGCGCCGGCCGGGTCGTCTTCGCCCATGATCTTGGTGCCCTCCAGCAGCTGCGCATCGGCGCGGAAGGCCTCGGCCGGGTACTCCTGGCCGGACCACTCGGCGGTGGTATCCACGCCGTCGATAACGGTGCGGCCGTACTCATCGGACAGGGAGTCGATGGCGCGCATCAACGCCTTGGCGGCATCCGGTGCCGCGCCGCCGAATTGACCGGAGTGGACAGCGGAGGCCAAGGTATCGACCTGCACGCCAATCTGCGCACCGCCGCGCAGGGACGTGGTCAAGGTGGGCTGGCCCACAGCGGCGTTACCCGCATCGGCGATGAGGATAGCGTCGGCAGCAAAAAGCTCCGGGCGATCCTTGATGAGCTGGGACAGGCCCTCGCCGCCGCGTTCCTCGGAGCCCTCGATGAGGTACTTCAGGTTCACCTTGGTGCCGCCGTTATTATCCACCGCGCGCAGGGCGGCCAGGTGCATGGCCACATTGCCCTTGCAATCGGCGGCGCCGCGGCCGTACCAGCGGGTGGAGCCATCGGCGGCCTCGCGCTCGGTAAGGGTGAACGGATCGGATTCCCAAGCCTCGCGGTTGCCGGCCGGCACCACGTCATAGTGGGAGTACAGCAGTACCGTCTTGGCGCCTTCATCGCCCTTGCGCTCACCCAAGATGGCGGTGGAGCCATCGGCCGTGGTGATGGTTTCCACGCTCACTCCGGCCTCTTCCAGTGCGGACTTAACCCACTGGCTTGCGCCCTTGGTCTGGTCCTCCAAACCTTCCTCGTCGTGGACGGAATTAAAGGCCACGAGCTCGCTGAGCTGGCGGAAAATGGTCTCGCGATCGTTGCGAATGCTTTCATTAAGTGCAGTCATGTTCTCTACGGTACCCGCCCTCCCCAAGCTATAGAGCAACCGGAATAGGAAAACGCTGGGGTGGTGAACTAAAATTTTTTCATTCCACCCTATGCGGATTTTGTCCGTTCGGACCCTATTCCGGGAAGAAACCGGCGCCAAACAGACAGAAACGGACGTAGCGGGCTGCAATCCGTTGTAGCCCGCTGCGTGGGTGAAATAAGAAACTTTCATAGCCGAGAATAGAAAGGACCTGGCATGGCGAACGCATCATCCGCCGCAGGTTCCAAGGCCTCCCTGCCCGAGCTGACTCTGCGCGGCATCATTATCGGTGGCCTGATTACCCTCATCTTCACCGCCGCCAATGTGTACTTAGGCCTGAAGGTGGGCCTGACCTTTGCTACCTCCATCCCGGCCGCCGTGATTTCCATGGCGGTGCTGCGCCGGTTCAAGGGCCACAACATTAAAGAAAACAACATTGTGCAGACCATTGCCTCTGCCGCGGGCACCTTGTCCGCCATTATCTTTGTCCTCCCGGGCCTGGTCATGGTGGGCTACTGGCAGGGCTTTGGCTTCGTGCAGACGGCCGGCGTATGCATCATCGGCGGCGTGCTGGGCGTGATGTATTCCATCCCGCTGCGCCGCGCTTTGGTCACCGGCTCCGATCTTCCCTACCCGGAGGGCGTGGCCGCGGCCGAGGTCCTCAAGGTGGGCGATGAGAATGCGTCTGGCACCAGCCAGGAAGAAAATGCCAAGGGCCTGCGTGTCATCGTCGCGGGTGGCATTACCTCGGCCGTCATGGCGCTGCTGACCGCAATGAAAGCCGCCGCCTCCGAGGTCACCGCCTATTTCAAGCTCGGCGCTGGCGCGACCACCCTGGGCACCAGCCTGTCCACCGCGCTTATCGGCGTGGGCCACCTGGTGGGCCTGCCGGTAGGCATTGCCATGCTGGTAGGCGTGGTGATTTCCTACTTCATCTTGCTGCCTATTTTCACCACCGGCGATATTACGGGCGCCACCGCGCTTGCCGACGTCGTCGATACCACCTTCTCCGATGACATCCGCTTCATCGGCGTGGGCACCATGGCCATTGCCGCCATCTGGACCCTGCTGAAGATCGCCGCTCCCATTGCTGTGGGCATCCGCCAGTCCCTAGCCTCCTCGCGCGCCCGCAAGTCCGGCTCCGCCGTGGACGTCACCGAGCGCGATATTCCCTTCCCCTATGTCGCCACCACCATCGTGGCGTTCATGGTGCCTATCGCATTGCTGTTGTGGGACTTTGTGCGCGGTACCGATATCCACGACCACATGGCCGTGCTCATCACCGTCTCCGTCCTCTTTACCCTGCTGGTAGGCCTGATTATCGCCTCCGTGTGTGGCTACATGGCCGGCCTGATTGGTGCGTCTAACTCGCCAATTTCCTCCATCGGCATCATCGCCGTGCTCGCCGCCTCGCTGCTCATCGCGGCCGTCACCCGCGGTACCACTGCGGATCCTTTGTCTTTGGTGGCCTACACGCTCTTCACCGCGGCCATCGTCTTTGGCATTGCCACCATTTCCAATGACAACCTGCAGGACCTCAAGACCGGTCAGCTCGTCGGCGCTACTCCGTGGAAGCAGCAGGTAGCGCTCATCATCGGCGTGGTCTTCGGATCCCTGGTTATCCCGCCGATTCTGCAGGTCATGCTCAATGGCTTCGGCTTCCAAGGCATGGAAGGCGCCGGCGAAGACGCCTTGGCCGCCCCACAGGCGGCCCTGATGTCCTCCGTTGCCTCCGGCATCTTCGATAGCTCGTTGGATTGGAACCTTATCTTCATCGGTATGGCCATTGGCGCTGTCCTTATTATTATTGACGAGCTCCTGCGCAAGTTCACCGATAAGTACTCGCTGTCCCCGCTGGCCGCCGGCATGGGCATGTACCTACCGGCCGCCCTGACCATCGTCATCCCTATCGGAGCCATCCTGGGCACCTTCTATGACAAGTGGGCCGCGAAGCAATCCCACCCGGAGTTTGCCAAGCGAATGGGTACCCTCCTGGCTACCGGTCTCATCGTGGGTGAGTCCCTCTTTGGCGTGGTCAACGCCGGCATCATCGCCGCCGCTGGCGGCGAGAACCCGCTAGAGATCTTCGAGGGCGGCACGTCTGCCACCATCGTCGGCGTGATTCTCTTTATTGTCGCGCTGACGTTCATCTACCGCTGGACTAAGCGCACGGTCAAGAGCTCCTAGTTTCTGATCCATTCCTTATAATATAATGGCGTCCCTTCGCGGGGGCGCCATTTTTTCTTGCAGTCGCGGTGGTAGAGTGCCAGAATGGTCGTTAGCACTCGCACAGTATGAGTGCTAGATAGATCTACATCGTTGTGGTTGAGGTTGGTTCACACTCACCAGCCATGCCGTCGCGGGCGTCCGCAGCGAGAAAGACGTGAGTGTCGTCCTCAATAAACCAAGGAGCACAAACACAATGGCAAAGATTATCGCTTTTGATGAAGAGGCCCGCCGCGGCCTTGAGCGCGGCCTGAACACGCTTGCCGACGCCGTCAAGGTCACCCTCGGCCCCAAGGGCCGCAACGTCGTCCTAGAAAAGTCCTGGGGCGCTCCGACTATTACCAATGACGGTGTTTCCATCGCTCGCGAAATTGAGCTCGAGGATGCTTACGAGAAGATCGGCGCCGAACTGGTCAAGGAAGTTGCCAAGAAGACTGACGACGTCGCTGGCGACGGCACCACCACCGCAACCGTGCTGGCACAGGCTCTGGTACGCGAGGGCCTGCGCAACGTAGCCGCAGGTTCCAACCCAATGGGCATCAAGCGCGGCATCGAGACCGCTACCAAGAAGGTCGTGGACTCCCTGCTGTCTTCCGCCAAGGAAGTAGAAACCCAGGAGCAGATTGCTACCACCGCTGGCATCTCCGCTGCTGACCCGGCCATCGGCGAGAAGATCGCCGAGGCCATGTACACCGTGGGCAACGGCTCCGTAAACAAGGACTCCGTTATCACCGTGGAAGAGTCCAACACCTTCGGCGTTGACCTTGAGGTTACCGAGGGCATGCGCTTTGATAAGGGCTACATCTCCGGCTACTTCGCTACCGATATGGAGCGTCAGGAGGCAGTCCTGGAGGATCCGTACATCCTGCTGGTTTCCTCCAAGATCTCCAATATCAAGGACCTGGTTCCGCTGCTGGAGAAGGTTATGCAGTCCGGCAAGCCGCTGCTCATCATCGCTGAAGATGTTGAGGGCGAGGCCCTGTCTACCCTCGTTGTGAACAAGATCCGCGGCACCTTCAAGTCCGTTGCGGTTAAGGCACCGGGCTTCGGCGACCGCCGCAAGGCCACCCTGCAGGACATGGCCATCCTCACCGGCGGCCAGGTCATTTCCGAGGAGGTCGGCCTCTCCCTCGAGACCGCCGAGCTCGAGTACCTGGGCCAGGCACGCAAAGTTGTCGTCACCAAGGACGAGACCACCATCGTTCAGGGCGCCGGTTCCCAGGAGCAGATCGATGGCCGCATCAAGCAGATTCGTGCCGAGATCGAAAGCTCCGATTCCGATTACGACCGTGAGAAGCTGCAGGAGCGCCTGGCTAAGCTCTCCGGCGGTGTTGCCGTCCTCAAGGTCGGTGCCGCTACCGAGGTCGAGCTCAAGGAGCGCAAGCACCGCATCGAGGACGCAGTCCGCAATGCAAAGGCTGCCGTGGAAGAGGGCATCGTTGCCGGCGGTGGCGTGGCCCTGCTGCAGGCCGCTTCCGTTCTGGACTCCCTGGATGACCTCAAGGGCGACGAAGCTACCGGCGTCAAGATCGTTCGCGAGGCTCTGTCTGCACCGCTGAAGCAGATTGCACACAACGCTGGCCTAGAACCGGGCGTTGTTGCTGACAAGGTTTCCTCCCTGCCGGCGGGCGAGGGTCTGAACGCTGCTACCGGTGAGTACGTCAACCTCATGGAGGCTGGCATCAATGACCCGGTTAAGGTCACCCGCTCCGCTCTGCAGAACGCTGCGTCTATTGCAGCGCTGTTCCTGACCACCGAGGCTGTTGTTGCTGACAAGCCTGAGCCGGCTGGCGCCAACAACGGCATGCCGGATGCTGATGCCATGGGCGGCATGGGCTTCTAGGTCCCGAAGACGAGGTATTAGGGCACGTTTTAGAGCCCTCTAGCCCCTTCTGAGCGCCCCGTTTCTGTGCTTTTGAGCGCATGAAGCGGGGCGCTTCGGCGTGTCTGCATCATTCTGCTTAATTGGTGCGATACAGCGGCGCCTCGTCTTTACGGGAAAGCCCTCCGAAGATGCTCGTCATAGCTGATTTCGATTTGGGCTGCGGGGTAATGAACAACCCGGAACCTTATCGCGGTTGAAGGCTTAACAATTACCGTCACAGCTTTTAACACCTTAACCATGCGTCTCAGTGACCCCGTATAGGGGTAACTGAAGGGCAGAAATTTATAAAAGTTTTTCGCTCTCAGAGGTGGAGTTTCAGGCCTATCTATCGTTCGTTACACGGAAAAGCGTTACAGTGTTAAGTTTTAATTCACCTACCTATTTGGGGCGTGGCAAAAAGCCCAGTTCAGTGGACTTTGAGTTGGGGTAAAAAGTTTTTAATGACTGCCATAATTTATAACCCCATCCTTATCAAGTTGCCAATGTGCCGGAACGTTCATGCGAATTTGACTTGATTTCGTCCAAACTTGTGCCAAAATAAATCATGTGACGCCCACTGAGGGTGTCTGCAAACTGCAAACCCCTCCGCGGCAAAAGCTTCGGATCTATTTTAGGAGTTCAAATATGGATCTCTCTAACGTAATCACCCACCTGGACAACTTCGTCACCACCTGGGAAGGCTGGGGCAAGATCCTGGGCAACGTTGGTTCCTTCTTCCAGAACACCATCTTGGCCTTCGACTTCCTGTCCTCCGAGCCTGAGGCAGCTGATTTCTTCCCAGGCACCTCTTCCCTGATTACTGAGAACAAGTAATTCATTTACTTCTCATCGGGGCCTTTTAGGTTCTGATCTTCAATCATCAAATACTAGTCCTAAGGAGATAAAATGGACGGCTTCATTAACTTCGCAATCGGTTCTTCCGAGTTCGCAAACGACCTGAACATCTACGCAACCCTGATCGAGCCGCTCGTTCAGATTGCTAAGGGCGCTTCCGACCTGCTCGGCATGTTCGCATAAGAACATCCTTCAGTTCTGAGCTTTAACGCTCGCTGAAGAAGGAAGGCCTACCGAATCGGTAGGCCTTCTTTTTGTTTTATTGCTCAATTGGGGGCAGGGGTAACTGCGAAAATTTAGCGCGCTTGATGCCTACATTCGGGTTACACTTAATGCATGGCTGATATTAAAGACGACGACCTTCCCGAGATCGACCTGGCAAAAACTGACGGCTACGTCGTCGATGGAACCGATGAAGATGATCCTTCGCTGATCATGCCGGATGGTTCCCCGGTTCAGACTTGGCGGGAAAATTACCCCTATGATGAACGAATGACTCGCGATGAGTACGAGTCTGTGAAGCGTGCTCTGCAGATTGAGCTGCTGAAGTGGCAGAACTGGACCAAGGAAACCGGCCAGCGCCACATCATTATCTTTGAGGGTCGCGACGCGGCCGGCAAAGGTGGCACCATTAAGCGTTTTAACGAGCACCTGAACCCGCGTGGTGCCCGCACTGTGGCTCTGGAGAAGCCGTCGCCGCGTGAATCTACCTCCTGGTACTTCCAGCGCTATATTGAACACTTCCCAGCCGGTGGCGAGATCGTCTTCTTTGACCGCTCTTGGTACAACCGCTCCGGTGTGGAGCGCGTTATGGGCTTTTGTACCGAAAGCCAGCACGCGGAGTTCCTCCGTGAGGTTCCGATGCTGGAGAACATGATTCTTGGCTCGGGAATCTCCCTAACTAAGTTGTGGTTCTCTGTTACCCGTAAGGAGCAGCGCACCCGCTTCGCTATCCGCCAGATCGACCCGGTGCGCCAGTGGAAGCTATCCCCGATGGACTTGGCTTCGCTGGATAAGTGGGATGACTACACCCGTGCGAAGGAAGAGCAGTTCCGCTATACGGATACGGAAGAGTCGCCGTGGATCACCATTAAGTCCAACGACAAAAAGCGCGCCCGTATTAACGCGATGCGCTATGTGCTGTCCAAGTTCGAGTACACGAACAAGGACCACGAGCTGGTGGGCGAGGTCGACGAAAATATCGTCAAGCGTGGTCGCGACCAGATTGGTGACTAGGTTGAGCTAAATTAGCCGCACATTAAGCGGGAAACTCGGTAAGCCCGGGTTTCCCGCTTTTTGTTTTAGGGGTACCAAAAGGGGGTAAATGGGGAGGAATAGTTTCACGGAAATTAGGGGATTTTAAAAGGCTATTTCCGTGCGGTTATGTTACGGAACCGTAGGTAACATTGTCGAAAACTGTTTGTGGTCTCCGTCTCAAAATATTTAGCATTGCTGTTATCTCAATCTCATCTAACTCAAGATGTGACCTACAACACCACGAGGGGACAGTGATGATGAAGAAGCACGTAACCGCCTGCCTGACGGCGGCAGCAGTACTGGCGGCACCAGTTGCGGTATCTGGCACGCTCACGGCAGGGGCAATCGCCCAGGAAGCCCCGGCGCCTGCGCCCGCGGCAGACCAGAAACCAGATGTATTGGGGCGCCCAACTTTCTCGGAGAAGCAGGTATCCGATGAGGAAGGCTACTTCGACAGCGCTCACGGCCAGGGCGTGAAGATCTACTACCGCAAGCAGAAGGTGGCCAACCCACGCGGTGCGGTGGTTCTTGCGCACGGTGTCTCTGAACACTCGGGGCGATATGATTACGTCGCCAAGCGCCTGCTGGATGCGGGCTACAACGTCTACCGTGTAGACCACCGCGGGCACGGAAAGTCCGCGGGCGGCAGCGTGCCACTGGGGCACATCGATAACTTCCAGTACATCCTGGATGATTTCGACCATGTGGTGGACATGGCCAAGGAAGAAAATCAGGGAGTAAAGACCTTCCTGCTGGGCCACTCGATGGGCTCGCTGACCGTGGAGGCCTATGGCATCCGCGAGCCGGGCAAGGTTGATGGCATCATCACCAACGGTGGCGGGGCGCCGCTGAACCTTTCGGGCAGGAATGTGGCCGGAAAGAATATCACCCCGGATGATATTTCTGAGACCCAGAAGAAGCTGGATCCCACCATCTTTGAGCGCTTGCCGCTAGCCCAGCTCACCAGCTTTAATGCGCACTATGCGCAGAACTTGATTCCGCACCGCACCGAAATCGGCGCACAATCGCCGGAGTGGAGCAAGGAGATTCAGCTGTCTAATCCATTAACGGATGGTATCTCCACTAGCCATGCGGTGAAGGACGAGTATGCTTCGAGCCCGCTCATCGCGCAGAAGACCAGCGCCGGTACCGCCCTGCAGTTGGCGGCAATCGCGAATTATGACGCCGTCAATGCGGATCTCTTCACCGCCCCGACGCTCATCATGCACGGCACCAAGGACGGCATCGTGCCGCCGTACTTCTCCCAGGATTGGTACAACTCCATCTCTTCCGAAGATGTGGAGTATGTGACTTGGGAAGGCCAGAAGCACGAGGTCTTCAATGAGCCGGCTGCCGATCAGGCCCTCGATACCGTCGTGGACTGGCTCGACCGCCACGCCTAAAATACGTGGACCTCAAAGCGAGAACTCTTGGCAGGCATGCAGTGCTTGCCAAGAGTTTACGTATATGTAACCGCCTCGTTGCCCAGGCCGGATAGAAATTGAATTATGAAAAATAAACTCTGTGCTTTCTCATCTGTCCTGGCGCTCACCGGAATGGTGGGCGCGCCCATTGCGGCGGCCCAGTCCTCGCTTCCGGGCTCCTCCTTCGGTTCTTCTTTGGGGTCATCGTTGGGCTCTTCCTGGGGGTCTTCCCAGGGCTCGTCCGAGGGTTCCTCCGCTGGGGACGAGGCGCAGCCGGAGGAAGCCGCTGAGTCGCGGGTGCTGTGGCAGGAAAGCTTCGATGAGGTGGATACCCCGGCGTGGTTTACCCACCGCGCGCCGGAGGGGTGGAAGACCGACGTGCAGGGCGTGGACTCGGGCGAGGCCCGCTGGAAGGGCTGGACCTTTGGCGATATGCGCCACTGGACCTGGGCATCGGGTACCGATATGCGCCACTACTTCACCCAGGCGCATGACACTTTCGCCATCATTGACAACAAGCAGCAGCGCCTCGCCGAAGGCGATTCCATGACCGCGGGTCTAAAGAGCCCGGCCATCCCGGTGGCGGGGCAGGAGCGAGTGAATGTGGAATTCGACCACCATTACCGCCAGGGCAAGGACGAGCAGAATGCCACGGTGACGGTCTCCTTCGATGGTGGGGAGGCCCAGAAAATCGCCGTCTTTGATAAGGATGTCTTCTCCAAGCACGAGTCCATTGGCGTGGACGTGCCGGCCGGCGCGAAGAATATGCAGGTTAGCTTCAGCTACAACAACGGCAATGATGACTGGTGGTGGGCGGTGGACAACGTGGGCGTCGTCAAGCCGCTCGGTGAGCTTCAAGGCTCGCCGCAGGCTACCGTGGACGTGCTTTCCGACGTCCAGGGCGACCCCCAAGACTACAAAGACGCGGTCCGCCAGTTGAACGGTATGGAGGACAAGGCCGGGGCTCTGGTGCTCAACGGCGACCTCGTGGACGATGGCTCGCAGCAGCAGTGGGATGATTTCTTGGCCGCGCACAGTGAGGTGCCGCACGATTCGGGCAAGGAATTGTGGACCATCGGCAACCACGAAATGTATGGCAAGGAAGGCTCTAAGACCTACCTGGATCGCTTCCTGAAGTACTCCGGCCAGGACAAGCCGTGGAAGGAAGAGGTGGTGGATGGGGTGCCACTGATTTCGGTGAATACCGAGTTCTATTCCGATATCCTGCGCCACGGCAAGGAGCCGTTCCAGCGCCTTAGCAAGGAGCAGCTCGATTGGCTAGATGAGCGCCTAGCTTATTGGGATGCTAAGGGTACACCGGCCCTAGTCTTTAGCCATCCGTTGCTGCCGCAGACGGTTTCGATGTCCCATTCGGCGTGGTACCAGAATGACTTTGAGGACCTCGAGGCGCTTTCCAATGTGGTCAATAAGTACAACAACATCGTGTGGTTTAGCAGCCACAGCCATTCCTCGCTGCACCAAAATAACTGGTGGGGAACCCGCCGCTACGACGGCACCGGCGAGGCCGGCCGCACCGGTTTCCCGGTGGTCAACACCGGCGCCATCCTCAATGAGTACCTGCCGGATGGCGATAATGACGAGACAATCGTCAAGGAAAAGGAAGAGGCCTCCACCGGACTGCGGGTCAAGGTCTTTGCTGACCGCGTCCGGGTGGAGGCCTGGGACTTTAAGTCCGGCGAGATGATTAAGTATCAGGACTTCGCGCGGTAGCGCGCAGATTGTGGCCGGCGACCTATCGCTCCCACGGCTCGATGGGGTTGCCCTGCCATACGGCGTTGGTGGGCACGCGGTCGCCGCGCATGACCAGCGAGCCGGGGCCCACGGTGGACGCCGTGCCGATGAGCGAGGCCGGCAGCGCCACCGAGTGGGCGGCCAGCGTGGAGCCGTCCTGGATGGTGACGGTATCTAGGCTCATCACGCGGTCTTGGAAGAGGTGGGTTTGCACCACGGTGCCAGGGCCCACGGTGGCGGCCTCACCGATGCGGATGAGATCCGTTTCCGGGAACCAGTAGGAATCGATCCACGCGCCGCGGCCGATCTCCACGCCGAGGGCGCGCAGCCCCAGGTTGATTTCGCCGGAGCCGTAGGTGTGCTGGAAGAACCACGGCGCGGCGACGACCTCCACGAAGGTATCCTGCAGCTCGTTGAGCCAGACAAAAGCGGACCACAACGGGTGGTCGGCCGCGCGGTGCTTGCCCACGCAGATCCACTTCACCGCGACGGTGACGGCCATGGCCACCGCACCCATGCCCATGAGCACGAGGCCGGAAAGGAGCCAGGTGAGGGGGAAGCCGAGGGCGTCGAGAAGCGAGTCGTAGACGCTAAGGGTTGCCGCGAGCAGCATGGCAGAATACATCGGTGCCAAAAGGCGCATGGTTTCCACCACACCGCGGGCGGCCTTGACGGCAAAGCCCGGGTTATAGGTCAGCGCCTCGCCCGAGTTGGCGGGGGAGTCCACCTCTACGGTCACGCGGCGCATGCGCTCTGGCGGTGCACCCCACCAGTTGGCGCCGGCCTTTGTCTTCTTCGGGGTAGAAGAAAGCACGGCAACCAGCGAGTTCTTGGATAGCTTGCGGCCGGGTGCGGTGATGCCGGAGTTGCCCACGAAGGAGCGCTTGCCCACCTTGGTCTCGCCGGTGCGCATCCAGCCGCCGCCGAGCTCGTAGCCGCCGATCATGGTGTCATCGGCCAGGAAGGCGCCCTCTTTGACCTCGGTAAGCTTGGGGATCATGACCGCGGTGGAGATTTCCACGTTGGCGCCAATCTCCGCGCCGAGCGAGCGCAGCCACGCTGGGGTCAGCTGGGAGGCATAGAGCGGGAAGAGCTTGGTGCGGGCCTCGTCCATGAGGCGCTCGATGGCCCACAGGCGCCAGCCCGTGGCCGAGCGCACGGGTGCTACGCCCGGGCTAATGCCCAGCGAGAGGATGTGCACGCCCAGCCAAGTCTGCAGCATATAGGTGGCAAAGGCCGCCAGCGCGCCGACGGGTGCGAAGAAGATCGCGCCGACGAAGCTATCGCCGCCGGTGGAATGCACGAGGGCCAAGACGATGGCCGCGCCTACCGCCAGCGCTACAACCGGCTGGATGGCCAGCAGGACGGAGGTGGCGTCATAGATTGCCACCCACCACGGCCGGCGCTTGGGCGTATGGGACGGGAAGCGGTGCTTGGAGCGACCCACCTTCTGGGCAGGCGAGCCGGACCAACGCTGTCCGTCCTTGATCTTCTTGCGGCCGGTGACGGTGGAGCCTGCCTCCACGTGGGCATACTTGCCCACCACGGTGCCAGGCAGCAGCGTGGAGCGCGCACCCACGCGGGCACCTTCCTTGACGTCGATGGCGCCCACATGCAGGATATCGCCGTCCAGCCAGTAACCGGAGAGGTCCACTTCGGGCTCGATGGCGGCGTGCTTGCCCAAGGTGAGCAGACCGGTCACCGGCGGCAGGGAGTGCAGGTCCACGCCGCGCTTGACCTTGACGCCGAGCGCGCGGGCGTAGTTATTTACGCGCGTGGCACCGGCCAGGGAGCTCGCGCCGGAAGCATTAGCCCAGCGCTCGGCCGCCCAGATGCGCAGGTGCGTCGAACCGCCGCGCGGGTAATCGCCCGGCTTAATTCCGGCCGTAATAAGACGCGCACCGTAGCCGCCAATGGGGATGCGGCCGACGGGGGTGACAAAGACGATGAGCATGACGATGACCAGCCACCACGGATAGGCCGCGGCCCACTCAAAGCCCAGCGATGCCGCCACGGTGGAACCCAGCATGAGCCAGGCCAGCCAGCTGGAGGCGGCCAGCGTCATGACGGGAATCTGAATCAGGGTCTGGGCGAGGCGGGTGCCGAAGCCGACCTTGGTGACCTCGCGCATGGGGACGTCGGCAGCCGCGGGGCGCGGTTCGGCTCCCGCAATGAGCTCGGCCAGCGAGCCCAAGCGCGGGTGGTCGTAGAGGTCGCGCACGGCCACGGTGGGGTAGCGCTCCCTGATATGGCCCACGAGGGTCGCGGCCGCCAACGAGGTGCCGCCGAGCGAGAAAAAGTCGGCGTTCTCGTCTTCCACGGACACGCCGAGGGTTTCGACCCACAGCTCCGCGAGCCACTTCTCGGTCTCGGTCAGCGTGGTCGATTCCACGCCCACTCCCGGCAGCGGCCACGGAAGGGCCTTCTTATCCACCTTGCCGGAGGTGCGCACCGGCAGCTCTTCCATCACACAGATGCGCGGGACGAGCGCGGCCGGCATGGTATCGGCCAGGCGAGCGTGCGCGGCCTCGTGATCGAAGCCCTTGGCCTCATCCTCGAGGGAGACATAACCTACTAGGACGGATTCGCCGCCCGGGGTCTTTTGCACGGCCACGGCCGAGTTATAGACATTATCCAGGGCCGCGACATTGGCTTCGACCTCGCCGAGCTCGATGCGGCGCCCACCAATCTTCACCTGGTCATCCACGCGGCCGACGAAGTACAGTCCGTCTTCCTCCAAGCGCACGTGGTCACCGGTGCGATAAGCGCGCTGCCAGCCCATAGACTCCAGCGGTGCGTACTTTTCCGCGTCCTTGGCCGGATCCAGGTAGGACGCCAGCCCCACGCCGCCGATCACTAGCTCGCCGACGCCGCCCATTTCCACAGGCATGCCCTGCTTATCGACGACCACTAAATCCCACCCATTCAGAGGCAGCCCGATGGACACCGGCCGGCCCGGCAACATCTGCTGCGCGCAGGCGACGACGGTGGCCTCGGTGGGTCCGTAGGTATTCCACATTTCGCGGTCCTCGGTGGCCAAGCGGTCCACCAGCTCCTGCGAGCAGGCCTCGCCGCCGACGATGAGCAAGCGGATATTATCCAGCGCCTCGGCCGGCCACAGGCCCGCCAGGGTAGGCACGGTAGACACGACGGTGATATCGCGGCGGATGAGCCACGGACCTAAGTCCATGCCGGAACGCACCAGGGAGCGCGGTGCCGGGACCAAGCATCCGCCGTGACCCCAGGCCAGCCACATTTCCTCGCAGGAGGCATCGAAGGCGACGGACAGCCCGGCGAGCACACGATCCTCCGGGCCGAGCGGCCCGTGCGGGTGATTGACCAAAAAGAGGCTGGCCTCGGCATCCACGAAGGCAGCCGCGGAACGGTGGCTCACGGCCACGCCTTTCGGCTTGCCGGTAGAACCGGAGGTGAAGATGATCCACGCGGTGTCTTCTGGGCGCGGGGCATTGGGGTTCTCGGCCGGCTCCTCGGCGGAGGTGTCGGGGGCGTCCGGGCGCGCGGAGTCGCGCAGGAAGCGGAAGCCTTCATCAGTAAAGACGCCATCGATATCGGCCTCGCCGAAGACCATCTCGGCGCGCTCGTCTGGGTCATCGGCGTCGACAGGCACGTAGGCCGCGCCCGCCGCCAGGGTCGCCAAAATGGCGAGGTAGAGCTCGCGCTTGCCGGAGGTCATCCGGATGCCGATCCGATCGCCCCGGCGCACGCCATTGGCGTGCAGCTCGGTGGCCCACAGCTCGACCTCGTGAATGAGCTCGGAGTAGGTGATGATCTCGCCGTCGTCAAGCGCGGCGGCGTCTGGGTACATTTCCGCGGTGGCTGTGATGATGTCCCACAGCGTGCGCGGCCGCGGTGCCGCGCTACCTAAAAGGTACTGTTGCGGGACACGTGATTCGGGTCCTGCCATTTACGCCTCTTCTTCGTCCGCGGCAATGATGGACTTGGCCAACTTACGCAGGTGCTTGAGCTGCTTATTGGTGGACTCATCCAGAGCCTCGTCCTCGGCGGTGGCGACAAGCTCCGCCAAGTCCTTGTGGACCTTTGCGCCCTTCTTGGTGGACGCGACGATCTGGCGGCGGCGATCCTTCGGGTCTCGCTCGCGCTTGGCCCAGCCGCGGTCCTCGAGGGCGTCGATAAGACGCACCATGTCAGAGGCATCAATGGCCAGGGTCTCGGACAGATAGGACTGCGACGCAGCATCCGCGTCCACTAGGCAGGTCAGGACCCAGTACTCGCGCAGCGTCGTCTGCTTAGTCTGCAGGGCGGCCTCGACACCATCGCGGGTGCGGCGGCGGAGGCGCTCCAACTGGAACGACGGGGATTCGAGCAGGGTCGTTGGGATTACAGAATTATTCGTGGAAGACATACCATCATCATAATCCCAAAAGATTGGTTAAGGCCAATTAATCCGTTTCGATGGGAAGTCCGGAAGCCTTCCAACTATCCGTGCCGCCCTCCACATTGATGGTGTCCCAGCCCAGCGCATGCTCTAAATACTGGCATACCTGCATGCTGCGGCCGCCCGCGTGGCAAATGACGTAGATATCCTTGTCCGGATCGATTTCCTGGATGCGACCCGTAATCTCGCTCATTGGGATATGGGTTGCGCCCTTTGCGCGCTCCACTGCCCACTCATCATTCTCGCGGACATCAATGAGCTGAGCGTCTTCTGGTACTTCAGTTGGTTGAACGTTTTTCATGCCTCATACCCTAGTCACGCAGAGGGCCTTATGCTGCTCCGCGGGTTCCAGCGCTAGCGCTGGAACCGCCAGTAGTGGTGCCACTGCCACGGTGGCTGCACAGTGTCGCCTTTACCGTGGACTATCGCGAGGACTTGGCCAACAGCTATGTCGAGGTGGTGCTCGATTGTGGCGGCGGTGAAGTGGAGGGGTTTGTAGCCTCTTTGGACGGCGTCGTTAAGCTTCTGGCGGTCAATTTCAAACCGCTGCCGGTTCTCGCCCTGGTGGTAGGCGTAGCCGTCGACCTCGATGGCCAGTTTGTGCTCCTCCAAGAGTAAATCCCAGCGGTAAGGTCCAATGTATCTGTTGTTGTAGACGGTGACATGGGGCCGAAGCGCGCGGGTGAGGTTGCGCTCGGGGACGCTATCAGCGCCGAGGATGGTGTTTTCCAGGATGCGCCGGGTGTGCTGCGGGAAGCGCTGAAAATCAAGCATGTGGCCCTCCATCTGGGAGGCGCCGTACTGGCCGGCAAAGCAGGCCTCGAGGAAGGAGACGGCGTCTTCCTCCGCCATGATTTCTGTGGCCTGCAGCGGATTGCACACGTTAATTCCATTGAGTTGGCCGAGCGCCTTCGGCCGAGCGCGGCGGCTGCGGAAGTAAGGGCTGGAGGCCATCGTTCCCGCGCGTAGGAAATGGAGCGGGAAGGTTAAGGCGTGGCCGAGGTAGTGATGGGCGCAGGAGTAGCCATCGAGCGCCGAATCGGGCCAGCGCTGGGAGACAATTTCCGCGAGTTCACGCGGCGAGGGCTCCCTGTCGGTGTAGAGACCGTGGCAGAGTTTTACGGCTTGTTCGTTGCTAGCGCGGCGTGCGGCCGTGCGCGTTGTGAAGATTTTCATGCGCTCACCCCTAGGCGTTCATTTCGATCATTTAAGGCCCCCGAGGCCGGTGGTTTCGGCCTACTATGTGATCGAATTGTACTGCGGGGACGGGATTGTGTCGCGGGGAGGGCCTTGCGGGTGTGAAAAAGACAAAAGGGGGGCGTTTCGATCAAATACGGCTTTGAAAACAGCCGCTTTCGCAGTGCTATTTGATCGAAACGCCCTAAGGGGAGCCCGCAGGCTCAGGCCCGCGGAGCCCGAGTCAAGAAGGCTTACTTGAAGCGGGCCTTAGCCTCGTCGAGGATCTTCTCTGCCTCGGCCTTGTCGCCCCAGCCGGAGCCAGTGACTTCCTTGTTCGGCTCCAGGTCCTTGTAGTGGACGAAGAAGTGCTCGATTTCGTCCTTGATGTGCTGCTCCACATCATCGATGTCCTGGTAGCGCTCCCAGCGCGGGTCATCGATGACGGCGAGCAGCTTGTCGTCGCCGCCGGCCTCGTCGGTCATCTTGAAGACGCCGACGATGCGGGCCTCAACGACTACGCCCGGGAAGACCGGTTCCGGCAGGATGACCAGGGCGTCTAGCGGGTCGCCGTCCTCGCCCAGGGTGTGGTCGATGAAGCCGTAGTCAGCTGGGTAAGCCATCGGGGTGAACAGGTAACGGTCGAGGTAGACCTTGCCGGACTCGTGGTCAACCTCGTACTTGTTGCGGGAGCCCTTCGGGATTTCAATGGTTACTTCAACGCTCACAGCGATGTCCTCCATGGGGGATTGGGTATCAATTACTGCCCATAGTCTAGCGCGTTGCGGATTCGCGCTAGTGTTAGTGGCAATGAAAGCAAAGCATGTTTGGTGGTCAGTGACCGCGCTCGTGGTAGCAGCAGCGGTCGGAGGTACGGCTGCGCTGGGCGTTACCCTCCAGCGCGAATACGGCGATCTCTCGCACGGTCAGGCCCAGGCGGTGGAGGCTCCAGAGGAGCCCTTGCGTGTTGCGGAACCGGGTGAGGCGGACCTGGATGCTCTCGGTGCGAAGCTGGATGAGCTCGCTAAGAATAAGGACCTCGCCACCTTTGGCGGCGAGGTCATCGATACCGAAACCGGTGACGTGGTGTGGCAGCGCGACGCGGATAAGCGGCTCACCCCGGCTTCGTCTACGAAGGTGCTCACCACCGCGGCGGCTACGTTGGCGCTGGATGAGAATGAGAAGGTCACCACCAAGGTTTACCGCGGGTCGAACGAAAAGAACGTGGTCATCAAGGCCGCGGGTGATGTGTGGATGACGCACGAACAGCTCGATGAATTGGCCGAGCAGATTTCGAAGAACGTCGAGCAGGTCGAAGGCGTCTACATCGATACCTCCGTGTGGTCCGGCGAGGCGCAGGCCCCAGGGTGGGATCCGGAGAACGTGGACGGCGGCTTCGTCGCACCGATGGAACCAGCCATGCTCTACGGCGGTCGCTTGGGCGCGACGACGGGGGATGTGCCGAGGAGTCATGAGCCTGCTTTGGACGTCGCTAAGCAGCTGGGCGAACGCCTTGGTGCAGGCAAAGTGGGGATGGGGGCCGTCGCAGAGAATGCGCAGGAGGTGGCGAGCGTGGATTCGCCGCAGCTGTCGGACCGCGCCCGGGAGATGGTGCGCCACTCGGATAACGTCATGGCCGAGGCCATTGCGCGTGAGCTGGCGAAGTCCCGTGGCAAGGAGGCGAGCTTTGAAGGTGCTACGCAAGCCACGCTGGATGTCCTGCGAGAAGAGGGCTTCGACGTCGAGGGCGTCGATATTAAGGACAATTCCGGGCTCTCGGTGGATAATCGGCTCACCGCCGGGCTGTTGACGCAGCTCATTAATGGCTCGGTTAAGGATCCGCGCCTGCGCCCGCTGGTCTCCTACCTCCCAGTAGCCGGCGGCGATGGCACCTTGTACGAGCGCTACGGGGATTCCGCGGCCAAGGGCTATGTGCGCGCCAAGACTGGCACGCTGACTGGGGTCTCGGCCTTGGTCGGCACTGCGCAGGGCAATTCCGGGCGCGTGTATGCTTTTGCCTTCCTTGTGAATGACGGCGATATCTTGGCCGCCCGCAAGGCTCAAGACGCATTGGCTTCTGCACTGCATGAGTTCTAAAAAGCCCTTTTGGCCGCGGGTTTCGCCGCACTTTCTAGCGTGTCGACGCGGCGTGCGCGCCGCTGGCCTCGACCACGCGGTGGCCGTGGGGCTCTCCGGAGGCGCGGACTCGCTGGCGCTTATGGCCGCGCTCGTGGCGGAGGGACACGACGTGCTCGCGCTGTGTGTGGACCACGGGTTGCAGGATGGATCGCGGGCGCAGGCCGAGCGCGCGGCCGAACAGGCGCGAAAGCTAGGTGCGCGGGCGCGAGTGCTGGACGTTGAGGCCGGTACAACGGGCCAGAAGTCGATGGAGGCGGCCGCGCGGGCGGCGCGGTATCGGGCACTGGCCGCCGCGTGCGCGGGCGAAGGTTTCGAGGTGGCCGTGGCGCATACGGCCGATGACCAGGCGGAAACGCTGCTGCTCGGCGCGCTGCGTGGGCGGGTGACTGGCATGAGCGAGCGCAGCGAGGTCGAAGGCGCCCGCGTGGTGCGGCCTCTGTTGGGCGTGCGCCGGGCCGATACCGAGGGCGCCTGCGCGGAGCTGGGCTTTTCGGCGTGGCAGGATCCGCAGAACGCGGACACGAATTTCCGCCGCGTAGCGCTGCGCCGCGAGGTCATTCCGCAGTTGAGCCGCATCATCGGAGGGGACGCGGTGCCAGCGCTGGCGCAAGCCGCAGGCGACGCCGCGCTTGACGACGCCGCCCTGCGCACCCCACCCACCACCGACTGCGCCGAGCTGGCGGCGATGGCGGAACCGCGGCGCCGGCGGGCGATCGCGGCGTGGCTGGTCAGCGAGGGGGTAGAGGTAACAAGGAGGGGAGTGGGGGACGTCGGCAAGCTGTGCACCCACTGGCACGGGCAAGGCCCGGTGGCCGTGCGATCGGCGCGGCAGGTGGGGCAGAGGTTGGAAGTAGCCCGTATAGGTGGCAAACTGGCACTATTGTCTGGTCATTAAAGGAGCGCACACGTGCACGACAAGAAAGACTTCGCCGTTCCCGCAAACCGCTACGGTGACGATGTAGAAGCAATCCTCATTGGAGAAGAGGAACTGCAAAACCGCGTCCAAGAACTCGCGGATATGGTCTCGGAAAAGTATGCCGACTCTGAGCAGGACCTGCTGTTGGTCTGCGTGCTCAAGGGCGCCGCATTCTTCCTCACGGACTTTGCGCGCAAGCTATCTATCCCCTCCGAGCTGGAGTTTATGGCCGTATCCTCCTACGGCACCTCCACCTCCTCTTCCGGCGTGGTGCGCATTTTGAAGGATTTGGACCGCGATATTGCCGGGCGCAACGTGCTCATCGTGGAAGACATCATCGATTCCGGTCTCACCCTGTCGTGGCTTATCCGCAACCTGGAAGGCCGCAACCCTGCTTCGCTGAATGTGGTCACCCTGCTGCGCAAGCCCGAAGTAGTCAAGGCCGATATTGACCTGCTGGATGTGGGATTTGATATCCCGAATGAATTCGTCATCGGCTACGGGCTGGACTACGCGGAACGCTACCGCGATCTGCCTTACGTGGGCACCCTCCATCCCGATGTCTATACCACCAACTAAAATCGCGCAGTAATGAAAAACAACAAGATTCTTCGCTACGGCGGGATTGCGGCCCTCATCCTTATCGCGCTGTACGCTTTTACCTTCTTTAGCAACGACGCCCGCGGCTACGTGCAAGCGGATACCTCCGTTGCGCTGACCCAGCTCAAGGACAAAAACGTCGATGAGGTGGAAATCGATGACCGCGAGCAGCGCCTGCGCATCAAGCTCAAGGACGAAATCACGGTAGATGAGCGCGACGGCGTGCAGGAGATCGTGGCCAAGTACCCGGCCCGCGCCTCCGAGCAGGTCTTTAACGCCGTCAAGGATTCCGGTGCCGAGAAGTACCAGACCAACGTCACGCAGGAATCCTTCTTGGGCTCCATGCTCAGCATGCTGCTGCCGATGATCATCCTCTTCGGTGTGCTCTTCTGGCTCATGTCCCGCATGCAGCAGGGCGCTGGTGGCATGTTTGGCATCGGTGGTTCCAAGGCCAAGGAACTGACCAAGGATATGCCGACCAATACCTTCGAGGACGTGGCCGGCGCGGACGAGGCCGTGGACGAGCTGCAGGAGATCAAGGACTTCCTGGATGACCCCACCCGCTACCACGACCTAGGCGCCAAGATCCCGCGCGGCGTGCTGCTTTATGGCCCTCCGGGTACCGGTAAGACCTTGCTTGCCCGCGCCGTGGCTGGCGAGGCCGGCGTGCCGTTTTATTCCATCTCCGGTTCTGACTTTGTGGAGATGTTCGTTGGTGTGGGTGCCTCCCGCGTGCGCGACCTGTTCAAGCAGGCGAAGGAAAATAGCCCCTGCATTATCTTCGTGGACGAGATCGACGCCGTGGGCCGCCAGCGCGGTTCCGGTACCGGCGGCGGCCACGATGAGCGCGAGCAGACCCTCAACCAGCTCCTGGTAGAAATGGATGGCTTTGGTGACCGCGAAGGCGTAATCCTCATCGCCGCCACCAACCGCCCGGACATCCTGGATCCGGCGCTGCTGCGCCCGGGCCGCTTCGACCGCCAGATTCCGGTCACCAACCCGGACTTGGCCGGCCGCGAGCAGATCCTGCGCGTGCATGCAAAGAATAAGCCGCTGGCAGAAGAGGTTGACGTAGCGCAGCTGGCCAAGCGCACCGCCGGCATGTCCGGCGCGGACCTGGCCAATGTGCTGAACGAGGCCGCCCTGCTTACCGCCCGCATCGGCGGCAACGTCATTACCTATGACGCCTTGGAAGAGGCCACCGACCGCGTCGTGGGCGGCCCGCGCCGCCAGGGCAAGATCATCTCCGAGCACGAGAAGAAGGTCACCGCTTACCACGAGGGCGGACACACGCTTTCTGCGTGGGCGCTCAAGGATATTGAGCGCGTGTACAAGGTCACCATCCTGGCCCGCGGCCGCACCGGCGGCCACGCCATGACCTCCCAGGAAGACGACAAGGGCATGTACACCCGCGACGAGCTTTTCTCCCGTTTGGTTTTTGCCATGGGCGGCCGCGCGGCCGAAGAGCTGGTCTTCGGTGCGCCGACCACCGGTGCGTCTTCCGATATTGAAAACGCCACCAAGATCGCTCGTTCCATGCTCACCGAGTACGGCTTCTCCCCAGACCTGGGCACCGTAAAGTACGGCAAGGAACAGGGCGATCCCTTCAGCCAGATGGGTGGCGGCGGCTCCATCGATTACTCCGATGAGGTTGCCTCCAAGATTGATGAGCAGATGCGCTACCTGCTCGAGCGCGCGCACGAGCAGGCCTATGACATTCTGCGCAATAACCGTTACTACCTGGATAAGCTGGCCGAGGCCCTGCTGGAGAAGGAAACCCTGCGCCGCCCTGACCTGGAGCGCATCTTCGACGGCATCGAGCCGCGTGAGGCCTTCGACGTCTTCCCAGGTGAAGACGACCGCTTCCCGCGCCAGATTGGCTACGCCCCAGTGAAGACCCCGGTCGAGCTGGCGAAGGAGCGCGGCGAGGAGCTGCCAAAGCGCATGACGCTTCTCGACGCCTCCCGTGCCGCCCGCGAGCGCCGCCTCGCGGGCGAAGAACCGAAGGGTGAGGTGGGCTTCAACTTTGGTCAGCACGCAGGCGATTACGTAGACCCGGACACCGCCCGCGAACTGGGCAGCGGCCCCGCTAAGGAATCCGCGGACTCTACGCCGGCCCAGCCGACCCAGCAGTCCCGCGACGGCCAGTCTGCTGAGTCTTCCGAGCCTGCGGCCCGTCCGGCCGCACGCCCCGCTACCGGTGGTGGAAAGCACCACAAGCCGGATGCCGGCGCGAATGCCGATGCCGAGACCAGCCAGTGGTTTACCCCTGGCTGGGACGAAAAGGATCGCCGCAAGAACCCCTATGCGCGCGAGGACGACAAGCAAGAAGATAACTAATGTCTGATAATCACATTCCCGCTCGCGCCGCCTTTGACCAAGACCGAGCGGAGGCAGCGGTGCGTGAGCTGCTCCTCGCGGTAGGCGAGGACCCTGACCGCGAGGGCTTGCGCGAAACCCCGGCCCGCGTGGCCCGCGCTTACCGCGAGGTCTTCGCCGGACTGCACGAGGACCCAACCGAGGTCCTGCACAAGACCTTCGCCGAGGACCACCAAGAACTGGTTCTGGTGCGCGATATCCCCATTTATTCCACCTGCGAGCACCACTTGGTGCCGTTTTACGGCGTGGCGCATATTGGCTACATCCCGGGCAAAGACGGCCACGTTACCGGTTTGAGCAAGCTCGCCCGCCTGGCGGATATGTACGCTAAGCGCCCCCAGGTCCAAGAGCGCCTCACCCAGCAGGTAGCGGACGCCTTGGTGGAGGTCCTCGGTGCGCAGTCCGTCATCGTGGTCATTGAGTGCGAGCACTTGTGCATGGCCATGCGCGGCATTCGCAAGCCGGGTGCGACGACGACCACCTCCGCGGTGCGCGGCGGCTTCAAAAATAATGCCGCCTCCCGCGCCGAGGTGCTCAGCCTGATTCGCAGCTAAACCCCCGGTTACCACGAAAGCGAGAAGGAGCACGCCATGCAGCAGGCAACCTCGGTATCGGATCTGAGCATCGCCAACCGCACGCTGGTGATGGGCATCGTCAACGTCACGGAGGATTCCTTCTCCGATGGCGGTAAGTGGTTGGACGTCGATGCTGCCATCAACCACGCCCGCGAACTCGTGGCGCAGGGCGCGGACATGATTGACGTCGGCGGTGAGTCCACCCGGCCGGGTGCGGTGCGGGTGGAGGCGGACGTCGAAAAGCGCCGCGTGGTTCCCGTCATTAAGGCGCTGAGCGAGCTGGGCATCCGCACTTCCGTGGATACGATGCGCGCCTCGGTGGCCTGCGCGGCGGCAGCGGCCGGTGTGGACATGATTAATGACGTTTCCGGTGGCCTGGCCGATCCGGAGATGTATCGCGCGATGGCTGAGGCCGGCGTGCCCGTGTGTCTGATGCACTGGCGCACGCTGCAGGAAGGTGCCTTTGGTTCCGCGGCCGGTAGCGCCGACCACGGCGGCGATGTGGTACGCGATGTGCATGAGACCCTCGAGCGCCTGGCGAATAATGCGCTGGCGGCCGGTGTGCGCCGCGATAATATCGTGCTCGATCCGGGCCTGGGCTTTGCTAAGACCCCACAGGATAACTGGGCGCTGCTCAAGGCCCTGCCGGAGTTCCTCGACGCCGAATTCCCCATGCTGGTGGGAGCCTCGCGCAAGCGCTTCCTCGCCGCCATCCGTGAGGACCGTGGCGTGGAATCCAGCCCGCTGCTGGCCGATCCCGCGACTGCGGCCGTGACCGCCATTTCCGCCCAGATGGGCGCGTGGGGCGTGCGCGTGCACGAGGTCGCCGTCTCCCGCGACGCCGTCGATGTGGCCGCGGCTTGGAACGCCGGCGATGGCTACAAGGGCGGGGCCAATGCCAGCGGCAGCTATAGCAATGGCGCTGATGGCAATGGAACCATGAAATCCACCGCCCTACCGCGCAACCCTGAGGAGTAAAACATGGCAGACCGCATCGAGCTCACCGGCCTAGAATGCTTTGGCTACCACGGCGTCTTCGAAGAAGAAAAGCGTACGGGCCAGCCTTTCATCGTGGATATCACCTGCTGGTCCGAGTTCGCCGAGGCCGCCGCCACCGATGATCTGACCAAGACCATCAATTACGCCGAGCTTGCCGACGTCGCCGCGAAAATCATCGAAGGCCCCGCCCGCGACCTCATCGAGACCGTCGCCACCGAGGTGGCCGATACCATCATGGACACCTTCGAGGGTCTGCATGCCGTGGAGGTCACCCTGCACAAGCCGCAGGCGCCGATTCCGCGCACTTTTGCCGACGTCGCCGTGGTCGCCCGCCGCTCCCGCAAGCACGCAAGGACTCTCTAATGCGTGCGGTGCTGTCCATCGGATCCAATTTGGATGACCGCGTGGGGCTTCTGCACACGGTATTTGATGAGTTCGCCGGCGAGATCGTCGCCGCCTCGCCCGTCTATGCCACCCCGCCGTGGGGCGTTACGGACCAGGACGAATTCCTCAACGCCGTGCTTATCGTGGACGTCGACGAGTCACCGAAGGAACTCCTACGCCGCGGACAGAAGTTGGAAGAGGCCGCCGATCGGGTGCGCGTGCGCCACTGGGGCCCGCGCACACTGGACGTGGATATCGTCGATATTGAAGGTTATACCTCCGACGACCCAGAGCTTATCGTCCCGCATCCTTATGCCCACGAGCGCGCCTTCGTACTGATTCCGTGGTTGGCGGCCGATGGTGGTGCTAGGTTGAGTGGGGAGGGCGTCGCCAAGCGGGTAGCAGCACTCGACCCGAAAGAGCGCGCCGAGATTCGCCGGCTTGGCATGATGGAGGAGCTATGACACGGACCCCGCTGGGTGCCCTCATCGGCACCGGGGTCTTCTTTGCCGCCGCCGCGGCCATCCTCACCACGCGCTTTTATGGCTCCATGCTGCAAATCCCGGTAACGGTCTCGGCCACGCTGTGGCTCATGGCCGTTATCTGCCTGGTGCTGACCTGGAAGGTGGACCAAGCCACCGAGGACGAGCATGGTATTGGTCTGGATAATTCGCAGCTCAACCCCATGACCATCACGCAGTTCATGTTGGTGGGCAAGGCTTCGGCGTGGACGGGCGCCATCGTGGGCGGCATCTATGCCGGCATTGCCGTCTACGTCATCCCCAATGCCGGCACGCTCGCGGCAGCTTCCGATGACCTCGTAGGGGTCATTGCCTCCGCGCTCGGTGGACTCGCGATGTCTGCTGCTGGCCTGCGTCTGGAGCGACACTGTGAGACCCCGCCCCCACCAGATGGGGTTCAAGCGGTACATTAGTGAGCATGACTGAGCTGCGCTCTTCTTCTAGCAATACTTCCGCCAAGACGACCAAGCCGGACTTGGGCCAGATCGGCCTTATCGTCCTCGTGGTGCTGGCCGTGGTGGCCAGCATCGTCATGCTGATTTCCGGCTCTGCCGCCGCGCTCAAGATCGCCCTCATTGCTGCCCTGTGGGCCGCCGTGCTCGGCTTCTTCTTGGTCATGCGCTATCGCCGCCAGGCCGAGGAGTCCGTAACCAAGCTGGAGCTGCAGGAGCGCGCTCACCGCGCCGAGCTCAAGCAGGCCCGCACAGCCGATGGCCAACCGCTGCCGGATCAGGAACTGCTGGATGAGATCCGCACCGAGCTTGCCTCCATCCGCAAGCAGATTGAAGACCTCTCCGGCCACGACTTCACCTATGAGCCGGCCGCACTGCACGCCGAGGCTCGCCGCATCATGCAGCTAGAGGCCCAGACCGCGGCCGCCGCCCGCCCCGGTGCCGAGGAGGGAAGTGTGGACTTCACCCAGTCCTCTTCCGGCGCCCCGTCCGCCGATGCCATCGCCGGCCGCCTGGGCAATCAGCCATCCGCTGCGCATACCGAGTCAAACCCGCTCAATGACATCATTAGTGAAAAGACACGCGCGCAGCGTACCTCCGGCAAGCCTTCTGGTGCCTCCACCTTTGATACCGGTGGCTTCCAGGCCGTGCGCTGGGATACCGGCGGCGATGATTCCCTGAAGAATACCCGCACGTCCACGGCCAGCGAGCACCATGGCAGCCACCGCAAGCCAGAGGCTGCCACCACGGCCAATGACGAGACCCAGGACATCCCGCAGCAGCCGGCACCACAGCGCGATGAGCGTGCTGAGTACCCGGGCTCCGGCCAGCATGTAGCCCCAGAAAAGTCCGAGCCGGTGCGCCAGAAGGCGGGCCGCGCGCATCACCGCGCGGCCGCCGATGAGCCCGATTCTCGCGGCCGCCGCCGCAGCGACGATAAGCGCGAGGGCGCGGTCTCCGTGGCCGAGCTGCTGGCCCAGGCGAAGAATAAGAAGGATAAATAAATGCGCCCGCCACGCATGCGGGTAGCCCTTTTTGGCCGGAGCCTGGCCGGGTTTACCTTGGCCAATGCCATGGAACGCGCCGGCCATGAGGTGCAGATGCTCTCGGACCCAGCCGAGCTTGCCTCTTTTGAGGCCCTCATCATCGCCGTGGGCGATACCCGTTTAGAAGCTACCGTGGAACTTCTTGAACCCCACGTCCACCGCGGGCTTATCGTGTTCCACACCTGCCTTTCGCGCGGTGTCCAAGTGCTCGATCCGCTAGAAACCCGCGGGTGTGTCGTTGCGGCACTCGCCCCATTTGCACCTATGCGCTGGGCGGTGACCACCCTGGATGAGCTGGGCGAGACTGTGGTGGAACTTAATATCGCCGAGTTTCGCGCAGAAACCGTAGCGCTTTCCGACGCCGAACGTGCCCCCTTCGCTGCCCGCGCCTACTACGCCGAAATGCTGCGGCGCTTGCATATCTCTGCTGCAGTTGATGCTCATTTCCTCTCGCCCTCAGAAGAGCCACCACTGGCGGGTGAGGACATGGACACCGAAGAAATCATCGCCGCCTATCGCGGCGCCACCGACCCCGGCCTGCGCCGCAGCTACGTGGAGGTTGCCCGCCGCCTAGGCGAGGTAGACGGCCGCGAGGAGCTGGAAATGTGGGCCCTACAAGAGGAGAGCCGATGAGCCTAGAGCTGGGAAACGCCACTGTTATCAGCGAGATTGAGCGCATCCGTATGGTCGGCAGCGCCTTTCATAAGACTGGCCGCCCGGTGGCCTTCGTGCCCCTGACTACCGGCGTGCACGCCGGCCATATCGCGTTGGTGCGTGCGGCCAAGCACATTCGCGGCGCGGTTACCGTCGTGGCCCTGCAGTCCCCGCACGAGGAGGACCTTGAACTCCTGCGCGCCGAGGGCGTCGACATCGTGTGGGATTACTCGCCAGAAACCTTGTGGCCGCACGGCCGCCGCATCGCCGTGGCTCCGGCCGACGCCGCAACCGCCCTCGAGCCGGACCTCAGCGAAGATCTCTCGCTCTACCTTGCGCTCATCCTGACGCTTTCGCCTACCGACGTCCTCCTCGGTGAAAAGGACTACGAGCTCCTCCTCGCCATCCACCACGCGGTTCAAGATTTCCACCTGGGTGTCCGCGTGCAGGGCGTGCCCGCCGTACGCATGCCCGATGGCGTGGTGATGAGCTTGCGCAATACCAACGTCCCGGCCGAATCCCGTGACCAAGCCGCGGCCCTATCCGCCGCGCTGACCGCCGGCGCACATGCCGCCGAAGCCGGTGCGGAGAAGGTTCGCGAGGTTGCCGCGGAAGTCCTACGCGCAGCGGGCGTTGAGCCGGACTACCTCGAGGTGCGCGGCCGCGACCTCGGCACCCCTCCCGAGGAAGGTGACGCACGCTTGCTTGTCGCCGCGACCATCGGCGGCGTCCGCCTCATCGATAATGTGGGCCTGCCGCTGGGCATCGGCTTTAATAACATTGAAGAGTACGAAGCTAAGGCCGAGCTCGAGCGCGAGCAACAGCGCGCGCAGGGTACCGCTTCCCAGCAGCCATCGGAGGACTAATGACCGATATCCAGATCCGCGACTTAGACCCGCGCGATGAACCCCAGGCCATTTCCTTTGCCATTGAAGGCATGCATCTGCACTGGTTTGTGAAAAATCCCCGCTTCGAGCGCGCCTATGGCCGCTATTTTTGGGATTTAGAGCGCGCCAAGGCCACCGATATCTTGGCCGCCTACGATGGCGACCGCTTCCTCGGCGTGCTGTTGGCCTCCATGAAGGGCAAGCCCGCGCTGCCATATCCGTGGTGGCGCAAGGCGTTTGTTCATGCGGTGGAAATCTTTAATAACCTGCGCCCGGGCGGGCACCGCGATGATTACGATGCCGCCAATCAGGACATGCTGCTCAAGTACTTGGGTAAGCACCCCATTGATGGCGAAATCGGCTTCCTCGTCGCGGATCCCAATTCCGGCGTGAGCGGCGTGGGCACGGCGCTGCTCGAGGCCTTCGAAGCCCGTCACGAGGGAAAGAATGTCTACTTGTTTACCGATGACGGCTGCACTTATCAGTTCTATGACAGCCGCGGTTTCACTCAGGTGGGCGAGCGCACCATCGCGGTCAACGAGGACCGCGACTTGGAGTGCATGCTCTATGTGCGCCGCCTTGGCACGCCGCAGTCATAGCGTGCCGCAGGCTTAGCGCGCCAACGCGCCCATCGGATCCCAGGCCGGCAGTGTGGTGACGGACTCGGACTGCAGCGCCGCCTGGTATTGCTCCGGCAGGCGGGAGGGGTGCACGGCGATTTCGAAGACGAACTCGTCGAACCAGTCATCGCCCATGGTCCAAAAGCCCTTATCGGCCTTCTTCGGGCCCCAGGAATTCTCCACGCGCCAGCGATTGACGGTGCCATCGTCTGCGATATCGGCGCCGGTAAAGACCATCGCGTGGGTCATGAGGGACTCGTGCAGGCGCAAACGCTGCGCCTTGTCCAGATCCATCTCCACTCCGTAAAAGGCCTCATAATCGTGCAGGTGCTTGGCCCACACGCCGTGCTCATCATCGGATTGCTGGTCGGTATCGCAGCCGAACCAGACGGGCTGGCCGTCTTCGATGGAGGCACGCGCGGCATCGCGCAGCACCTCCACAGGCGCGTTCAAGTAGGTCACGCGCTTTCCCGCCACGTTGCCCAGGTACTCCACGGTGTAGAGCTCGCCATAGGCATTGCGCGGGTCGTTGACCACGCACACGTACTCGCCTAGGTCCGCCGGCAGGTATTCCCGGGCAAACTCCTGCGGGGTATAGGTGCCGGCGCGGTGGAATTCATCGTCCTTATCGCGGTACTGCCACACAAAGTCCTCGGGTGGCAGGCCAAGGTTGGCGGTGAGGATACGGTAGACGTCGGCAAGCGCCTGCTCATGCGCGCCCTCTTCGCCGCTGCGGATGCGGTGGGCGGCGCGGCACAGCACGGTCTGCAGGTTGCGGTTAAGCGTCGCCGTGGCCTCGGAAGACGCGGTCTCCGGCATGGCGTATTGCGGCACCACACCGTACTTTTCCACCAGGGCGACGAACATGGACCACTGGCCGCCGTCATCGATGGGATCATCCATGAGCTTGGTCACGGTGCGGTCCGTAATCTCGCGGTCTTTGAGCTCAGCCATGGCGGTGAGGAACCAATTGGCCTTTTCCAGCTTGTCAAAGAAGTAAATATAGGTCTGGGAAAGCTCAAAGTCCTTGAGCTTGGCCTTGTCCATGAGCCCGCCGCGCAGGGAATTGAGGCCGGCAAAAATCCAGCAGCGGCCCGATGCCTTCTGGTCGGCCACGCCCCAGGAATCTAGCTTATGGCTGGTTACTGGGGTAAGGCTGCGCAGTTGCTCACGGTCGAGGCTGAGCTTGTCGACGCCCTCCTGGGCCACCCCATTGCGTACCAGGCGCAGCGTGGCATCGCTGGTGAGCTCGGCATTATCGGCATGAACCTCGTTCGGGTTAATCTCTGTCATTTCTCGATTCTCCTTAGTTCATCCGGTCCCAGAGGGGAAGCTCAATTGGTTCGGTGGCAAGGGCCTGGGCAAGCTCGTCGCTCAGGTGCTCCTTGCGCACGGCGATGTGGAAGACGTTCTGGTCAAACCAGGCATCGGCCATCGTGGCAAAGCCCTTGCCGGGCACATCCTCGCCATCGTCCTTGCGCGGCGGCTTAGAGCCCCAGGAGTTCTCCACGCGCCAGGCGCGGTCGCCATCGACGCCGGTGAGCACCATCGCGTGGGTGGGTGCGGTCTCGCCGGAGGTAAAACGCTCCTCCTTGCTCATGGAGGAATCGATGCCGTAGAGGCCATCGGTATCTACCAATCCCTCGTCCCATACGCCGTTGAGGAAGGAGAACTGGCGATTGACATCACAGCTAAACCACACCGGCTCGCCGGCCGCCAGGCTGCGCTTGGCAGTTTCCTTCAGCTCGGCCGCGCTGACGTTGAGGTATTCCTGCGGTGCGCCGCCCAGCACATTGGTCTCCTCGGCGCTGCTGAACACGCGATGCTTGGGGTTGGTGGAGCGGGGGTCGTCGGCCAGCACCACGTACTCGTCCAGATTCGGCAGGTACTTATCCGCAAACTCGCGCGGGGTGGAGTGCAGCCGCACGAATTGCTCGTCCTTGGTGCGATACGCCCAGGTAAATTCCTCCGGCGGGGTGCCCAGGTGGATGGCCAGGATGCGGTGGATATCCTTGCGCGCTTGGGCGAGGATGTCTTCGCGCGGGCCGTCCTGGGCGGCGGCGCGGCGCACCACCGTGGCGAGGTCGCGGTTCATCTCCGCGGTATTGCCAGACGAGCGCACCTCCGGCATGACCTCGGCAGGGACGGCGCCGTACTTGGCTACGAGGTTGCTAAAGAAGCACCACCAGCCGCCATCGGCCCCCGCGTGGTCCAGTACTGCGGCCACGGTGCGCTCATCCCAGCCAGCGCCCTTTTTATCCAGCAGCTGGTTGAGCACCAGGTTGGCTCGCTCTAGCTTGTCAAAATACTGCAGGTAGGTAAAGGAAAACTCAAAGCTATCTACATTGAGTTCCTTGGCCGCGCGGTGGCGGAAGACGTTCAACGCCGCGAACATCCAGCAGCGGCCCGAGCGCTTTTGGTCCGATACGCCCAAGCTATCCAGCTTGACCTCGGTGGTGGGGTAGAGGGACGTAATGCGGTCGCGGTCTAGGGCCGCCTTGGCCGCCCCGACGTTGGTAATGGCGTTGCGCGCGATGCGCAGCCGGGAATCGGCCGCGGCCTCCTCGCGCAAGTGGGATAGGTATTCGTTGGTGAGCAAAGTCATAGTTTCGGTTTTAGCAGACCCGGGCCCACAGCGGCGCGGGCGGGTGGAGCTAGAGGTAGGCCGCCAGCTTGCCGACGGCCCCCGGAGTCCCCACTTCCTCCGGCAACCACGGAACCTCGCGCACTGGGGTATCAGGCAGCTGGGTGCGCAGGAGAGCGAGCGCCTCATCCTCGGCGGCGCGCCGGGCGGCCAAGAACTCGCCTTGGCCGGCCGGGGTGCGCCGGTTAACCAGCATGGATCCCACCCGCACACCGTTGCTCCTAAGATCCGCATGGAACTCGGCAGATTCCAGCACGGGCAGGCGCTCGGCGGTGAGCACGATGTGGAATACGGTGCGTGGGGAGGTAAGAGCGGTGCGCAGCTGGGCAAAGCGCTCGCGGCGCTGGAAAAGCGTGGCGCGAATTTCCTGATTGCGCCGGTCCACCGGGTCATTATCTGCGCCGCTGCCGCTAGACATCCCGCGCACCAGCGAGCCGAATTTATCGGATTTCTCGCGCCGGGAGAGCAGCCCATCGGTATAGGCAGCCATGATCTCCGGCAGGGCCATCAGCCGCGAAGTGTGCCCAGAGGGAGCGGTATCGAAGACGAGGTAATCAAAGTCGGATTCCTCCACTACGAGCGCCGCTATGCGCTCCAATAGCGCCGCCTCCTGCGTGCCGGGAGATTGCCGGGCTAGGTCGAGGTGCTTTTTCACCTCACCGTGCAGGTGTTCGGGCATAAAGCGGCGCATCGAGTTCCCTACCTGCGCTAGGTGCTGGTCGGTTGCGCGCGCAGGGTTGATCTCGATGGCGGACAGGGCAGGGGTGAGGCTGACGGGGGCGTCGCCAAGCGAGGCACCAAAAATATGCCCCAGGTTATGTGCCGGGTCCGTGGAGACCAGGCAGACGCGGTGATTGCGGGACAGGCGCAGCGCGGTAGCGGTGGCCAGGGTGGTTTTGCCCACCCCGCCCTTGCCGCCAAAGAACATGATGGGTGCGGTCTCTAACAACATTGAATATTCTCCAGCGGGGATTTATCCATTCCCATGCGGGTATGCCAGGCGTGGAAATCCTCATAGACCAACGGCAAAAGTTCCAGGGTGTAGTAGCTGGCGGGGTTGGGGATGCCGAGCGCCTCCGAGGCAACCAGCATCAAGAAGAGATCGTCTTCCTGCTGCTGGGCCTTGGCAAAGCTGGCGCGGTATGGGGCCTGGTAGTACTCATTGAGCCCGGCCGCAAGTGCCTTAAGCTTGTCGAGCATGCTCGGGCAGTGGGGCGTCAAGGTCATCATCGGTCCACTCCAGTGGGGTCTCCTTGCAGGCGCGGGAGATGGCGCCGACGGCTTCCACAATGACCCAGATGGCGGCGACCACGATGATGACGTCCATGCAGAACAGAAGCCAATTCTGGCTGATAAATAGGGACTTCAGCTGGAGCAGTGCGGCCCACAGTGACATGGCGGTAACGAAGATGAGCGGGATGACCACCGGCCACGTTGGGCGGCGCAGGTGGGTGAGGATGACCACCACGATGGCCAAGGAAAGGCCCGCCATGAGCTGGTTGGTGGTGCCGAATAGTGGCCAGATGGTCATGCCGCCGGAGCCATCCGCGCCGGCGGAGAAGATCAGGCCGAAGGCCAGGCCCACCGCGATGACGGTGGCGGCCAAGGCCTTGATGCGCACACCCATGATCTCGCCAATTTCTTGCACCACTAGGCGCTGCAGGCGCACGCCCGAGTCCATGGTGGTGGCGGCGAAGAGGACGGCCATGGTGGCCAAGATGGTGCCTGAGAGGGAGGTGGGAATGCCCATGCCCTCGTTTATGAGCGCGCCGCCGCCCTGCACAAAGGCATCCACGCCGCCGGCATTCCATTCGGAGTAGATTTCTTCCCACTGCTGCAGGGACTTAAAGCCTGCGGTGGTGGCGATGATGGTGCCCAGTGCGAGTAAGCCCTCGCCCACGGCGCCGAAATAGCCCACAAAGCGCACATCGGTTTCCTTATCCACCTGCTTGGAGGAGGTGCCGGAGGCCACTACGCCGTGGAAGCCGGAGATAGCGCCGCAGGCGATGGTGACAAAGAGCAGCGGGAAGATGCCCGGGGTGCCTTCTGGTACGTTGTCGCGCAGCGCCGGTGCGGCAAGCGTAGGGCGGGTAATGAGGAAGGATCCGTACAAGATGGCCAGGCCCACAAAGAGCTGGAGGCCGTTGATGTAGTCGCGCGGCTGCAGCAACACCCACACCGGCAGCAGCGAAGCGATGAAGGCGTAGATGAATAACAAGATGATCCACACGCCGTTGGCGGGGATGCCCAGGACAGTATCTGGTAGGACTACAGGCACGCGGTCACCGATGATCATCAACGCGTAGAGCGCGACAACGCCCACGATCGAGACCAGCGGCAGGTTCCAATTCAGGCGGTAGATGGCCTGGCCGATAAGCAGTGCGACGACGATGGCGCCCCACGTGGGGATTACGGCCGTAGGAGTGGAGACCAGCAGGTTCGAAATGACTACGGCGAAGGCCGCATTCACCATCAATAGCAGTAGGAAGATGACGATGAGGAAGAGGTTGCGGCCGCGCTTGCCAATGTAGCGCCCAGACAAAGTGCCGATGGACTGGCCCTTGTGGCGCTGCGATGCCCACAGTGCACCCAAATCGTGCATGCCGGCGAAGAAGACGGTGCCGAGGGTGACCCAGAGAAACGCCGGAACCCAGCCCCAGATGACGGCTACGGCCGGACCAATGATGGGGGCGGCGCCCGCCACAGAGGTGAAATGGTGACCCCACAGGACGTATTTATTGGTAGGTACAAAGTCCACGCCGTCTTCCATGGTGTGGGCCGGGGTGGAGTAGTTCGGGGATAGCCGGAAAATGCCCTTTCCTAGGAGCTTGGAGTAGAGCAGATAGCCGGCGCCCATCATCGCAATGCCGATGATGGCGAGGACTAGAGAGTTCATGGTGTGTGTCTCCTCATATGCGGGCGGGTGGCGTGTCTCACACGTGCGGACAGTATGCCATAACTCACATATACATTTGACTGTGGGGGAGACCGGCGGGTGGATTTATATTTGGAAGGCGCAGGCGGCGCAGTACCTCATGCTGCCGGCAGGGAAAACAACAGCGCGGCCCCAGTTCCAGTGGAGGAACGAGGGCCGCGCGGTGGGTGTTTAAACCAGGTGGTGCTTACTTCTTATCGACGCCGATGTTGCCATCCTTCTTCCACACCACAACCACTGCTGGGCGAGGGGTGGACTTGCCACCCTCTGGCCAGTGGGAGGTCTGCTTTTCAAAGGTGGCGTCATCGGTCTCGCCTGGGTGCTGAACGTTAACCATCACGCGCTCATCGGTGACGATGGGGCCGCAGGTCTCGGCGCCTGCCGGGACCGTCAGGAAGCACTTGAGCTCACCGCGGGTATCGCCCTCAGTGGTCACGGCGTAGAGGCCATCGTTGGACTCCAGCGCGTTGCCGTCGGTGGAGATCCATAGGTTGCCGTGGCTATCGAAGGCCAGGTTATCCGGGCAGGAAATCGGGGATACCTTCTCCTTATCAAAGCCGCCGAAGTAGGTATTGGCCTCCTTCGGATCACCGCAGACCAGGAAGAGGTTCCAGGTGAACTTCTCGCCAGCGTGGTCATCTTCAATCTCCATGACCAAGCCGTTCTTGTTCTCCTTGATAGGAGCCCACTCCATCGGCTCTTCCTTGTTCTTCTTGGCATTCTCGCCGGTAGCGCCGCGGTATTTATTGTTGGTCAGGGCGACGTAGACCTTCTCGGAGTCTGGGTGAACCTGCATATCCTCAGGGCGGTCCATCTTGGTAGCGCCCACCTTATCGGCGGCCTCACGGGTGTAGACGGCAACCTCTTCGGCAGACATGCCATCAACGTGGGACTCGAACTTGTTGTTCTCCGTATCGGAGGTCAGCAGCTTGATCCATTCGCCCTTGCCGTCAAAGGCGCCATCCTCTGGCAGCACGCCGGAGCCGTCAATCTCGTCCTCTGGGGAGTTGCCCTCCATCTTGGCCACGTACAGGGTGCCGTGGTCCAGGATGGTGAGGTTGTGCTCGATATCGCCCTCTTTGTACTTCTTGGTGGAGATGAACTTGTAGATGTACTCGAAGCGGGAGTCATCGCCGGAGTAGCACACCACGGTGCCGTCGGAGGCGATGTGGATGTTGCCGGCCTCGTGCTTGAAGCGACCCAGCGCGGTGTGCTTGACCGGGGTGGACTTCGGGTCCAGCGGGTTGATTTCTACGATCCAGCCAAAGCGGTTCGGCTCGTTCGGCTCCTTGGAGACGTCGAAGCGCTTATCAAAGCGTTCCCACTTGCGCTGGGACTCGCCGTCTTCCATGCCGAAGCGCTCCAGGGACTCCTGCGCCTTCTTGTCATCCAGCTTGGCGTGGGCGAAGTACTGGTCAAAGTTCTCTTCGCCAGAGAGCATGGTATTCCACGGAGTGATGCCGCCGGAGCAGTTATTCAGGGTGCCCTTGACCTTCTTGCCGGTCTTATCGGCGGAGGTCTTGACGTAATCGGAGCCGGCAGCTGGGCCCACCAGAGTGAATTCGGTGGTGGCGGTGATGCGGCGGTTGAGAGGGCCGAACTCGCGCTTGAGCTCGCCGGTCTTGCCAACCTTAGATACCTCCACGATGGAGTGGCCGTGGCCAGCCCAGCCGATCTTGGCCTGCTCCTCGGTCGGGTTATCCGCATCGTAGTTGGGGAACATCTGCGGCTCGGTGGTGTACTCGTGGGAGCAGACGTAGATAAGGCGGTTGTCATCGTCCGGGTGCTCGATAAGGCCCGCAAAGTCATTGTTGAAGCCGAACTGCTTCTCAGCTGCCTCGGCGGTCTGGTTCTTGTCATCGAATTCCGGCGCGTCCTCAAACAGCGGGTCGCCCCAGGCAATGAGGACGGACTGCTCGTAGCCATCCGGGATGACCACTTCGTCCTTCTCGTTTGGCTGTACTGGATCGAACTTCATGCCCTCTGCGGAGGTGAGCTCAATGTTCGCCTCAGAGGTTTTGCCGCCCTTGCCCTCGGAGGAAGAAGCCTCATTAGACGCATCATCCGGGTTGGAGCAGGCCGCCAAAGCAGCGCCGCCACCAACGGTTACGACGGACAGGCTGCCCGCACGCAGCGCGGTACGGCGGGAGAACTGGTCAGCAAAGTACGGGTTATTGGACTTGTTCTCGCACTCGCCAAAGCAAGCATTACCGCACTTGTAGGTGCAGGTCAGGCTGGAACGAGAGGAGGCAAAGAGACTAGAGAGAAGGTTGCGGCCTTTAAGCGCCATTATTACTGCTCCAAATGGGTTGAAAATATTGTTTAGACACGGGGACAGCCATATATATAAGGGGATCTCAGTAACTGTGCGTTGGCGCGGAGGTGACGGTGAAGTGAATTATGCGTAAATCTTTTCCGGGGTGAGGGTGGCGTGGGCTAAATCGCGTGCTGCGGTGGGGATCGACTACCCTAGGCTAACGTGAGCGAGCAGAAGAATAATGAAGTAAACGATGTCCCTGAGCAGCTGCGCATCCGCCGCGAGAAGCGCGATCGCCTGCTGGAATCCGGCGTAGAGGCCTACCCGGTCACCGTTGAGCGCACCATCTCTTTGAAGGATCTGCGCCACGATTTCCGCGTAGTGGCCGAGGGTGAAGAGCCGGGCACGGAAGAAGGCGTGACCTACCTGGCCCCAGGCGAGGAAACCGAGGTAACCCACGCCATTGCCGGCCGCCTTATCTTTATGCGCAATACCGGCAAGCTGTGCTTTGCCACCCTGCAAGATGGCGACGGCACCCAGGTGCAGGCCATGCTTTCTTTGGCCGAGGTAGGCAAGGAGCGCCTTGACGCCTGGAAGTCCGATGTTGACTTGGGCGATTTCATCTCCGTGCGCGGCCGCGTAATTTCCTCCCGCCGCGGCGAGCTGTCCATCATGGTCTCCGAGTGGACCATGGCCGCTAAGTCCCTGCGCCCGCTGCCGGTGTCCTTTGCCGATATGGCAGAAGATACCCGTGTGCGCCAGCGCTATAACGACCTCATTATCCGCGAAGAGGCCCGCAAGAACGCCATGATCCGCGTGAAGGTCATGCGCGCGCTGCGTAACTACCTGGAAAGCCAGGATTTCGTTGAAATCGAGACCCCGATGCTGCAGACCCTGCACGGTGGCGCGGCCGCTCGCCCGTTTATCACCCACTCCAATGCGTTGGATATTGACCTCTACCTGCGCATTGCGCCGGAGCTGTACTTGAAGCGTGCCGTCGTCGGCGGCATTGACCGCGTCTTCGAAATCAACCGTAACTTCCGCAACGAGGGCGTGGACCGCTCCCACTCGCCGGAGTTCGCCATGCTCGAGACCTACGCTGCATGGGGCGACTATGACGATTGTGCCCGCATGACGCGCGAGTCCATCCAGGCCGTAGCGCGCGACGTCTTTGGCTCGACCACCGTCACCCTGGCGGATGGCACCGAGTTCGATTTCGGCGGCGAAGAGTGGCCCGAAATCGAGATGTACCCCTCCCTGAATGAGGCCCTACAGCGCAAGTTCCCGGGCCAGCCGGAGGTCACCATCGATACCGACGTTGAAACGCTCAAGGGCATTGCCGACGTCATCGGCCTTGACGTCCCCAAGGACGGCGGCTGGGGCCACGGCAAGCTGGTGGAGGAAATCTGGGAGGTCCTGTGCGAGGACCAGCTGGAAGGCCCCATCTTTGTCAAGAACTTCCCGGTCGAGACCTCCCCGCTGACCCGTCAGCACCGTTCCAAGCCGGGCGTGACCGAGAAGTGGGATCTCTACGTCCGCGGCTTCGAGCTGGCAACCGGCTACTCCGAGCTGGTGGACCCGGTTATTCAGCGCGAGCGCTTTGAGGATCAGGCCCGCCTGGCCGCCGGTGGCGATGACGAGGCCATGGTGCTGGATGAGGACTTCCTTGCCGCTATGGAGCAGGGCATGCCACCTACGGCCGGCACTGGCATGGGCATGGACCGCCTGCTGATGGCCCTGACCGGCCTGGGCATCCGCGAAACCGTGCTCTTCCCTCTGGTTAAGCCAGAGCAGAAGTAGCCGCCCAGCGGCCAATCGCTAGCCGTCAGCCCACGTGGCTGGCGGCTTTTGCCGTGCCTGGGCTAGTGCGAAAGCGGCCCGGCGGAGGTATCGCCACGTAGGCGCTTAATAATGTTCTCGGCCGAAATCAGACACATCGGCACGCCCACGCCCGGCACGGTGGTCGCACCGGCGTAGAAGAGTCCATCGACCTTGCGCGAGGCATTACGCCCGCGCAAAAACGCCGATTGCCGCAGCGTGTGCGCGGGCCCAATAGAACCGGCCGACCAAGCATGGTAGCGCTCGGCAAAATCGGCAGGGCCGAGCGTGCGCTTGACGACGACCCTGTCTACCAAATCCGGCACCCCAGCCGTGGCTGCGATGTGGTTAAGGGCGGCGTCGGCAATCGCGGCAACGCGCTCGGATTCCTCTGCGTGGTAGGCATTGCCGAACCCGGGCGCCTCCGCGGCCGGCACCGGCACCAGAATGAAGAGGTTTTCGTGGCCCGCGGGCGCTACGTTCGGGTCGGTGGCTGAGGTCTTGGACACGTAGATGGACTCCGAGGCCCCCAACGGCCGGGTGGGCTCCGGTCCGGAATAGACGGCACGGAAATCTGGATCCCAATCCTTACTAAAAAGCAGCGTATGGTGCGCTAGTTCTGGCAGCTCGCCCTTCACCCCGGCCAAAACCAGCACGGTGCCCAGACCTGGATTGCGCCGGCCCCAGTAGCGCTCCGGGTACGTGCGCAGTTGCGGCGGCAAAAGCTGGGTCTCGGTGTGGTGCAAGTCTGCCGCCGAGACCACGATATCGGCGTGGATGGCGCCCTTATTCGTGCGCACGCCGGTGACCTTACGGTTGGCGACCTTGATGGAGGTTACCTCCTCGCCCAAGCGGAAGGTGGCGCCAAACTTCCGTGCCTGCCGGTAGATGGCCTGGATCACGGCCGCGAAGCCACCCTGTGGGTAGCGCACGCCCTCCACCAGGTCGGTGTGGCTCATCAAGGAATACAGTGCCGGGGCGGCCGCCGGCTCGGAGGACAAAAAGACCGCCGGGTAGCTCAAGATTTGGCGCAGGCGAGCATCAGAAAACGTTCGGCCCACGTACTGCTTTAGGTTCACCGAAAGCAGAGCCACCAGGCGGGACAACCGGGTGCGGATATCGCGGTGCACCAGGTTCAGCGGCGCGGAGAAGGTGGTGTAAAGGAAGTGCTTGAGCGCCATCTCATAGGTATCGCTGGCCTGCGCTAAGTATTCCCGGACTTTCTCGCCCGCGCCGGGCTCCAGCGACTCGAAGAGTGCGGCGACTTCCTCGGGGCCGGAGTGCACATCCACCGGCGCATCGCCATGAAAGACGCGGTAGGCGGGGGAGAGGTCCACCAAGTCCAGCTCCGCCTCGGTAGAGGTGCCACACAGCGCAAAGAAGTGATCGAAAGCCTCGGGCATGAGGTACCAGGACGGTCCGGTATCCCAGCGGAAGCCGGCCTCCGCAAAGCTGCCGGCGCGCCCGCCTACCTCATCCAGCGAGTCCACGACGGTGACCTCGTAGCCCTCGCGGCCGAGCAAAGCGGCGGTGGCGAGGCCGGCGATGCCGGCTCCAATGACGACGGCGTGCATGACGTTCTCCTTAGTTTTCGGCCGTGGCTGAGGTCTGGCTGCTGTGGCCGCGACGGCGCACCGCGCGGGCCGCGAGCCAAGCCTTGGTGTGGTTCGGCACGGATACCCGCGTGGTGGCAAGCGCCGTAGCCGGGGTGGCGGCGAGGCGATTGGTGAGCTCGGCAAAGATATCCGCCGCCGCGCTCACACCGACCCGCGCGGAAGCCGGAAGCAAGTCGATGGTGAGCGCGGCGGTGGCCAGCTCCCGGCGGATCTCTGCGATGAGCGCGGACTTGGTGGCCTCATCAATCCGTCCAGATTGGACCTGCTGAAAATAGGTGCGGCCCAAAGTGGAGCTATCCTCGCTCAGGTCACGCAGGAAATTAATCTTCTGAAAGGCAGACCCTAGCGCGCGGGCGCCGCGCTCCATGGCGGCGCGGTCGGCAGGGGAGACGTCCTCCTCGGCCAAGAAAATTTGCAGGCACAATAGCCCGATGGCTTCCGCTGAGCCGTAGATATAGGCCTGCAGCTCCGATGGCGAGTACTCGCGCTGGGTGAGATCCGCGCGCATGGAGCTAAAGAAGGCAACAAGGTGCTCGCGGTGGAAGCCGCAGCGGCGAGCCGTGATGGCATAAGCGTGCACAACCGGATCGGTGTGCAGTCGCTGCTGCGGCGCGGCCAGGATGGTCTGCTCGTAGGCATCCAGTGCGGCGGCGGGGTCGGTGTGGGCTTGGGCTGCGGCGCCGTCGACAAGCTCGTCTGCAATGCGCACCACCGCGTACAGGTGGCGGATATCGGCGCGCACCCGCCCGCGCAAAAGCCGCGTGGCCAGAGAGAAACTGGTGGAGTACTGCCCCATAACCTGCGCGGCCGCGCGGGAGGCCGCTTGGTCATAGCGAGTCAACATATCTGTCAACGTAGCACGTGCTGAGCGGAGGGCTTCTAGGGACGCTGGTTTCTTAGCACTCGAACTCTTGACTGGTCGAGTATCCAGGAGGCCGCTTCCGGGGAGATCCAGGAACAAACTTTGTGAATTGCTGTTGATATGTTGTCCAATTGCTTCTCTTCCATGCCGCGGCAGTCCCTAATGATGGGTTCATGGTGGGCTGCCCTGTTTCGAAAGGTGTAAATGGTTTGTACCTGAGCCTCGAAATCCTTTCGGGAAACCCGTGAGGAAAAGGTGGAGTGAAGGCATGGCCAGATCGTCGTCTGATAAGTCGTGGTCAACAGGTATCGCCAGAAATCAAAATTCAATTCTGCGATTACCTTTCCTGTGTTCCGATTCTTATTGAAATTGGTGCGTCTCTGGGCTTTTGTTATTGCTTTCTTGGATTGGGAAGTGAAAGGAATTTTTGGGGAGTCAAACCACTCTGGGCCGTACTTGGCCGAGAGTGCTGTGTCTATGTGGTTCCTCAGGAGTACCTCAGCGTGCTGAATATCTTCTAGGAATGCCTTCGATATGCGGGTGTTCCATAGATAAAGAGCCGCCGGGTCAGGATGATCGAGAAACCTTTTCATTCTGGGAGCTGAAAACCATTCAATTAGCTGGCGTTGGGTAGCTGATTGTGGCGTCATGGCTCCCATGGTAGTGTCGCATTGAAAGCCCCAGAGCGATCCCTGCAGGTCATCTGCACATCACTGGGGTTATTGTTTTAGCGGTTTGTGGCGCGTGGCTGCCCCTCGGCAAAGCCGGCCGCGGATTGCACGCCCACGGTCGCGCGTTCGTGGAAGGCGGCCAGGGAATCGGCGCCGGCGTAGGTGCACGAGGAACGCACGCCAGAGACAATCCGGTCCACCAGGTGCTCTACGCCGCCGTGCTCGGGGTCGAGGTAGATGCGAGAAGTAGAAATCCCCTCTTCGAACATCTCGCGGCGGGCGCGCTCAAAGGCCTCGGTATCGGAATTGCGGCCGCGCACCGCCCGGCGCGAGGCCATGCCGAAGGACTCCTTATAGAAGGCACCGTCGGCATCCTTGTGCAGGTCACCTGGGGACTCGAAGGTGCCGGCGAACCAAGAGCCAATCATGACATTGGAAGCTCCCGCGGCCAGTGCGAGGGCGACATCGCGCGGGTCGCGCACGCCGCCGTCGGCCCAAACATGGGCGCCAACCTCGCGGGCGGCCGCAGCGCACTCCAGGACGGCCGAGAACTGCGGGCGGCCCACGCCAGTCTGCATGCGGGTGGTGCACATCGCGCCCGGGCCCACACCGACCTTGATAATGTCCGCGCCGGCCGCGGCCAGCTCGCGCACGCCTTCGGCCGTCACGATATTGCCTGCGGTAATGGGAAGCCCCAGGTTCAGAGCCTTGACTTTGCGCAGTGCCCTGAGCATGCTGTCTTGGTGCCCGTGCGCGGTATCGATGACCAGCACATCAGCACCGGCCTCCGCCAAGGCGCGGGCGCGGCCTTCCACATCGCCGTTAATACCCACCGCAGCACCAATGTGCAGGCGGCCCTGCTTGTCGACGCCCGGCCTATACATCTTCGCCCGCACCGCACCCTTCCGCGTGAGGATGCCGGCCAGGGTGCCGTCTGGATTCACCACCGGCGCCAGCTTGCGGGAGGTCTTGCGCAGTTTGGTAAAGGCCTCCTGCGGGTCTATGCCCACCGGCAGCGTGACCAAGTCGGTGGTCATCAATTGGCCGACGGCGGTGAAGTTATCCTGTCCGCGCAGGTCCTTCGGCGTGATGATGCCGATCGGCATGTCTCCCTCGACCACGATGGCGGCACCATGGGCGCGCTTGTGCAAAAGGTTGCTGGTATAGCCCACGGTGTGGTGCGGCTTAACGGTAATTGGGGTGTCATAGACCAAATCCGCCGCCTTCACAGAGGCGATGGTTTCTGCGGCTGCTTCTAAGGAGAGGTCCTGTGGCAGGATGGTCAGCCCGCCGCGCCGGGCAATAGTCTCGGCCATGCGGCGCCCGGCCACGGCAGTCATATTGGCCACGATGAGCGGGATGGTATTTCCGGTGCCGTCCTCAGTGGTGAGGTCTACCGATTGGCGCGAGCCCACCTCGGAGTGGCTCGGCACCATGAAAACGTCGGAGTAGGTCAATTCGTATGGCGGGTGGGAATCGTTGAGAAATCGCACTGGAGTGTACCTCGCTTTAGGCTCGGGTGGCGCGGTCTCACCGCGCGGATGAAGACACTAAAACTATACTCCTCGACTTTCCCCGCACCCGCGGCCTCAGTATCCTGTCTGGGTGTCTCAGAAACCAGATCCCCACATTTCCGCAGAGGTAAAAATCAACCTCACCATCCTCGTCCTCGGCGCGATGGTGATGATCCTGAACGAGACCGCCCTGTCGGTGGCGCTGCCCACCATCATGGCGGACTTCGGTATCCCCGCGACCTCTGCCCAGTGGCTGCTTACCGGTTTCCTCCTCACCATGGGCGTGGTCATCCCGACCACCGGCTTTCTCATGGATAAGTTCACCACCCGGCAGATCTTCTTGGCATCGTCGGGCGTATTTCTTGCCGGTACGGTGCTGGCGGCGCTCGCCCCGGCCTTCGGCGTGCTGCTGGTGGGGCGCGTATTCCAGGCGGCCGGCACCGCCTTGATGATCCCTACACTGATGACGGTGGCGATGACCCTCGTCCCGCCGCAGCGCCGCGGCAGCGTGATGGGCATTATCTCCGTGGTCATTTCCGTGGCCCCAGCACTCGGACCCACGGTGGGCGGCTTCGTGTTGGGCATGTCTAGCTGGCACGTCATCTTCTGGACCATGGTGCCGCTGCTTGGCCTCATCTGCGCCGCCGGCTATTTCCGCCTGGTCAACGTGGGAGATAAGCGCGATACCCCGCTGGATTTCCCGTCCGTCGTCCTGTCCGTCTTCGCCTTCGGCGGATTGGTCTACGCCGTATCGTCCCTGGAAAACATGCTGGAGGGAGATGGCCTCGTAGACATCATCGTCCTCATCGTTGGCCTCGTGGCCTTGGCGCTTTTCACCCGCCGCCAGCTGCGCCTGGCCAAGGACAATCGCGCCCTTTTGGACATGCGCCCGTTTACGGTTCCCAACTTCACCGTGGCGGTACTGGGCATGCTGCTCATGTTTGGGCTATTACTCGGCGTGGTCAATATCCTGCCCATCTACCTGCAGACCTCCCTGGCGGTAAGTTCGCTGGTTACCGGGCTCGTCGTCATGCCCGGCGGCTTGCTCCAAGGCGGCATCTCGCCGATGGTCGGCCGCCTTTATGACGTCCACGGGCCCCGCCCGCTCATGATCCCCGGCGCCCTGCTTCTAGCCGCGGGCACGTGGCTGATGACCCTGCTCAATGAGGACAGTGCGGTATGGATGGTCATTGGCATGCACATCCTTTTTGCCCTGGGCATTGCGCTTATGATGACGCCGCTGATGACGACGTCCCTGGCCTCCCTGCCAGACGAGCTCTACTCGCACGGCTCCGCCATCCTCAATACCCTGCAGCAGCTGGCGGGCGCGGCCGGCACTGCCTTCCTGATGACCTTCCTGACCCGTGGCACCAAGTCCGGCGCGGCCCAAGGCATGAACGAGGCCGCCGCGACGGCTCATGGCGCGCACTGGGCCTTCCTTTTTGCCGGCGCGCTTTCGCTGGTGGTCGTCGTGCTGGCTCCGTTCCTCAAGCGCGTACCCTCCGCGGAATAGGCACGAGGACAAATTAAGAGGCGCACAGCGGCAGGTTCAGCCGCTCCTCTTCAGCTTTATCGCCCCAGACCAGGAATGCGGACTGGGTGCCTTCCACGGCCATCACGTAGGTAGGAACATCCGCGGTGGTCTCAAAGCTTTGGATGGTGCACTGGTCATTGGAAAGCTCGACCGGTTCGGCGTCGGGAAGCATGGCATCGCGCTCCTCCACGCTGGGGTAGTAGGTCACGATGTAGTTGAACCCATCGCCCACGCAGGAAATCTTGGCCTCCTGGCCAGGCTCCGGCTCGCGCGAGGAGCACTTAGCCCCATCGAAGCCATCCTGGCCGCTGCGGGAGCCCACCAAGTCCGGGTACGCATCCGCGAGGTTTTGCTCCTTATCATTCCAGCTGGGGTAGGACAGGAAGAACCACAGCGCGGCCGCAGCAGCAATCGCGGCCACCGCCAGCACCGTGATGAGCGCAATGAGCCCGCCCTTGCCCTTCTTCTTCGGCGCGGGTGCCATCGGTTGCTGCGGCTGCGCCATGGGCTGGGCCACCGGTTGCGGCTGTTGCGGCGGGGCGAACTGCTGCTGAGGGCGCGGTTCTGGCTCCTGCACGCGGGGAATCTGCGCGGTATCGAAATCGCGCTGCGGGCGCAGGTGAGACACCACATCCTTGGCGCTCTCGGCCGTGCCAGTGGGCTTATACTCCGGGCATTTGCGGGCAACGAGCTCCTCAAACGCCGCCACCGCATCGCCGTGCTCTTCGCCGGCCGGGCCGGCCGCAGCCAGCACCGAAACCTGGCGTTGCTTATCGACGCCCACTCGGGCCTCCCTTAGCCCATGCACCGCAAAGTCTGCCCGCCCGCGGGAAATTAGGAAGTCCACCGCACCCGCCAACGGGCCGAAGACGTCGGCGGCCTCCTCGCGGCTGAGATTATTAGGAAGCTCAGAAAGTTGGGTTCCGGAAACCCCTTCGCGCACGATGAATTCCTGCCCGTCCGCGGTAGTGCCCGTGCCCACCAGCGGCGCGATGGCTGGATGGTGCAACCCATGCAGTGCCGTGGACTTGTCCACCACGCCGGTAATTTCCGGCGCGAAGATTTCCACGCTCAGCTGCTGGTGCGTGTTTCCATCTTCGACCGCAAAGAGGGTAGACGATGGCGCCTCATCCAACACGGCCAATTCGTGCAGGTTGTGTTGGGTGGCAAAGAACTCAGGAAGCTGGGGCACGGTCGCGATGTCCTTAAAAAGTGGGGAGGGGCAGGGAATAAAACGATTCTAGATTACATGCCCATGCCTCTGTTCGCTACCGGCGTACACCCGTGTGAGCTGCGAATATGGTGGATTCTGGCGGTATTGCGGGCATCTGGGAACAAAACGGGAAATTATCGGCGGACTGCCGCGTTAGAGTGGGTATCACATTAGAAGCGAAAGTATAGGGGAATCATGTTCGAGAGGTTTACCGATCGTGCTCGCCGCGTCATCGTTTTGGCGCAGGAAGAAGCACGCATGCTTAACCACAATTACATCGGCACCGAGCACATCCTGCTCGGCCTTATCCATGAGGGCGAAGGCGTAGCCGCCAAGGCGCTGGAATCCATGGGTATCTCCCTGGAGGATGTCCGCCGCGAGGTCGAGGAAATCATCGGCCAAGGCAGCCAGCCGCACACCGGCCACATCCCCTTTACCCCACGCGCCAAGAAGGTGCTGGAGCTTTCCCTGCGCGAAGGTCTGCAGATGGGACACAAGTACATCGGTACTGAGTTCTTGCTATTGGGTCTCATTCGCGAGGGCGATGGCGTCGCCGCCCAGGTGTTGACCAAGCTCGGCGCCGACCTGCCGCGCGTGCGCCAGCAGGTTATCCAGCTGCTGTCCGGTTATGAGGGCGGCCAGCAGGAGGGTGGTTCCTCCAACGGCCAGGGCTCCGGTCCGGTTGGCGCAGGTGCCGGCGCAGGCGGCCGTGGCGGCTCCGGCGGTTCCGGCGAGCGTTCCAATTCCCTGGTGCTCGACCAGTTCGGCCGCAACCTCACCCAGGCAGCTAAGGACGGCAAGCTCGATCCGGTCGTCGGCCGTGAGTCCGAGGTAGAGCGCATCATGCAGGTGCTGTCTCGCCGTACGAAGAATAACCCGGTTCTCATCGGTGAGCCGGGCGTTGGTAAGACCGCAGTCGTTGAGGGCTTGGCGCTCGACATCGTCAACGGTAAGGTTCCAGAGACCCTTAAGGACAAGCAGCTTTACTCGCTGGACCTGGGCTCCCTAGTAGCTGGCTCCCGTTACCGCGGTGACTTTGAGGAACGCCTGAAGAAGGTGCTCAAGGAGATTAACCAGCGCGGCGACATCATCTTGTTCATCGATGAGATCCACACCCTGGTTGGTGCTGGTGCTGCTGAAGGCGCCATCGATGCAGCCTCGCTGCTCAAGCCGAAGCTGGCTCGTGGCGAGCTGCAGACCATCGGTGCTACGACCCTTGAGGAATACCGCAAGCACATCGAGAAGGATGCCGCCCTGGAGCGCCGCTTCCAGCCAGTCAAGGTGGAGGAGCCTTCCCTGGATGACACCTTCTTGATCCTGAAGGGCCTGCGCGATAAGTACGAAGCGCACCACCGCGTGTCCTACACCGATGAGGCGCTGCATGCTGCAGCTTCCCTCTCGGATCGCTACATCAATGACCGTTTCTTGCCGGATAAGGCCGTTGATCTCCTCGATGAGGCTGGCGCCCGCATGCGCATCAAGCGCATGACCGCGCCGAAGGGCCTGCGCGAGGTCGATGACCGCATCGCTGAGGTCCGCAAGGAAAAGGAAGCGGCCATCGATGCCCAGGACTTTGAGAAGGCGGCCGGCCTGCGCGATAAGGAGCGCAAGCTGGGCGAGGAGCGCGCGGAGAAGGAAAAGCAGTGGCGCTCTGGCGACCTTGAGGAAATCGCCGAGGTAGGCGAGGACCAGATCGCTGAGGTCTTGGCGCACTGGACCGGCATCCCGGTGCTGAAGCTGACGGAGAAGGAATCCAACCGTCTGCTCAACATGGAAGAGGAGCTGCACAAGCGCATCATTGGCCAGGACGAGGCGGTCAAGTCCGTCTCCCGCGCCATCCGCCGCACCCGTGCGGGCCTCAAGGATCCGCGCCGCCCGTCCGGCTCCTTCATCTTCGCCGGCCCGTCCGGTGTGGGTAAGACCGAGCTGTCGAAGTCCCTGGCTAACTTCCTCTTCGGTTCGGATGATGACCTCATCCAGATCGACATGGGTGAGTTCCACGATCGCTTCACCGCTTCCCGCCTCTTCGGTGCTCCTCCGGGATACGTTGGCTACGAAGAGGGTGGCCAGCTGACCGAGAAGGTTCGCCGCAAGCCGTTCTCCGTTGTGCTTTTCGATGAGATTGAGAAGGCCCACAAGGAGATCTACAACACCCTCCTGCAGGTGCTGGAAGATGGCCGCCTTACTGACGGCCAAGGTCGCGTCGTCGACTTCAAGAACACCGTTCTCATCTTCACCTCGAACCTGGGCACCCAGGACATCTCGAAGCCGGTGGGCTTGGGCTTTACTGGTTCCTCCGAAAACGATGCGGATGCCCAGTACGACCGGATGAAGCAGAAGGTCAACGACGAGCTGAAGAAGCACTTCCGCCCAGAGTTCTTGAACCGTATCGATGACATCGTCGTCTTCCACCAGCTCACCCAAGAGCAGATTGTGGAGATGGTCGAGCTGCTCATCGGCCGCGTGGCCAAGCAACTGGATGAGCGCGATATGGGCATCGAGCTCACGCAGAAGGCAAAGGACCTGCTGGCTAAGCGCGGCTTCGACCCAGTATTGGGTGCTCGTCCGCTGCGCCGCACCATTCAGCGCGAGATTGAGGACCAGCTCTCTGAGAAGATCCTCTTCGGCGAAATCGGCGCCGGCGAAATCATCACCGTCGACGTCGAGGGCTGGGACGGCGAGTCCAAGGACAACACGGGCGCGAAGTTCACCTTCAGCCCGCGTCCGAAGCCTCTGCCGGAGGACACCGAGGAGCCGCAGCTCGACGACGCCGAGGTGCGCGAAAACGACGCCGACTCCACCGATGCCGGCGACCCCGACACCATCACCCCGGATGTTCCGGGCGATGGCGGCTCCACCGCCGCCGGAACCGACCTAGAGTCCGGCTCTGGTTCCGACTCCGATGACGACGGCCACAACCCGCCGCCAGCAGGCGCCGGCCAGCCGATGTAATTCGGTTCAACGGTTAAAGCCACCCAGCACTTCGCTTCCTGCGAGGCTGGGTGGCTTTTTATGTGCAGTTCCGCGGGCTCGGACCCCATTTAGCCAGCACAATTAGATGGTGCCGGTTTTCCGTTGAAGCGGTCAAAGAGGTACTTCAAGCCCACCGGGATATTGACGTATAGCGGCAGCGCGTGGTCGGCGCCAGCGCCCGGGATGGTCGCGGTGCCGGGTGCGGCCATGAAATCTACGGTCCCGCCCATCTGGCAGTAGGCTCCTGCGACGGCGCGGACCTGCTCGTGCGGGATGAGGTCATCGTGCGGCGAGCTGGCGATCATTGCCGGGCCCTTGAGCGGGTGCTTGCCCTGATTCTGCCGTAGCAAGGTTTCCTTGATGACGGGCTTGCGCTCTACGAGTTCGGATAGCGATTCCCCGGTGCGGGTGAGTTGGCGGGTGTTGGTAAAGCCCCACATGAGGATGGAATCGCCGGTACAGGTGGTAGCCGCGGAGCGCAGAAAGTCGATGCCGCGGGGATTGAACTCTTCAAGGACCGCATCGCGGAATTTAGGGTCGCGCTCAGCAAAGCCGTTGATGGCGTAGCCCAGCACGTGGACGATGGAAGAGCCGTCGATGGCCTTCATGACCTTGGGCAGGTCAGCCGGCGGGGCGCCGGAGTAGGTTCCGGCCACGTTCAATTCGGGCGCATAAGAGTCAGCGAATTCCGCAGCGGCTAGCGAAGCGCCGCCGCCCTGCGAGTAGCCCGCAAACCCAATAGGGGCGTCCTGCGGAGCGTGCGCCAGTTCCAGGCCGGAGCGGGCGGCATCAAGCATGGCGTGTGCTTCTTCAATGTGATTAACGTAGGTGTGGTGCCCTGGCATGCCGAGTCCGATAAGGTCCGCGACTATGACGCGAGCGCCATGCTGGAGTGCGCCCATATAGAAGCCGTATTCGTAGTTCGCATTGATGGTAGGGGAGCCGACCTTGCTTAGTCCCACTGATCCCAGTCCCATGCCGGCGCGCGATGGTGCACACTGGTCTCCTGCGCCGCGAGTGCCGGGCGCAAAGATGATGGTGGGCCGCTCGCCTTTGCCGCGCCACGGTGTATTCGGCTCGTATAAGGTTGCCGAGGCCTGAATCGGCCGACCATCATCCGTAGTGGTGTCATACGTGAATACCTGCCCGCGGCCGACGCCATCGAGCACGTGCGGCGAAGGTCGGGTCGAGGTCACCGCCGCCTGCGCTGTTGGTGGAACTAAGAGGGTACCGAGAATCAGTGAACAAACGGCTAAAAGCCTTATGCAAATCTTTTCCATATCCAAAACCTACCGGTCAGTAGGAACGGCGGAAGCGGAATTGTTAAAATATATGCTCATGGGACTTCAGTATCGTTCAAGAAAAAAGACCGGCAAGAATAGCTGGATTAACGTTTCTGGCTCCGGAGCCTCGATGTCTACCAAGGTAGGACCTGTAACGTTTAATTCCCGCGGCGGAATGTGGGTAAATCTGCCCGGCGGCTTCAATTTCCGCGGTCGGTGGCGTTAAACAGATCACACCCGCAAGATCGCGAACTGCGAATATAGCCGGCCGTTATTAACTCCCTAGATGGGTAGGTGGAAGAGGCCGGCGTCGTTTTGTTCGGCGAGGCCGTCGGCAAGCAGCGAAGCCAACGCCCGGGAGCGCTGTGCCGCATCGGGCCAGACCACATCAATCTCGGACTGGGGCACCGGCCCATCCGCCGCGCGCAGCACATCCAAAATCTTGCCGCGCACCTGCCGGTCCGTGCCCACGAATTTCTGCACGCGCTTTTTCGCCTGCGCCTGCTCCTGCGCGCTGGGCTCCGGCCGGCCAGCTAACTGCCACGCACAGCTTGCGCGCAGCGGGCACTGCTCGCAGGAGGGGTTCTTCGCCGTGCACACTAGCGCGCCCAACTCCATGAGCGCGGCCGAAAAGCGCGGCCCATTCTCGGCCGGCAAAAGCTCGGCTACGGCCGCCAACTCTCGCTTCGCGGGCTGCGGCGCCAGGAACCGGCCCTCTTCCGCCCGGGCATAAACCCGCCGCACATTGGTATCGACCACCGGCACATTTACCCCATAGTGAAAGCACGCCACAGCGCGCGCGGTGTAGTCCCCAATGCCTGGTAGGCGTAGCAATTCATCGACGTCCGCGGGAACTTCGCCGCTGCCAATTACCCCCGCACACTCCCACAGGCGCAGGGCACGGCGCGGGTAGCCCAGTTTGCCCCAAGCGCGCAGCACCTCCGCTCGGGTAGCCTGTGCGAAGTCCGCAGGGGTGGGCCAACGCCGCATCCATTCCTCCCACACGGGGGCCACGCGGGCGACGGGGGTTTGCTGGCTCATGACCTCACTGAGCAGCACGCCCCAGGCGCTGGTGCCAGGCCGGCGCCACGGCAGGTCGCGCTCATTGGCATCGAACCAGGAAAGAAGAACTTGCGTATCCATCGTGAGGGATAGTCTAAGGCATTAGAATGTGGCCTATGTCTTTACGTAATGTTGCCCACGAACCACAAGCCGTATGGGAGGCGCTCCAGGCCGGAAACCAGCGCGTTCTCGACGGCGAGACCGTCGACGTGCGCGAGATCTATAACCGCGAGGGTCTTACCCACGGCCAGGATCCCCGCGTGGTAGTCATTTCCTGTTCCGATTCCCGCGCCCCTATCGAGCACGTATTCAATATTGGCTTCGGCGATGCCTTTGTCATCCGCACCGCCGGCCACATTCTTGACGACGCCGTCCTAGCCTCCCTCGACTACGCCCTCGCCGCCCTCAAGCCAAACCTTTTGGTGGTCCTCGGCCATCAATCTTGCGGCGCGGTCGGTGCGGCTACCGGCTTCGTGGCCGGCGGCGAGCTGCCCACCGGCCTGCAGCGCCCCATTATTGAAAAAGTCGCTGCCTCCGCGCTGGTGGCAGGCCCTAAGGCCACGACTGACGACGTCGAGAGGGAACACACCCGCCAGACCGTCGCCCAACTAGTCGCCAACGTGCCCAACATCCGCCGCCTGCTCGACGAGGGCGCCTTGGGCGTCGTCGGCGCGCGCTACCTGCTGGAGGACTCCAGCGTGGAGACCCTGCAGACCCTTGGCGTGAAGTAGCGGCCTGACACGCGGCGCGGGCTTAGCGCACCGGCCCGCGCCCACCGCTTAAAATTGACAGTGTGACGCAGAAAAAGCCCCTACCAGAAGAGATCTACAAGCGCCGCCGCGTGGCTGCGCTCATCATCGTGCTCGTGTTGGCCGTGGTGCTGATCTGGGCGGCCGTGGCCGCCTTCGGGGGCAGCAGCGAGGAGCCGGCCGATACCGCCGCACCTGCCCCTACGTCCGCAGATGAGGAAACCTCCTCCTCTGCCGCCCCCGAATCCTCCGGGACCGTCTCGGAGACGAAGACGTCGGCCGAGGGGGCATCGGAAAGCAAGGCGGCCGAAAGCGAGCCGTCGAGCGCTGCGCCTGCAAGCTCCGAGGCAGCCAAGAAGACCTGCGAACTCGCGGATCTCGATGTCCGCACCTCCATGTTGAACTACTCCGTGCCGGAAGGCGAGCTGCCGAAGTTCTTCATGACCGTCACCAACCCCACGGCCGCGGACTGCAAAATCGACCTAGATAAGAATCTGCTGCGCTTCGAGGTCTACAAGATGGCCGATAACGAGCGCGTGTGGTCCGATACGGATTGCTATGCCTCCGTGCAGACCGGCTCGCAAACCTTCCCGGCCGGCAAGGACGTGAAATTCGAGGCCGAATGGTCCCGCCAGGCCTCCAAACCGGGCGAGTGCACCGACCGCCCCGCGGCCGAGCCCGGTGCCTACTTTGCCCACACCGTCATCGGCGATAACTCCTCCCCGCCGCAGGACTTCACCCTGCGCTAGGCGCTACCCTGACACCGCGGCGATGGCCTGCCCCAGCGTCCCGGCCTGGCGCACCTGCATGCCTTCGACCGGCTCGATATCCCCGCGCGGGACGAGCGCGTGCTTGTAGCCCAGCCGCGCGGCCTCCATCAAGCGCCGCTCCACATTGGGCACCGGCCGCAACTCGCCGGCCAGGCCCACCTCGCCGATGACCACCGTCTTGGCTGGCAGCGGCTGTTCGTGCAGCGAGGACCATGTTGCCAGCGCCACCGCCAGATCCGTCGCGGTTTCCGTAATCCGCATGCCACCCACCGTGGCGACATAAGCATCCTTGTCGTTGGTGCGCTGGCCGGCGCGCGCCTGCAGAACTGCGAGCACCATCGGCACGCGGTTGGAATCTAGCCCGGTCACCACGCGCCGCGGGTTCTTCGCCACCGGGTCCACCGTCAGCGCCTGCACCTCCGCGAGTATCGGCCGCACGCCGTCCATTGCGACCGTTACGGCCGAACCATCCGGCGTCGTGCCGCGGTGCGATAGAAACAGCCCGGAAGGGTCCGCGACTTCCCGAATGCCGCCGGCCGTCTGCTCGAAGCACCCCACCTCGTCGGTGGCGCCAAAGCGATTCTTGATGCCGCGCAGCATACGCAGGCTGGATTGGCGGTCGCCCTCGAAGTTCAAGACGACGTCGACAAGATGCTCCAGCACGCGCGGGCCGGCGACGTTGCCATCCTTGGTCACGTGGCCCACCAGCAGCACCGGAATGCCGGTGGATTTCGCCAGGGAGGTCAGCGCGGCCGTTACCGCGCGCGATTGCGCCACGCCGCCCGATACGCCCTCCACGCCCACGGCGTGCATGGTCTGCACCGAATCGACGATGATGAGGCTCGGCTTGAGCTTATCCACGTGGCCAAAGACCGCATCCAAGTTGGACTCGGCCGCCAAGTACAGCGATTCCTGGAGCGCCCCGGTGCGCTCGGCGCGGGAGCGGACCTGGCCGGCCGATTCCTCGGCCGTCGCATAGAGCACGGTGCGGCCGAGCTGGGCCCACCGCGAGGCTACTTCCAGCAGCAGCGTGGATTTGCCCACGCCCGGCTCGCCGGCCATGAGCACCACTGAGCCGGGCACAATGCCGGTTCCTAGCACGCGGTCGAGCTCGCCGATGCCGGTGCGCACCGTCTTGGTCGCCTGCGCCCCAATCTTGGTAATCGGCTGCGCCGGGCTCGACGGCGCTACGCCCTTGCTTGCCGACGCCCCCGCTGTCCCAGGCCCCGCCACCACCGGCGCCCTTTCCTCCAACGTGCCCCAAGACCCGCAGTCGGGGCAGCGGCCGAGCCACTTCGGCGAGACGTAGCCGCATTCGGAACAGGTATGGATGGGGCGAGATTTCTTGGCCATGGCCTCTAGCCTAAAACACGCAAACGCCTCCGGCCCGAAACGGGCTGGAGGCGGTGATTTTGGGCGGCGTGGCTTAGTTCTTTGGAGCCTCGGAGGAGTAGCCCTCGGAGGACTCGACGTCGCGGTCGAATTCGCCGGACTGCATCTGGGTGGCGGCAATGGTGGCGTCCACGTCGATGGAACCATTGGAGAACTCGAAGGTAACCGGGCGGTCGCCGGCGTAGCCAAAGTCATCGTTCTTCAGGGAGGTGGCGATGTACTGGACGGTCTCAGAATCCTGCTGGGTGGTCGCGTCCAGGTTCTTCTGGGAATCCGCGATGATGGACTGGTCGCGGTGCAGCGGCTGAGCCTTGTCCATCTCGACGCGCTGGCCGTCGACCTCTACGGACTCCAGGGAGATGACATCGGTATCGTAGCCCTGGTTTACGGCGGTGAACTTCAAGGCAGCGGTGCCGTCCGGTTCTACCAAGATGGTGACATCGCGAACCGCAACCTTGTTGTCTTCCGTGCTTGCAGAAGCGCCATCGACCGCAGCCACCTTGTCAGCGGTCTGGGTGACGTGACCCGCCGAGCAAGAAGCCAGCGCCAGAGCGGAGACGGCGGTTACGGAAATAATGGCACCGCGGCGGGCGGCGGACTTCAGGGACTGCACGTTGAGCATCCTCCATCAATTGCGATCACAGGGCTTGTCAACGCTTTAGCCTAGTCCCTTTGGCAATAAAGTACACAGTTAGTCCCAAACCGGGCGGGTAGACCATGGGGGTATACGGGGGTATCCGCAGGCGGGGCGGCCGCTCGTGATAAAATGGCGGCCTTAGTCAACCGGGATTAAACGGGAACACAAGGAGTGGCAATGGAGTATAAGGTCGGCGAGGTCGTCGTCTACCCGCACCACGGTGCGGCCGTCATCGAGGATATCGAGACCCGCGAGATGGGCGGCGAGACGCTGGAATACTTGGTGCTGCACATCAACCAGTCCGACCTAGTCGTCCGCGTGCCCATCAAGAACGCCGATAACGTCGGCGTGCGCGACGTCGTGGGCAAGGAGGGCCTGGAAAAGGTCTTTTCCGTGCTGCGTGACGAGGACGTCGAAGAGGCCGGCAACTGGTCCCGCCGTTATAAGGCCAACCAGGAGCGCTTGGCCTCCGGCGATATCAATAAGGTCGCCGAGGTCGTTCGCGACCTGTGGCGTCGCGACCAGGATCGTGGCCTCTCGGCCGGCGAGAAGCGCATGCTGGGCAAGGCCCGTACCATCCTGGTGGGCGAGCTCGCGCTGGCCAAGCCGGTCGACGAGAAGAAGGCCGACACCATGATGGAGGAGATCGATGCCACCATCGAGCGCCACCACGCGGCCGGATTGGTAGACGATAAGTCCATCACCACCGATATCGACAACGACATCGATCTCGATGACCTCTCCTTCGACGACGAAGACTAAACCGCGCGTCATCGCGCTCATCGCGGCCGCCGGCCAGGGCACCCGCCTCGGTGCCGAGGTGCCCAAGGCTTATGTCGAGCTGCGCGGGCGCACCCTCCTAGAGCGCTCCGTGCGCGCGCTGCTGGCCTCCGGCGTGGTCGATGAGGTCATCGTGCTGGTCAGCCCAGACATGGAGCCCGAGGCAGCCCGCATCATCGGCCGCATCGACACCGCAGACGGCAAAAACGCCACCAACGCCGCACCCATCCGCCTCGTGCACGGTGGCAGCGAGCGCGCCGATTCCGTGTGGGCCGGCCTCCAGGCAATCCCCGACGACGACGCCGTGGTACTCATCCACGATGCGGCCCGGGCGCTGACTCCGGCGGCGATGGTGCGGGACGTCGCCAAGCGCGTGCTCGAAGGCGCCCCAGCGGCCGTGCCCGTGGTTCCCGTGGCCGATACCATCAAGGAAGTCGCGGCCGACGCCGTGGTGAGCACTCCCGACCGCTCCCGCCTGCGCGCCGTGCAAACCCCGCAGGCTTTCCGCCTGTCCGCGCTGCGCCAGGCCAACCTCGATTATTGGGCCGAGCAGCCCGAATTCACCGCCACGGATGACGCCAGCCTCATGGAATGGCACGGCGAGCGCGTGGCAACCGTGCCGGGCGATACCCTGGCGTTCAAAATCACCACGCCCATCGATCTCACCCTGGCCCACGCCCTGACCGAGGAGACCCATGACTAACCCGATTATCCCGCGCGTTGGCATCGCCACCGACGCCCACCAGATCGAGGCCGGCAAGGACTGCTGGATCGCCGGCCTGCTCTTCGAGGGCGATGCTGGCTGCGAAGGCCACTCCGATGGCGACGTCGTAGCGCACGCGCTTGTCGACGCCCTCTTATCCGCTGCCCACCTCGGCGACCTTGGCTCCTTCGTGGGCGTCGGCCGGCCCGAATACGACGGCGTTTCCGGGGCGAAACTGCTGCGCGAATGCCGCGAACTGCTCGAATCCGAAGGCTTTATCATCGGCAATGCCGCAGCCCAGCTCATCGGCCAGACCCCCAAGATGGGCCCTCGCCGCGAAGAGGCCGAAGCGGTACTGAGCGAAATCCTTGGTGCCCCCGTGTCCGTCTCCGCCACGACGACGGACCATATGGGCTTTACCGGCCGTAAGGAGGGCCGCGCGGCGGTTGCCACGGCCGTCGTCTGGCGCGCCTAGCCCACCACACTAACCCCGCGCACGCGTCAATTAGACTGGGTGGCGTGAGTACTTTGCGCATTTATGACACAGCCACCCGCAGCCAACGCGATTTCGAGCCGATTCGCCCCGGCCACGCCTCCATTTACCTGTGCGGCGCCACCCCGCAGGCCCAGCCGCACATCGGGCACCTGCGCTCCGGCGTCGCCTTCGACATCCTGCGCCGCTGGCTGCTCGCCCAAGGCTATGACGTAGCCCTGGTGCGCAACGTCACCGATATCGATGACAAGATCCTCACCAAGGCGGCCGAGAATAATCGACCCTGGTGGGAATGGGTGTCCACCTATGAGCGCGAGTTCACCAAGGCCTATAACACCCTGGGAGTCATCCCGCCTTCTGTCGAGCCGCGCGCGACCGGCTTTGTCACCCAGATGGTCGACTATATGCAGCGGCTTATCGACGCCGGCTTTGCCTACCCCGCCGACGGCTCCGTCTACTTCGACGTCGCCGCCTGGACCAAGGCCGAAGGCTCCGATTACGGTTCGCTGTCTGGCAACAAGGTAGAGGAAATGGAGCAGGGCGAAGGCGAGGATTCCGCCAAGCGCGGCGCCCAGGACTTTGCCTTGTGGAAGGCCGCGAAGCCGGGCGAGCCCAGCTGGCCCACCCCGTGGGGCGACGGCCGCCCTGGCTGGCACCTGGAGTGCTCGGCCATGTCCACCTATTACCTGGGCTCTAATTTCGATATCCACTGCGGCGGCCTGGACCTGCAGTTCCCGCACCACGAGAACGAGATCGCGCAGTCGCATGCGGCCGGCGATAAGTTCGCCAACTACTGGATGCACAACCACTGGGTGACGATGTCGGGCGAGAAGATGTCGAAGTCCCTGGGCAACGTGCTGTCCATCCCGAATATGCTGGAGCTGGTGCGCCCGGTGGAGCTGCGCTACTACCTGGGCTCGGCACACTACCGCTCCGTGCTGGAGTACTCCGAGACCGCGCTTACCGAGGCCGCCGCTGGCTACCGCCGCATCGAAGACTTCCTCGGCCACTTTGACGATCTGGAGCTTGGCGAGTGGACTCAGAGCTTTGAAGACGCGATGAATGATGACATCGCGGTGCCCAAGGCCCTGGCGGAAATCCACACCACCGTCCGCGCTGGCAATAAGGCGCTCGCGGCCGGCGATGAGGCCGAGGCGCGCACGCTGGCTGGCCAGGTCCGCGCGATGGCACACGTACTTGGCTTTGACCCGCTGGAGTGGGAAGATGGAGCGCAAGCTAGCGGGGCGGATGCCGCGCTGGATGCGCTGGTACAAGCTGAGCTGGAGCGGCGCACCCAGGCGCGCGCGGACAAGGACTTCGCTACTGCCGACGCCGTCCGAGACCGCCTCGCGGCCGCCGGCATCACCATCACCGATACCCCAGACGGCCCGACCTGGTCGCTGGCGCAGCGTTAAGCACTCCGAAAGGACATAAATTATGGCACGTACCCACGGCCGCGGTGGCGCGGGAATCCGCAAGACCAATAAGAAGGGCGCAACCAAGGGCTCCGGCGGCCAGCGCCGCAAGGGCTTGGCCGGCAAAGGCCCGACGCCCAAGGCAGAGGACCGCATCTACCACGCCAAGCACAAGGCCAAGCTGGAGCGCGACCGCCGCAACTCCGGCCGCCACCAGAAGGAGACCGCCGAGATGGTTGTGGGCCGCAACCCGGTCATCGAGTGCCTGCACGCCAAGGTGCCGGCCACCACGCTCTACATCGTGGCCGGTACCCGCAACGACAAGCGCCTGTCCGAGGCCGTGGCCATGTGCAATACCCGCAATATCCCCATCATCGAGGTGCAACGCCACGAGATGGACCGCATGACCGGTAACGGCATGCACCAGGGCATCGGGCTGCAGATCCCGCCGTATAAGTACGCCGACGTCGACGAGCTCATCGCCCGTGCGGCCGAGAACGCACGCCCAGGCATGTTCGTCATCCTGGATAACATCACCGATCCGCGCAACCTCGGCGCGGTCATCCGCTCCGTGGCGGCCTTTGGCGGCGACGGCGTCATTATCCCCGAGCGCCGCTCCGCGTCCGTGACCGCGGTGGCGTGGCGTACCTCGGCCGGCACGGCGGCGCGCCTGCCGGTCGCCCGCGCGACGAATATCACCCGCACCGTGCAGCAATTCCAAAAGAGCGGCTACCAGGTTGTCGGCCTGGACGCCGGCGGCGAGCACACGCTGGATACCTATAACGGCGCGACGGATCCCGTGGTCATCGTCATCGGCTCCGAAGGCAAGGGTATCTCCCGCCTCGTACGCGAAAACTGCGACGTCATCATGTCCATCCCGATGACGGACTGGGTCGAGTCCCTTAATGCTTCCGTCGCGGCCGGTTCCGTGCTCTCCGAATTCGCACGCCAGCGCCGCGCGGCCCAGTAACCTCCGGCGAGGTTTCTAGCCGCTTTCCGCCCAGGGTGGCAGCCACTTAATGGTTCCATTCACCCTGGCCAGGCGGCCGCGCAGCGGCGGGGCGTTGGGGTCATCGTCGTTGACGCCGTTGTGGTACGGACAGGCGATGGTGAGATTTTCGGGGTTGGTCTCGCCGCCGTGGCGCCACGCGGTGAGGTGGTGGACTTGGCACTCATCGGCGGGGTAATTGCACTGCGGCCACGGGCAGGTGGGATTTTCCGCGGCGGCCATGGTGCGCTGCTTCGGCGAGGCGAGCCGCTCGGTGCGGTACAGGTTCACCGGGCCTTTCACAGGGTGGATGAGAGTCACATAGCCGTGCGCGGTAAATGCGCGACGCACTAGGTCCGCGCCGGTCATCCGGGCTCCATTGGTGAGCTGCAGGGTGATGTCATCGCCCGCGGTGTCGACGACGCGGTCGAGCTCGTCCAAGCGCAGCACCACATTGGTGGTCACGGCCGTGGGGGAGGCCGCGGCGGTGCCTTGAAAAATCTTGCGCACCGAATCGAGTGGGGCGTCCTTATCGAGCGCGGCGTGCATATCCGCGATGTCCGCAGACTTGCCGGTAATCGTCATGGTCCACGGCCCATCGGCGCGGCGGTAGAGCTTGACACCGGGCTTGCGCTGCGGCGGGCCTTTAATCTCGCGCACGCGCTTGCGCCCCTGCTTGTCGACGTCCGACACGTCCCCCTTCATCCCACATAGCTCCCGCCGCAGCGCCCAGGCCTGGCGCTTACTCTTCAGCTTGGTGGCGTGGCGCTCGATGGCCAGCAGCGCGGTGAGGCTGTGCTCGTTGGTGCGGGCCGCGGCGATGGATTCGCGCTGGAGCCGGCGAAAGGCGGTGGGGCCGAAGTAGGTATCGGCGAGGGTAAGGAGGCGGGCGGCGGTGGTGTCGGGGCAGCCGGCGTCGATAAGCGCGCGCTTAGTAAGGCCGTGGCAGTCGGCGATAATGTCCATGCCGGCGGCCAGGCCTGTCAAGAATTTCTGTAGCGCGTTCACGGCTCCACACGTTAAGTGCGGGTGCACGCCGGCGCGCGGTGCGCTGGGTGCGGGTGTGGATAACTAGGCCTCGGCGTCGTCGAGGCCGAAGAACTCGCGGACCTTATCCACAGCGCGGAAGGAATCCGTATTTGGACCTATGCGTGGGTCGGTTTTCATGCTAGAGGGAATCACGTGGCCGAGGCCCTCCATGGTCCACAGCTCGACGGGAAAATCGCCGTCGTATGCGGTAGCGGTGACATCCGCGGTGGGGTGGTAGTCGCGGGGTGGCTGGCAGCCATTGGCCAGCGCGAAGTGCTCGGCGGTGGCCGGTGCGGAAAGCACACGGCCGCGGGTGCGCTCGGCATCCAGCCCGGCGATGCCGCCCTCATACGGCGCGTATGGATCGGCGGTGCCGTGGAAAAACAGCAGCGGCGTGGGCCGGTAGCCTGCCGGGTTGCTGGGCGCGTGGTTCTCGCCCTCGCCCAGGGTGGAGGCGAAGATGCAGGCGCGGTTGAGGTTGAAGGGGGCGTCGAAAAGCAGGCGAAGCACCATCTGCCCGCCGTTGGAGTAGCCGCAGGCAAAAGTGCGGTCGGTGCCGAATTCGCGCCGCATCTCCTCGACGAGGAAGGCGGCGAAGGCAACGTCGTCCACGTTCTCCGCGCGGGCGGTGACGGGCAGGATGCTGCGGCAATCGTTGAAATGGCGGTCGACGCCGTCGGGGTAGACAAGGACGGTATTGGTGGCGTCGGCAAGCTCGTCGAAGGTGCCGTTAGTAAAACGGCGCATCACGCTGCCGGACTGCAGCGAGCCGTGGAAGAAGAGCAAGAGGTCCGGGCGCGGGCCGGGGTTATCCGGCGCGATGACGAGGAAGCGGCGGGTGCGGCCATCCACATCCGCGGTGCGGCGGTGTACGTGCATAGCCGCCCAGTCTAGTCGGCGTGGTGCTCCTCGGCGGTGCTGTGGCAGTCGGCGTGGAAGCGCCTAGCGGCGACCTCGTCGCGCACCGCCTTTTTATTGCGCTGCCAGCCAATGAGGCGGCACGCCAGGTAAATGACAAAAGAAATGGTGGTAACAAAGACCGAGACCGGAAGGCCGGGCGCGAGCGACAGTACAAAGCCGCCCACGGCCGAGACCTCGGCGAAAATGGTGGCCCACATGACCGCGCGCAGGGGCGAGGAGGTAATCTGCACGGCCGCAGCACCCGGGGTGATGAGCAGCGCCATGACGAGCAGCGAGCCGACGATTTGCACCGACTGCGCGGCCGCCAAGCCTACGAGTACGGCGAAGGCGACGGAAATGAAGCGGGTGGGCACGCCGGCGGCCTGGGCCATGACTGGGTCGGCCGAGGCGAAGAGCATGGGCCGCCACAGGATAGCTACGGCGGCGAGGATTACTACGGTGGTTGCGGCCAAGAGCCATACCGAGGCGGAAGAGACGCCGACGATCTGGCCGGTCAGCAGCGTCATCGCGGTATTCGCGTTGCCGGGGTAGAGGTGCAAAAACAGCACCGAGAGGCCCAAGCCAAAGCTCATGACCACGCCGATGGCGCTGTCTTGCTGGCCCTTAAAGCCCAGGACGGCGAGGATGATGGCGGCCACGATGGCGCCGGCCACGGCGCCAAAGCCGAGGTTGAGGCCGAAGAGCAGCGCGGCCGAGGCGCCCATGAGCGCGAGCTCGGAGGTGGCGTGGACGGAAAAGGACATCTGGCGCAGCACGATGAGCGAGGTCATCACGCCGGACAGGATGCCCAGCAGCGCGGAGGCGATGAGCGAAGACTGTACAAAGTCCACACTGAGCAGGTATTGGGTGTCTTCCATAAAGCTAGACAACGATGAGCCTCCCATCGACGTTTAAGACGTTGACCTTGGAACCGTAGAGCTCGGAAAGGACATCGGAGCGCATGACCTCATCCACCGTGCCGAAGGTATGGCCGCCAGGGGCGAGGTAGAGCACCTTATCGGTCACGCCGAGCACTGGGTTGATGCCGTGGGTGACGAACATGATGGAGGTGCCGCGCTCGCGGCGCAGCGCATCCAGCTTGTCCACGGTGGCCTGCTGGCGCGCCGGGTCGAGCGAGAGCAGCGGCTCGTCGGCGAGGATGAGCTCGGGGTCGTTGGCTAGCGCTTGGGCTTGGCGGATGAGCTGCTGCTGGCCGCCGGAAAGCTGGCCGACGCGGCGGTGGCGCAGGCCGGTAGCACCGACTTCGGCCAGGAGCTCGTCGACGCGGTGGCGGGGCGGGCGGCGGCGTCGGAAAGCGCCGTGCGCTAGGGAGAGCGAGACTAAGTCGCGGGCGCGCAGGGGCAGGTCGGCCGGGAACATGCGTTGTTGCGGGATGAAGCCGACGCGGCAGTTAACGTCGACGCTGCCGGCGGTGAGCTTGCGGGTTCCCAAGATGGTGCCGAGCAGGGTGGATTTGCCCACGCCATTGGGGCCCAAAACGGCGATAAACTCGCCGCGGTCAACGGCGAGGTTAAGGCTGGACCACAGCGGGGCAACCGCTGCGTCATGGAAGTGGATGAGCACTAGAGCTTCCCCAGGGAATCGGTGACCTCGTCATAGTAGGTCCAGAATTCTTTGCCATCCGGCGGGGTTTCGCCGATTTCGACGATAGAGACGTCCGCATCCTCCGCGGCGGACTTGATGCGGCCGGCGGTATCGGTTTCGGTCTGTGGGTTAAAGATGAGCAGGTCTACCTTGTCCTCTTTAATCGCCTTGGTGAAGGCGGCGAGGTCGGCCGCGGTGGGCTCGCCCTCAGAAATGGTGGCCTTGCGGTAGCCCTCTGGGGTGACGTCCTTGCCGGAGGTGTACTTCATGATGTAGTCCGCAATCGGCTCGGTCTGCGCGTAGGAGAGGTCGCCCGGCAGTTCCTTGAGCTTGTCGCGCAGGCGGTCGACGTGGGAGTCCACGCGCTCGGTGCTGGCGTTGGCATCGGTATTGAGCTCGTTGATCTGGTCAGCGATACTTCCTGCGACCTCGTCGAGCGCGGCCGGGTCGTACCAGATGTGCTCGTTGCCCTCGATATTGGTGACCTTTTCCGGGTCCTTCTTGGCGGTGGCCTTAGCAGCGTCGATGGTCATGACATTAGGATCATCGGCTAGCTTGCCGTGATCGGTCAGCGGCAGGGCGGAGACGATATTGTCCTGGTCGGAGACGGCCTGGTAAATCCAAGAATCATAGCCGCCGCCGTTAACCACGAGCAGGTCCGCGTCCTCGGCCTTGGCGATATCGGCCGCGGAAGGCTCGAAGTGGTGCGGGTCAACGCCGTTGCCCTCGACGATGGGCTTGACCTCGATGTCCACGCCGGAGGCGGTATCGGCCACGGCCTGGGCGACGTCGGCCCAGATGGAGGTGGACGCGACGATGGAGATCTTCTTCTGGGCGCCCGGCTCGGCGGCCGAGTCCTCGGTGTCGGAGGAGCAGGCGGTGGCAGTCAGCAGGAGGCCACCGGCCGCGAGGAGGGCTGCGGATGCGCGAAGTGAGGTATGCATAGTTTCCAGTGTGCGTTTGATGGGAACCATTGTCAATTGAATATGTATTGAAAATACGGCCGCGGGGTATGCTTGCGGTCATGGTGAAACGCAGCCCCACCCGCAAAACGCTGGCCTCGCTGGCCGCCGAGCTGGGTGTTTCGCGCACGACAGTCTCTAATGCCTATAGCCGGCCGGATCAGCTTTCGGCCGCAACGCGCGAGCGCATCCTGGCGGCGGCGAAGGCGCGGGGATATCCCGGGCCGGACCCTACGGCCCGCAGCCTGCGCACTCGCCGCGCGGGCTCGGTGGGCGTGCTGCTGACCGAGCACCTGTCCTACGCCTTCGAGGACATGGCCTCGGTGGATTTCCTGGCTGGCATGGCAGAAGCCTCGGCCGGCGCGCAGACTACGCTCACCCTTATTCCGGCCGGTCCGGAGGGCGAGGCGGAGGCGGCCAGCCTGGTGGGTTCGGCCGCGGTGGATGGCTTTGTGGTCTACTCCGTGGCGGCAGGGGATGCCTACTTGGAGGCGGTGCGCGGCCGCGGGCTGCCGGTGGTGGTCTGCGATCAGCCGACGGATTCGGGCCTGCCGTTCGTGGGCATCGATGACCGCGCGGCGATTGTCCCGGCCGCCCGCGCGCTGGTGGAGGCCGGCCACCGCAAGATTGGTGTGCTGGCGATTCGCCTCAAACGCGAGCGTCACGATGGCCCCATTTCGTGGGGTGAGCTGCAGGGCGCCGATATGCACGTGCAGCGCGCCCGGGTCATGGGAGCCATGGACGTCTTTGCGCAGGCGGGCATCGCACCGGAGACCGTTCCCGTGGTTACCCAGCACATCAACGATGCGCACACCACGCGGGCGGCCGCGCAGTTGCTTCTCGACGCCCACCCTGACCTCACCGCAGTCCTGTGCACCACCGACTCCATGGCGCTGGGCGTGATGACCTATGCGCGCGAGCGGGGCATCGACGTCCCCGGCGAGCTGTCCGTTACCGGCTTCGACGGCATTGATGCGGCGCAGCGCCTTGGCTTGACGACGATCGTCCAGCCCAATAAGGCCAAGGGCGCGGCCGCCGGCCACATGCTCGCCAAGCTCATCGCGGGCGCAGAGGGTTCGGACGCGGGCGAAACTGCGGTGCTACGGCGCGTGCTGCAGACCAGCTTCGCGGCCGGGCGGACGGTAGCGCCACCGCGCTAGGTGCCGCTTCGCTAGGCAGCGGCGCGTTAGGCAGCGCCGCCGTTGTCGGGGCGGCCGACATGGGCCGCGCGGGCGGCGGCGAGTTCGGTGAGGAAGTGGGCGACGGCGTCGACGTCGGCAAGCTGCACTACGGCCGCGGTCTCGCCCTCGCCGACCTTGACGCCAACGTCTGGCGGCTGGTGCAGGGCGCGGAAACCGTCCTCATCGGTGACGTCATCGCCCAAGAAGACCACGGCGGTGGCTCCGGTGCGCTCGCGCAAGTTCTCAATCCATGTGCCCTTGGTGGCCTGGGTGGCGGAGAACTCCACCACGGACTTGCCGGCCGTGCGGGGGAAGCCGCCCGGATCGAGCGCGAGGCCGGCCTCATAAGCCTGGGCGGCAGCTTCTGGATCGGAATCCTCGAGCGCGCGCAGGTGCAGCACGCGCTGGAAGGGCTTGACCTCGATGTCCGCGCCGGGGAAGCGCTCCATGATCGCGCGGATCTCAGCTTCCTTGGTGGCGAGGTGCTCGCGCATCGCGGGGGTTAGTTCCGTGTCCTCCCACGAGGACTCGGCGCCGTGGGAGCCGCCGAAAAGAACGGGCTCGCGCAGCGGGCATACGCGCTTGAGACCTTCGAGGTGGCGGCCGGAGAGCACGGCCGCGGTGGTGTCCGGCAGGTGGGCCAGTTTATCCAGGGCGCGCAGTGATTCCTGGTTCATTTCGACTTCATAGATGGCCGTGGCGAAGGGGGAGAGCGTGCCGTCGAAATCCGAGACCACCGCGAGGTGCTCGGCGGCGGCAAGGGCCTTGATGGCAGTTGAAAGCGTCATGGTTTATAGCCTACGCAACTAACCGCCCAGGGAAACCAACTTGATAGACGGCGAGTCCACCTCATCGGTGACCAGTTCCAAGACCAGCTGATTATTGGAATTGACGGTGTAGTGGAAATCGTGGTCCGCGGAAATCAGGTTGCGCAGCAGGTTATCGGCCCACACGGACGCGCCGTGGCAATCCTCGGCGGTCTCATCAAACTCCACCTCATCAAAGTGGAGACGGTTGCCTTCGCGGATGTTTTGGCGCTCATCATCGGCGGAATAGGTCACCTTGCCCACCATTTGGGCGCACCCGGTGGTGCCTACCATAGTGGATTGGCCAAAGCTCAACGTGGGCGCCTGCGGGATGGATTCCGGGATGGTGGAGGCGGCATCCGGGGTGGTGTTGATGGAGACTACCTGCCACTGCTTATCCAAGATCTGCTCATCGCCAGGGGCTTGGGGTTCCTCGTCGCCGGAACCACAGCCGGCCAGAAGTGCGGCGGCGCAGGTTGCGGCAATGGGCACTGCGGCCAGGCGGGGAAAGCGAGACATCATGCGCCCGCCCCCTGTTCTTCGGCTTGGCGCAGGCAGCCCAGGAAGGACTGGGACCATAGCTGCACGTCGTGCTCGGTGACCTGCTGGTGCATGGTGAGCATGCGCTGGGTCATGGTGGAGGGGGCGTCGTCAAGCGCCTTGAGTGCATTGAGCAAGGCGGCCTTGACGGACTCGATATCGAAGGGATTGCACAGGTAGGCCTGGTTGAGCTCATCGGCCGCGCCGGCGAACTCGGAGAGCACCAGCGCGCCCGAGCCATCGTCGTGGCAGGCCACGTATTCCTTGGCTACCAGGTTCATGCCGTCCTTGAAGGGGGTCACCAGCATGACATCGGCCATGCGGTAGTAGCAGCGCAGGAGACTCTTGGCCACGCCGCGGTGCTGGTAGTGCACCACCGGGTGACCTACGCGGGCGAAGCGCCCGTTGATGCGGCCAACGGCTTCTTCCACCTTGGAGCGGGTGGCCTTGTAATGGTCGAGGCGCTCGCGCGACGGCGTGGCGAGCTGCACCAGCGTCACCTCCTCCGGGTCGAGCGCGCCGGTGTCCAGCAGCTCCTCAAAGGCGGTCAGCCGCTGCAGGATGCCTTTGGTGTAATCGAGGCGATCCACGCCCAAGATAATGCGCCTGGGCGAGCCCAGCTCTTCGCGCAGCTTGGCGACGTCCCCCTTCTCCTCCCCAGTGAATGCGGCAAAGTCCTTCGCGGCGATGGAAATGGGGAAGGCGCCCACGCCGATGGTGCGCCCCTGCGGCAGGCGAATATGCGCGGTGACCTCGCGGGTGCTGGCCTCGCCTTGTACGTCGAGGCCCTGGCGGCGGGCAAGCTCCAAGAAGTTGCGGGCATTGGCCTCCAGGTGGAAGCCGATGAGATCCGCGCCAAGCAGCCCGCGCACGAGCTCCTCGCGCCAGGGCAGCTGGCGGAAGAGATCGGCAGAAGGGAAGGGGATGTGCAGGAAGAATCCGATGGTGAGATCGGGGCGCTTCTGGCGCAGGATGCCGGGTAAAAGCTGCAGCTGGTAGTCCTGTACCCACACGGTGGCGCCCTCGGCGGCGACCTCGGCTACCTCGTCTGCAAAACGCAGGTTGACCTCGCGATAGGCGTGCCACCAATCGCGGTCATAGGTAGGGGTGACGATGAGATCGTGGTAGAGCGGCCACAAGGTGGCATTAGAAAAACCCTCATAAAAGCCCTCGAAATCGGACTCGGTGAGCTTGACTGGGTGCAGCAGCACGCCGGTATCGGTGCGGAAGGGCTCTGGCGCGGCATCGGCCACACCGGGCCAGCCCACCCAGCATCCCTGGTGTGATTCGAGGACTGGAGACAATGCGGTGACCAGACCGCCCGGCGAGGGCGTCCAGGTATGGCTGCCATCGGGCCGGGTTTCCAGATCTACCGGCAGGCGGTTGGCCACCACCACGAAGTCATTGCCACGCTCACTCATGGTGCAAGAATAACTTAAGACTTCTTAGTGGACTTCTTCGTTGCCTTCTTGGAGGCCTTCTTCGTCGCCTTTTTGGTGGCCTTCTTTGTAGCCTTCTTGGTCGACTTCTTAGTCGATTTCTTGGTGGACTTCTTAGTCGACTTCTTGGTGGACTTCTTGCTGGATTTCTTGGTGGACTTCTTCGGAGCGGCGTCGGCCTGCTCCGCCAGCACCTTCTTGTGCACCAGGCCCTTTGGCTCCACGCCCAGCATGGACATCAGGGTCACGCCGTCGAGGAAGTCCTGCGCATAGGTGGCCACGATGCGGCGGGCTGCGCGGGAGGTCTCCTCCTCAAGGGCGTGATTCTGGTCAGCCTGTGGGTGGGTGTCTTGGACCTTGGGTGGCACGACGTGTCCTCCTGAACGTTGTGGAAACTACTTAAGCGCTTGCAAGAAAAGCTATCAGAGCAAATATTGTACGCTACCGGCGGCGTTTAGGGCCGTTCGGGTCCGGATTCGGGGCCTGGCTGCTCCGGTTTCTGGGCGCGAAACGTTTCGGTGCCGGGCACGGTATAGGTGGTCTTCTCGCGCTGCTGCGGCTGCGCCGGCCACTGGGAATCCTCCGGCCACAGGTCCGCGGCCGAGCGGGTGTGTGGCGCATGGCTTTGGGACTCGTGGCGCGGGTGCTGCTGCGGCGGCTTCGGGCCGAGCTTGGGTGGTAGCTCCGGGCGATTGACGCGTGGGGCAAACGGGGACATCGGTACGCGCGGGATGCGCGGGGCCTTGCGGGCCAAGTGCGTGGCCTTGTGGAAGGAGAAGCGGCCGATGCGCTTAAAGGTGGAGTAAGGGCGGAAATACTGCGGGCGGCGCAGGCGGCGAGCCACGCGCTCGCCCAGTACCACGCCGGCGGCCAAGGCGCCGGAGATGGCCAGCGCCATCGCGATATTGGTAAAGCCGGTAATCATCTGCTTATTGAGCGAGGCGTACATGCCACGGTAGAGCATGAGGCCGGGCAGCATCGGCGTATAGCCCACGATCATGGTGATAAGCGGCGGGATTCCCCAGCGGCGCGACATCAAACCGCCGGCCAGGCCGACGACCACGGCAGACAGGCCCGAGGCAATCACCGGGCCGATGCCGAAGGAAACCACCACGAAGTAATAGAAAATCATGCCGGCCGCGGCCGTAAGGCCGGACATGGTGATCTCAATCCAGGCCGCGCCGCAGGCCAGCGCAAAGGCAGCAGAACCCGTGCCGCCAAGCAGCACTAGCAGCGGAATTTCGTGGTAGACCGGCGGGGCCAGCGTGGCCAGCGGCGGCAGGTTAAAGCCCAGGGAATCGGCCATCTGGATGCCCACACCGACGCCGGCGATGATGGCGCCGGTAGATAGCAGCGCCTCAAAGAAGCGGGCGGAGGAAGTCACGGGGGCGCGCGTGATGCCGTCGACAAGCGATTGCACCAACGTCAGCCCCGCCACCAGCACGATGATGCCGGAGGCAATGATCTGCGTGGGCGAGAAATTAATGCCGAAGGAGGCCGCGATGTTGTACAAAATGGCGGCCGGGAAGACGGCGAAAAATCCGCCGACCACATTCTGATAAAAGGGCGGCAGGCGGTAACTAGCCAACCAGGCGTTTAAGCCCATGATGAACGCGGAGACTACAAACGCCACCACGCCGACGAGCAGGTCGCCGCCGAGCATCATGGAAATCAGGCCACCCATCGCGCCCCAGCCGAGCATCACCGTGGACGGCTTATAGGGCGCGGGCATGCGGTCGATCTCATCGAGGCGCTGCTCCGCCATGGCCGGCGGCATCTGGCCGGAGTGGATGGAGCGAATGAGCTTATCGACGGCCGCGAGCTTGGAAAAATCCACGCCAATGCTCGGCACCACGCGGAAGACGTGCAGGTTCTTGCGCTGCTCGCCGGTGCCAATGGTGGTGTGGATGGTGATGGTATTCATCAAGATGTCCACGTGGCAGTAGTGCAAGCCATACGACGACGCTGCCAGGTGCACTTGGGCGCGCGCATCCGAGTTGGCGGTGCCGGCTCCGATGAGGATTTCACCAATGCGAGCGGCGATCTCCATAACGCCGCTGACCTGGGCGGCGTCGGTGAGATCGACCGGGGCGAGTGGTGATGGCGGCGGTGCGGCTTTAGCCGCGTCGATGATGGCTACCTGGCCCGAGGAAGCGCGCAGGCGCTCCCGCATAGCGGACAAAAATGACACGGAAATAACCCTCGAAAAAGCGCTGGGAATGTGGGATAGATTCTGCCTGAACTTTAGCCCCTGCACCCTGTCAATGCATAGATGGGGGACCGGCTTTCCCCTCGGCGGCGGTGCTCGGGTACTATGCAACGAGCGGGATTTCTCCCGCGGTGCTGGAGTGGCGCAATTGGTAGCGCAACGCACTTGTAATGCGTAGGTTGCGAGTTCAAGTCTCGTCTCCAGCTCAAAAGGAGGCTGGGCCCCGGTGAGGGCCTAGCCTTCGGTGGTTTTTGAGGGGGCGTCGATAAGCCGAAAAAGCCGGTCGACCATGCGCTGGCGATTGGCAGGGGATAGCTTGCGCTGGTTGAGGTGATCGTGCACCCACAGGCCGGTACTAAGAAGCATGATCAGCAGATTATCCTCGTCCGTTTCGGTGGCGGAAGGATCGACCATCCAGCGCGCATCCACCTCGGCCCACTGGGCGGAAAAATCCGGGTGGGTCTGGGAATGCACGCACATCAAAAGCTTGATGAGGGGATCATTTTTGCCCATCGACAATACGAGCGCTCGGGAGCGCTCGGCCCAGCCTAGCTCACTTGCCGAGTGGCCGCCGGCCAGGCACTCGAGTTCTGCTTCCCAGCGCTTAGCGCAGAAACGGTGACAATCTACTAGTAGGTCGTGGCGGGTAGGAAAGTGGTAGATAAGCCCGGACTTGGACATGCCGGTCGCCTGCGCCAGGGAGTCATAGGTGAGGCCGGAGACATCCTCTGCGGCAATGATGTCGAGCGCAGCTTCAAGGGCTGCGGTCTTTTTGTTGATGCGCGGCATAGGGATCTCCTGATTTCGGGTTATCGCGGAAACACCAGGCGGTTATCGCGGCTAGGAGCAAGGCGAAGCAAGCTAGGCCGCCAATGGTGGAAAGATAACCGGAATTGTAAGCGCTCGCTGCGGCCGCGTGGGAAGCGGGGTGATACAGCGCGTCGGTACCCAGTTTCGCGAGGTGGGGCGGCAGTTCGCGGGCCATGAGCAGCGGCACGAGGGTGCCGGTCAGTGCAATGGAGATCAGGGTGCCGAATTCATAGGAGACCGCTTCTACGCCCGAGGCCATGCCCGTGCGATGAAGGGGAGCGGCATTGATGATGGCGGTGGAGGACACGGACATGGCCAGGCCCGCACCTAGGCCGGTGAGCACGAGGGCGGAGACGAGTAGGGGAAGCGTCTCACCCCGGCTCACCACCACCAGGGCCATGCCGGCGGCCATGAGCAAGAATCCGCCGCTAATGAGGGGGAGGAACCCCACGCGATGCAAGGTGGCACCACCCAGGATGGAGGTAGGGATGGCAGAGAGCGCCATGGCAGAGATGATGAGGCCGGCGTGGAGGGGTGAGAGGGCGTCGACAAGCTGCAGCTTTTGGGTACTCAACAGCTCCAGGCCGGCGAGGCCGAACATGGCGCCGCCGGCCGTTAGGGCCCCGCCGCTGAAGATGCGGGAGCCAAAGATGTCGAAGGTCAGCAGGGGATCTGACAAGCGAGCCTGGCGGTGGCCAAAGACGAGCGCGCCGCAGATGAAGACGATGCCCGCGGCGGCGCTTAGCGGCCAGTTGTGTGCCAGGGATTTAATGGCCAGCACTAGGCTGACGAGAGTGATAAGGGAATACAGGGACGAGGGGAAGTCCCAGTGTTTATGGGGGTTCGGAGCGTTTGGCGGGGCAAGGAGCCAGGTCAGCACAATGGCCACGACCACAACCGGGACATTGAGCAAAAAGACCGAGCCCCACCAGAAATGCTCCAAAAAGAAGCCGCCCACGGTGGGGCCAGCCGCCGCGCCGATGACTGCGACAGAACCCCAGATGCCAATGGCCGTATTGCGCTCCACCTCATCGGGAAAGGTCAGGCGGATGAGCGCCAGGCTCGACGGCATCATGATGGCGGCGCCGCAGCCCAGGAAGGCGCGGCCTACAACCAGCGTCCAAGCGCTGGGGGAATAAGCGGCGAGCAGGGAAGCGCCGCCGAAGACGGCCAAGCCGATGAGGAACATCCGCCGGTGGCCGGTGCGATCGCCCAGCGTGCCGGCGCCTAGAAGGAGGCCGGAGAGTACCAACGCATAGGCGTTGATAATCCAGAGTTGCTGGGTATCAGTGGTGTGCAATTGCTGCGATAGCTGCGGCAATGCGGTGTAGAGGATGGAATTATCCAGCCCAACCATGAGTAACCCCAGAGAGATGACGGCGCAGAAAGACCACCGCTGGGCGGCCGTGGAGGCCGCAGCGGCGTGGTCTTGTGCGCGGGGCGGGTGGATACTCATAGCGCAGTAAACAGTACCGAACGGTCGTTACAGTTTGCAGCCTAAGATAGGTTAGTATTACCTTCCTCACAGCTGGGCGCAGTGTGTGAGTGTATAAGAGAACAGTGGACTTTCCTGCGGTCCAAGTAGCACAGTGGTATTAACACCAATTAAGAGTTAAGGATGATTTTTAATGGCACGTAACTATGCAGAACAGCTAGTTGACACCCTGGAAAAGCAGGGTGTCGAGCGCATTTATGGCCTCGTCGGTGACTCCCTGAACCCGATCGTGGATGCCGTTCGTCGCTCCTCCATCGAGTGGATTCACGTCCGCAACGAGGAAGCAGCAGCCTTCGCTGCCGAGGCAGACTCCCTGACCACCGGCAAGCTGGCCGTATGTGCCGCATCCTGCGGCCCGGGCAATACCCACCTGATCCAGGGCCTGTACGACGCCCACCGCAACGGCGCCAAGGTGCTGGCACTGGCTTCCCACATCCCATCTCGCCAGATCGGCTCCAAGTTCTTCCAGGAGACCCACCCAGAGGCAATCTTCCAGGAGTGCTCTGGCTACTGCGAGATGGTCAACTCCGCTGAGCAGGGCGGCGTTGTCCTGCACCACGCCATCCAGTCCACCATGGCCGGCAATGGCGTATCCGTCCTCGTTATCCCGGGTGACGTTTCCATGCAGGACGCTGAGGATGACTCCTTCGTCGAGTCCAAGATCTCTGCTGGCCGCCCGGTCGTCTTCCCGGATCCGGCCGAGGCCGCTGCCCTGACCCAGGCCATCAACGAGGCTAATTCCGTCACTCTGTTCGTTGGCGCCGGCGTCAAGGATGCCCGCGAGCAGGTGCTCAAGCTGGCGGAGAAGATCAAGGCTCCTATCGGCCACGCCCTGGGTGGCAAGATGTACATCCAGTACGAGAACCCGTTCGACGTAGGCATGAACGGCCTGCTGGGCTACGGTGCGGCACACGAGGCCACCCACGAGGCTGACCTGCTCATCCTGCTGGGTACCGACTTCCCGTACAACGACTTCCTGCCGGATGCCAACGTGGCACAGGTGGACATCAACGGCTCCCACATCGGCCGCCGCACCAAGATTTCCTACCCGGTCACCGGTGACGTCGCCGCCACCATCGAGAACATCTTGCCGCACGTGGATGAGAAGAAGGATCGCTCCTTCCTGGACAAGATGCTCAAGAAGCATTACGACAAGCTGGAGAACGTCGTTGAGGCTTATACCTCCAATGTGGATAAGCACACCCCGATCCACCCGGAGTACATTGCGGATCTCATTGATAAGAACGCGGATGAAGATGCCATCTTCACCGTCGATACCGGCATGTGCAACGTGTGGGGCGCTCGCTACATCACCGCCAACGGCAAGCGCGAGCAGATTGGCTCCTTCCGCCACGGCACCATGGCCAACGCCCTGCCACAGGCATTGGGTGCACAGGCCGCTAACCCGGGCCGCCAGGTCATCACCTTCTCCGGTGACGGCGGACTGTCCATGCTGATGGGTGAGCTGCTCACCGTGAAGCTGCACAACCTGCCTATCAAGATGTTCGTGTTCAACAACTCTTCCCTGGGCATGGTCAAGCTGGAGATGCTGGTGCAGGGCCTGCCGGAGCACGAGACCGACCACGAGTCCGTCAACTTTGCCAAGATTGCAGAGGCTTCCGGCATCAAGCACTTCCGCATCGAGGATCCGAAGGACGCACCGGAGCAGATCAAGAAGGCACTGGCTTATAACGGCCCGGCTCTTATCGACGTCGTTACTGACCCCAACGCCCTCTCCCTGCCACCGACGCTGACCATCGAGCAGCTCATGGGCTTCTCCAAGGCTGCCACCCGCACCGTTCTGGACGGTGGCGTTGGCCAGATGATCACCATGGCAAAGTCCAACCTGCGCAACATCCCGCGCCCGCAGGACTTCTAAATAGCGCGCTGCGCTACCTACCACGCCCTTCCCCATCTAAGGAGGGGCGTGGTTTTCTTTTACCCCGACCAGGCCGAGCATCCACGTTCACAGGATTCAGGCAGAAACTCTTCAGTAGGCTGGAAAGCAAGCGTGCCATGATGACGTGTTAGAAAATCACAACCTTTAAGGGAGTCTGAGGAGAACATGGAAGACACTAAACTCGCCAAGGTTCTTGTCGTCGATGACGAACCCAATATTGTGGAGCTGCTTACCGTATCACTGAAGTTCCAGAACTTCGAGGTATTTAGCGCCAATTCCGGCAACGAGGCGCTGCGCATTGCCCGCGAGGTAAACCCAGATGCCTACATCCTGGACGTCATGATGCCGGGCATGGACGGCTTCGAGCTGCTGGGCAAGCTGCGCCAAGAAGGCCTGGACGGCCCGGTGCTCTACCTCACCGCTAAGGACGGTGTGGACCAGCGCATCCACGGCTTGACCATCGGTGCGGATGATTACGTGACGAAGCCCTTTAGCCTGGAAGAAGTTATCACCCGCCTGCGCGTCATCATGCGCCGCGGCGGCGCAGCGGAAGAATCCACCAACGATGCCACCATGAGCTATGCAGATCTGACGCTCAATGATGACACCCATGAGGTCACCAAGGCCGGCGAGCTCATCGAGCTTTCGCCCACCGAGTTCAACCTCCTGCGGTACCTCATGCAAAACAAGGAAGTGGTGCTATCCAAGTCCAAGATTTTGGACAATGTGTGGCACTACGATTTCGGCGGCGATGGCAACGTGGTCGAGTCCTATATCTCTTACCTGCGCCGCAAGATCGATACCGGCGAGACGCAGCTGATCCACACCGTGCGCGGCGTGGGTTATGTACTGCGCACCCCGCGCTCCTAAAGTGCTTAAGTGATGGAAGATTCACAGGAGACCCAGGACCAGGCACCTGCACCGGCAGCGGCGCGCCCGCAGTCCATGTGGCATGAGGGCCTGGGGCAAGGCGAAGGGGAGAAAAAGTCCTCCAAGCGGCGGATGTTTTCCCAGATTCCGCAGGCCATGCCGCTGCGGACGTGGCTGGTCATCCTCCTCGTCGTGGTCTCCGGGCTCGGCATTACGGGCTCGTCCTTTGCGGTGAATTCCATCATGCGCAACGTCCTCTTCAACAACGTCGATGATGAGCTGCGCGCCGCGTCGACCACATGGGCGCGTGATATCAGTAATGACTTTTTCATCGGCGATCACACAAAGCGCCCGCCTACCGAATACGTGGTGCTGAACTACCTACCCGATGGCACCATTCGCTACTCGGGACCATCGTCGACTACCCCGAACGCGGAGAATATCCCGCTCGGCGGCTATCCCACCACCGTGGGCTCCATCGAAAACAACACCAAGTGGCGCGCGCTCGCCTTCGCGGATTCCAATGGCGTTATCACGGTCATTGCCAAGGATATGACCCATGAGAAGGAAATCCTGCACGGCCTAGCCATGGTCCAAGTGACCATTGCTGCCATCGCCTTGGCCGCCATTGCGGCCGTGGGTTTCTGGTTTATCCGCAGGGCGTTGCGGCCGCTGCGGGTGGTGGAAAAGACGGCGTCGGAAATCGCGGCAGGCGACCTAGACAAGCGCGTTCCCAAATGGCCGCTGCACACCGAGGTGGGCCAGTTGGCCGCCGCGCTCAATATCATGCTGGGGCAGCTACAGCGCTCCGTCGTGCGCGCGCAAGAGAAAGAGGAACAGATGCGTCGCTTCGTGGGCGATGCCTCGCACGAGCTGCGCACGCCGTTGACGAGTCTTCGCGGTTATACCGAGCTTTATCGCTCCGGCGCCACCAAGGACGTGGATCTTGTCTTTTCCAAGATCGATGATGAGTCCAAGCGCATGTCCCTGCTGGTGGAGGACCTGCTGGCCCTCACCCGCGCCGAAGGCACGCGCCTAGACCTGCGCCCAGTGGACCTATTGGAGCTGGCCCTGTCCGTGGGCTCTTCTGCGCGCGCGGCCTTTCCCGGACGCGAAATTTCGGTGGCCAATGACGCCAAGTCCATCCCGGTGGTCAATGGCGATGCCAGCCGCCTGCACCAGGTGCTGCTCAACCTGGTGACCAACGGCATCCGCCACGGCGGCGAGGATGCCACGGTGACGCTGCGCCTGCGCCGCGAGGCCAATGATGTGCTGGTCGATGTCAGCGATGACGGCAAGGGCATGTCCCAGGAAGATGCGGCGCACATCTTCGAGCGCTTTTACCGTGCCGATACCTCGCGCACCCGCGATACCGGCGGCTCCGGCCTGGGCTTGGCCATCGTCCACTCCCTGGTGGAGCAGCACGATGGCAGCATTAGCGTCGACTCCGAGCTCGGCCGCGGCACCACCTTTACGGTGCGCCTGCCCGCGCTTGCCGACGCCCCCTCTGAGCCCTAATCCTCCTCGCGAAAGCCTTCCTCGTTGGTACCCAGGTGCTGGCGGATGCGGGCGGCCGCCTCGTCCATCGCGGCATCGTCGGTGTTCTCGGCGTCGAAGGCCTTGGCAAAGTCATACTCTTCCATTTTCTCGGTGGGGAAGAGGTGGATATGGGTGTGCGGGACATCGAATCCGGCGATGATGTAGCCGGTGCGCGGGGTATCAAACGCGGTCTTGATAGCGCCGCCGATTTCCAGGGCGACCTCGTTGAGGTGGGCCCAGGTCTGTGGATCTAGGTCGGTCCACTTATCTACTTCCTCGATGGGCACGACCAAGGTGTGGCCGTAGCGCAGCGGCTCGATGGAGAGGAAAGCCACGCAGGTCTCATCGCGGTAGACAAAGCGAGCGGGTAGTTCACCATTAATGATCTTTGTAAATACAGAAGCCATGTGTGCCAGGCTACCCGCTGGTTATGATGGTGGGCATGCGCATTCTCGTAATTGGTTCGGGCGGCCGTGAACACGCCCTAGTCAAGGGCCTGTCCGCCGACCCTAAGAGCACCGAAATCCACGCCGCGCCGGGCAGCGCGGCCATGTCCACCCTCGCTACCGTCCACCCGGATTACTCCCAGGTAGAGGACGCTGATCGCATGGTGGAGCTCGCCCAGAGCATCGCCGCGGATCTCGTCGTCATCGGCCCTGAGGTTCCCCTCGTTGCCGGCGTGGCGGACGCTCTGCGCGCGGCCGGTATCGCAGTTTTCGGCCCCAGCAAAGAAGCAGCCCAAATCGAGGGATCCAAGGCCTTTGCCAAAGACGTCATGGAAGCCGCCGGCGTCAAGACCGCCCGCGCGGAGCAGCTGCGCCCGGGCGCCACCGAAGACGACATTGAGGCCGCGCTCGACCGCTTCGGCCCGCAGTTCGTTGTCAAGGATGATGGCCTGGCCGGCGGCAAGGGCGTCGTGGTCACCCCAGACCGCGCCGCCGCCCGCGCTCACGTCGATGCCGTCCTCGCGGCCGGCAACCCGGTGCTGCTGGAATCCTTCCTCGACGGCCCCGAAGTCTCTCTCTTCTGCCTAGTCGATGGCGAGACCGTCGTCCCGCTGCTGCCAGCCCAGGATCACAAGCGTGCCTATGACAACGACGAAGGCCCCAATACCGGTGGCATGGGCGCCTACACCCCGCTGCCGTGGCTGCCGCAGGACGGCGTGCAGCGCATCGTGGACGAGGTCTGCACCCCTGTGGCCAAGGAGATGGCGCGCCGCGGCACCCCTTATTCCGGTCTGCTTTACGCCGGCCTGGCCTGGGGCGAAGAAGGCCCGGCCGTTGTCGAGTTCAACTGCCGCTTCGGCGACCCAGAGACCCAGGCAGTGCTCTCCCTGCTCAAGTCCCCGCTGGCTGAGGCCCTCCACGCCACGGCCACCGGCACCCTCTCCGAGCTCCCGCCGCTGGAGTGGGAGGATGGCTTCGCCGTCATCATCGTCATGGCGGCCGAGGGCTACCCGGCTTCCCCGCGCAAGGGCGATGCCATCTCCGGCGCCGCCTTGGACGATCCGCAGCGCGTCCTCCATGCCGGCACCGTGCATACCGATGGCGCCTACCGCACCGCCGGCGGCCGCGTGCTCAGCGTGCTGGGCAAGGGCGCCACGCTTGCCGACGCCCGCGCAAACGCCTACGCCACCGTCGACGGCATCGAGTTTGCGGGTGGCTTTGTGCGCCGGGACATCGGCAAGCGAGCAGAAGACGGTGAGATTTCTCTCTAACCCTTCACCCCGCGGCGGGGCAGGCATGGAATAATAGCCACGTGGCTGAAAAGAAGAAGATTTCCAACGTCCTGTCCTCCCGCTATGCCTCCGCGGAGCTGTCCAATATCTGGAGCCCGGAGCATAAAATCATCTTGGAGCGCAAGCTCTGGATTGCGGTTATGCGCGCCCAGAAGGATCTGGGTGTAGACATCCCCGCCAAGGCCATCGATGCCTACGAGGCCGTGGTAGAGGACGTGAACCTCGAGTCCATCGCGGAGCGCGAGCGCGTCACCCGCCACGATGTGAAGGCCCGCATCGAAGAATTCAATGCTCTGGCCGGCTACGAGCACATTCACAAGGGCATGACCAGCCGCGATCTCACCGAGAACGTGGAGCAGCTGCAGATTCATACCTCGCTGGAGATCATCCGCGATAAGGCCATCGCCGTGGTCTCCCGCATCGGCCGCCACGCCGCCGAGTACCAGTCCCTGGTCATGGCCGGCCGCTCCCACAACGTGGCCGCGCAGGCCACCACCCTGGGCAAGCGCTTCGCAACGGCCGGCGACGAGATGCTGCTGGCCATTGAGCGCGTCGAAGATCTTTTGGCACGCTACCCGCTGCGCGGCATCAAGGGCCCGATGGGCACCTCCCAAGACATGCTCGATCTCATGGGTGGCTCCGAGGACAAGCTCGCCTCCCTGGAGACGGCCATCGCGGATTACCTGGGCTTCCACCGCATCTTCAACTCTGTGGGCCAGGTCTACCCGCGCTCCCTCGACTTCGACGCCATCTCCGCCCTGGTGGAGCTCGGCGCCGCCCCGTCCTCGCTGGCTACCACCATCCGCTTGATGGCCGGCAACGAGACGGTCACCGAGGGCTTCAAGGAAGGCCAGGTCGGCTCCTCCGCCATGCCGCACAAGATGAACGCCCGTTCCTGCGAGCGCGTCGGCGGCCTGCAGGTCATCCTCCGCGGCTACCTCACCATGGCCGCAGACCTCGCTGGCCAGCAGTGGAACGAGGGCGATGTTTTCTGCTCCGTCGTCCGCCGCGTCGCGCTTCCCGACGCCTTCTTTGCCCTCGACGGCCAATTCGAAACCTTCCTCACCGTCCTCGACGAGTTCGGTGCCTTCCCGGCCATGATCGACCGCGAGCTGGAGCGCTACCTGCCCTTCCTGGCCACCACCCGCATCCTCATGGCGGCCGTGCGCGCCGGCGTGGGCCGCGAGACCGCCCACGAGGTCATCAAGGAAAACGCCGTGGCCGTCGCGCTCAATATGCGCGAAAACGGCGGCGAGCAGGACCTGGTCCAGCGCCTTGCTGCCGATGACCGCCTGCCCATGGACGAGTCCGACCTCGAGGCCGCCCTAGCCGATAAGCATGCTTTCATCGGCGCCGCCGAGTCCCAGGTCAGCCAGGTGCTCAACCGCATCAACGCATTGGTAGGCGAGCACCCCAAGGCCGCGGCCTATACCCCGGGCGAGATCCTTTAATTCGAACCGCACCGGGCGCCTTCCTGTCGCGGTGCGCCCTGCCTGTCGCGGTGCGCCCCACTTTTCGCATTTCGATCAAATAGTCCCCGAATCCCACGCGGATTTCGGGGCTTATTTGATCGAAACGTGCTCGCTACCCCTGGGCGCTAGAATAAAGGTCATGCGACCTGAGCTTTCTTCTTATAACCATCTTGCCTCCGGCAAGGTCCGCGATATCTACGATGTAGACGAGAACACCCTGTTGATGGTGGTCTCGGACCGCATCTCGGCCTACGATCACGCCCTCGAACCGGCCATCCCGGACAAGGGCCGCGTGCTGACCGCAACCTCGAAGTTCTTCTTCGACTCCATCGATTTCCCCAACCACCTGGCCGGCCCGCTCGATGATGAGCGCATCCCCGCCGAGTGCCTCGGCCGCGCGATGGTGGTCAAGAAACTGGATATGCTGCCCTTCGAGTGCGTGGCCCGCGGCTTCCTCACCGGTTCCGGCCTGAAGGAGTACAAGGCCAACGGCACCGTGTGCGGTATCGAGCTGCCGGAGGGCCTGGTTGAGGCTTCCCGCCTGCCCGAGCCCATCTTCACCCCGGCCACCAAGGCAGAACAGGGCGAGCACGATGAGAACGTTTCCTTCGACTTCGTGGCGGACAAGCTGGGCGCCGAGCGTGCCGAGGAGCTGCGCGCGGCCACCCTCCGCATCTACTCTGAGGCCGCCGCGCTCGCGGAGGAGAAGGGCATTATCCTCGCCGATACCAAGTTTGAGTTCGGCCTCGACAAGGACGGCACCCTCGTGCTGGCCGATGAGGTTCTGACCCCAGATTCCTCCCGCTACTGGCCGGCCGATTCCTACGTGGAGGGCGAGGTCCAGCCGTCCTTCGACAAGCAGTACGTGCGCAATTGGCTGACTTCCGACGCCTCCGGATGGGATCAAGCCGCTGACGGCACCCCGCCCCAGCTTCCCAACGACGTCGTTTCCGCCACCCGCCTGCGCTACATCGAGGCCTATGAGCGGCTTTCCGGCGAGCGCTTCGCGGACTTCCTCTCACCCGAGGCCTAGCTCTCGCTCTACGGGGCGCCACGCGTACAGTGGGGCGGCATGAGCAACGAGAATCTTTCCGCCCCCGTGGCCGCCGTCCACCCCGTGACCCGTTCCTTCCACGGACGCGAGTTCGTGGATAACTACGAGTGGCTGCGCGACAAGGAATCCCAGGAAACCCTGGATTACCTCAACGCAGAAAATGATTACACCAAGGCGAAGACCGCGCACTTGGATGAGATGACGGAAAATATCTTCCAGGAGATTAAGTCCCGCATCAAGCAAACCGATATGTCCGTGCCTTCTCGCCGCGGCGATTACTGGTATTACGGCCGCACCGAGGAGGGCAAGAGCTACGGCTACTCCTGCCGCCTCCCGGTAGAGGAGGGGGCCGACCCATGGACTGCCCCGGTTATCCCAGAGGAAGGCACCCCGGCAGGTGAGGAGATTATCCTCGACGCCAACGCGCTGGCGGAGGGCAAGGACTTTTTCGCCCTCGGCGCCGCCTCCATCTCTGATTCCGGCCGCTACCTGGCCTATTCCGTGGACTTCGCCGGCGACGAGCGCTTCGAGCTCTACATCAAGGACTTGGAAAGCGGCGCGCTTCTCGACGACCACCTCAAGGGCATCTTCTACGGCGCCACCTGGGCCGGCGACGGCTATATCTTTTACACGACCGTCGACGAGGCATGGCGCCCTGACGCCATCTGGCGCCACAAGGTCGGCACCGCGCAGTCCGAAGACGTGCAGGTGTTCAAGGAAGAAGACGAACACTTCAACGTCGGCATCGGCAGCGCTCGCTCCGATAAATACCTCTTCCTTGGCGTGAGCTCCAAGGTGACCTCTGAGGTGTGGGTCCTCGAAGAAGACAACCCCGAGGGTGAATTCCGCCTGCTGTGGGAGCGCGAATCCGGCGTGGACTACGACGTCGACCACGCCGTCGTTAAGGGCGAGGATTACTGGATCGTCACCCACAACGCCACCGGCCCCAATTTCGAGGTCGGCTATACCAAGGCCAAGGATGAGCTGCCCGCCCTACGCGAGCTGCCGACGCTTCTGCCGCACGAGGAAACCACCCGCATCGAGGGCGTGGACACCTACCGCGATCAGATTGTGGTGGGCTACCGCCGCGGCGGCATCGGCCGCGCCGCCATCATGCGTGTGAACGACGGCTTTAGCGAATTCGAAGAGCTCAACTTCGACGAAGAACTCTTCACCGTGTCTGTATCCGGTAACCCCGAGTGGGACGCACCGGTGCTGCGCGTGAGCTACGTGTCTTTCACCCAGCCCTCCCAGCTCTTTGATTACCGCGTGGATACCGGCGAATTTACCCTGCTCAAGGAGCAGGAGGTTCCCGGCGGTTATAACCCGGATGACTACGTGGCCTACCGCCTGTGGACCACGGCTGCCGACGGCACCGAAATCCCCGTCTCCATTGTCCACCGCGCGGATCTCGACCGCACCCAGCCGAATCCGACCCTGCTCTACGGCTACGGTTCCTATGAGGTCAGCGTGGATCCGGCTTTCTCCGTTACCCGCCTGTCCCTCATGGATCGCGGCATGATCTTCGCCGTGGCCCATGTCCGCGGTGGCGGCGAGATGGGCCGCACCTGGTACGACGACGGCAAGATGCTCAAGAAGAAGAACACCTTCACCGATTTCATCGATGTCGCCGATGACCTCATCGCCCGCGGCGTGACCACCGCGGATCAGATGGTGGCCGAGGGCGGCTCTGCCGGCGGCATGCTCATGGGCGCGATTGCCAATATGGCCCCGGATCGCTTCACCGCCATCCAGGCCGTCGTGCCGTTCGTGGATCCGCTGACCTCCATCCTCATGCCGGAGCTGCCACTCACGGTCCCTGAATGGGAAGAGTGGGGCGACCCGTACCACGATCCAGAGGTCTATGACTACATGAAGTCCTACTCGCCGTATGAAAATATCGAGGCTAAGGACTACCCGGACATTCTGGCTATCACCTCGCTCAATGACACTCGCGTACTCTACGTTGAGCCGGCCAAGTGGATCGCCCAGCTGCGAACGACGGCCACCGGCGGCGAGTTCTTGCTCAAGACCGAAATGGCCGCAGGCCATGCCGGCGTGTCCGGGCGCTATGAAAAGTGGCGCCAGAATGCCTTCGAGTACGCGTGGACCATCAACAAGGCCACTGGCTTGGAGAAGTAAAACCCGGATAGGGGGCCAACGCGCGAATCCTGAATTCCTGTGCGATAATTTTCCTTATGAATGGCCACCTTCTGGTATCTATCTCCAGCATCTTTGATGACACACGGAAGCAGGCTAGCCGGCTCCTCTCGATCCTTGATCGGGAGGAGATTCCTGTTTCCCTGCTGATTGCCCCGCATATCGACGGCGACTGGCACCTCGCCAAAGACAAAGACACCAAGAAGTGGCTCCAAGACCAAGCCGATGCCGGCCGCGTTCTCATCCTGAATGGTTTTGATCGTTCAGTGCAGGGCCGCCGCGCGGAATTCGCCAACCTCGATTCGCACGAGGCGAAGCTGCGGCTCGCCGGAGCTACCCGCCAAATGGCCAAGATCGGCTTCGACCCCACCATCTTTGCGCCCCCTCGCTGGCGCATGTCGCCCGGCACCTTGCAGGTCTTGCCGCAGTTCAAGTTTGAGGTAGCCGCCTCCACCCGCGGCATTCTTCAGATTAATTCCGGTAAGTTCCACCAGGCCCGCAACCTTTCTTTCGGTGAAGGCTTTGGTTCCGCCAAGTGGTGGCGCAAGAACATTATTCGCGCTGCTGAGCGCTCCGCCCAGCGTGGCAATACGGTCCGCCTTTCGGTTTCCGGCCGCAACCTGGATGACCGCAAAGTAATCAATGACTTCGTCAAAGCCGCCGACCGGGCCATCAACGCCGGCGCGACCCCTGCCGATTACGGCGCTTATCTTCCAAAATAGCCTGCGCATTCCCTCGTCAGAGGCTCCGCGGAGCAATAAGCACATCTTCGCGATTTTCGTCCATATAAACGCCCATTTCCGTCGACGGTTGCGGTGGTTTAGATGGACGAAAGTCGTGATTTTGCCGATCTCAGCTGCATCGGCGCGAAGCAGAATCTATTAGTGGCAAGCTGTAGCAGGAGTGGGCCGAGCTGGCTGCATTGCTAAGTAGAGAAATGCAGACAAAATGCATTTACACTCTGAAGGGTGTATCTCTCTTCCTTACTATCCCGACCCCGCGTGCTGCTTGTGAGCCTCTGCGTCATTCTGCTCGCATTAACTGCGATTGCCGGCGGATTCAAGCCTCGCGAGGGAGGAGAAATCCCTACATATGACTTAAGCGAAGACCCCGTTACCGAGGGCGAAGGAGTAACTTTTTCCTTTGAGGGAGTGGGTACACGACAGCAGATCATTGAACCCAAAGAACTGACTGTTATCAAGGTGAGTATTACGAATCATCTGGATAGGGCTTTTTATCCCCATGAGGTACTGGGTACAAACCCGGAGGGGCGATTTTCTAAGCAGAGCGGCGAAGAGTTCAGTGTGTTCCGGGCAGGGAGTCATCGTGGCGGCAGCATGTTGGGGCCAAGCTTGAGTGCCCAGTACGAAATTGAGAAGTCCGGAAATGATGGCTTTTATCTATTCGATATTGTGCCAACCCCTAACTATCGAGGTTTCGTAAACAGTACGCTTCGAGGGGAACCACTGGCGAAAGTGTATTTCTAATGAAACAAGTGAGTACGTCTATTTTGCGCACGCTTTTGTGGGGCCTTGTCATCATTGGCCTTGTGGTGGGTAGTGCGTATTTTCAGGATTTTTCTCGGGTCGAGCGGGTAAGCGAACACCGAGTAAAAATCAAAGGTGAGCTCAATGAAAAGGTCGCGGTGAACGGGTTTGGAGAATTCCAGGTTAAGGGAATGCAATCATTTTCGAATCTGGATGATGCCCACTCTGAAGGAATCTTCGTGCAGATTGAGGTTGCACAGAAGTTGACTCTGAAAAACACGGGGAGAGCAAGCTATGCCTTGCAAAGTAGGCAAGACAATGTGTTTCTTTCTGTAGCGCACACGGGAAACTGTAATCCCAACACCCGCTATGTTGTGGTTTCTTGCCGCCCCATTTTTGAAATACCTGTGGACCAGTTGGAAAGAGCGGAGCTTGTGATCTCATTGACCCGCTGGGACGGAAAGTTCAACTTTGCTGAACCACAAATCCGAATTCCATTGCAGGTTGATTCTGAAGAGGCGACAAGCTTGGCAGAGGAAGCACAGGGAAGGACCATCCATCTTCCTGAGTTTGACGAGGGAGTATTGCTTGATTAGGCGGTTCGCATTGTTGTTTTTCGGAAGCCTAACCCTACTTTTGTCTTCGAGCTTACCGCTCTATATCTTCTTCGGCAACGGGGGTAGCAGTGAGGCGGACTGGAACGGTCGGGTTGGAGAAATGTGGGCTTTAGGGCCTCAATTTGGAAGCGGGTTAGGTGGTCAGCCCGAGATTGGTGTTAAATCGGCTGAAATTATGGAATCGTCTTACGCGGTGGACACCTATGGCAATAAATACAGGGTATTCGCCGCTGAAATTACGTGGAATGATGCTTCCGTACAGTCAGAGTTCTCGTGCAAAGTTTCCTATATCAATGACCGGAATCAGCAAGAATGGCGGTTAAGAACTACTGCTCCTGCTGTGGAATACAGAGGCGAAATTGAACTTCCGAAGACATTTGTTCCTCGTGGCAGCGTCTTCTCAACACGCAGAGAAGACGCATGCGGAATTTTGCGCGACCAACAATTTTCGGCAAAACATCACCGTGAGCAGGACGGACCGGCTTCTCCCTCTGAGCAAGATACGCGCAGAAGCGTCACTGAGTACATTCCGCTGCCGGAAGATTTAGAAATCGACCGGATCATCGTTGAAGTAAATAAGTCAGGAGACGTTGACGGAGACAAGTCAGAGTTTGCCGTTAACTAAGTCCATTGTGGTTTGCGCAGCCGATTAATGATGCTCCCTTGGCACCGGTCTGCGGTCACGCAGCTAAGAACGGTAATGACTGCGAGGGCTAAGACTTTTCCGAACGGAAGTAGCGAATATTTGATGTAAAACCGCGGCCCGGGGGCTGTAATTGGCCCGAGAATAAGATCTAGTAACCAGCGCCAAAGGTTTTCAGGTACCCAAAAAAGATTGAAGTAGAAGCAGAGAAGCGCTACTGCAAAGGGGCCTATTGAGAACAACAAAAGTACTGTTTCGCGAAAGGCCTGGAGGAATGTAAACGTTTGCCGGGATACCAATTGTGGTGCCACTGCCCACTCGTCCCTTGTTTTGGGAAAGGGGGTGTTCTCGTCCAGAAAAATGCTTTTACGCAGGACTACCTGGACAAAGATTTTCCAAGAAACGGGCAGCACTAAGACTGTCGAAAATAGAAAGACGATGCCTTCCTTCAGCGGTTCCACGCTAGAGAAGAAGTCTTTTCCGGATTCCCACCAATCCCAGAAATGAAATTGTTGTGGCCAAATGGATTCACCGGCAGCAAAGCTTTTCAGCCAAGTAGCAAGGGTAAATGCCCACAGCACTTCACAGTAGGCCAATAACCATGCGCACAGGAGATTCTTACGTCCCAGCCCAGACCACCTCAAAAGCATACGCACGACGACGGCGGCGCAGAACACCACAATAGTTGAGCGTTCGTCATAGCCGGGGTCGAGCTTCAGAGAGTCAAAGTATTCAGCGCTTCCTGCCCGCAGCTCGATGATCGGCATTCGGCGATCAATAAAGTCATCACTATACCACCCAGTGGATACGTATATAGCGATAAATGGAAGTATTAACGCACCGGTGGAATGGAGGAGGTATCTAAATCGATTTTCTTGGGGTACCGCGAATTTTAGGTGAACTAGATCCTTTTCGATGATCCATATGGCAACAATTGCCCCAGACATCATGGCGAGAGCGGCAAAAGGGAGGGTCAGAGTACTGAGAATTGGATGGATAAATGTCAGGGCTACGGAGCCCCATAGAAGGATCCTGTTCAGCGCAACGGCTAAAACTAAGGTGCCAAATAACGCGAGCCAATTATTCTTGAGGACGCGGAGAAAGTCCTGGGGAACGTAGCGGAGCTCGTCCGCCTTCCGTCGAAAATCAGCAGCTAATTCCTGGATTATTTGCATTGGCACATGGAGCGCAGAGAAGCGTTCGGGATAGGGGATAGGGCAGATTCAGAATACATCGTTTGTGGCCTACCCGAATGGAAAGTCCCTGCTCTACGTAGGAAGAGCAGGGATTTCTATAAGCTGGCGAAAATGATTAGCGCTGCAGGCTGGTGATGAAGTTCTTTACTTCCTTAGGCAGCATGACCCAGATGGGGGCTGGGATGGCTTTCTGGAGATTGCCGGTCACGGCGAGGAAGCCGGGGATGGCGATAAGACCAGCGATGGCCGCGATGGCAGCGGCGATACCGGCGCCGACGGAGCTGGTGCTGGAGCTAGAGCCGGAGGCAGGCTTATCCGGCTTTTCAGAAGGGTTATCGGAGGGCTTGTCCTCTGGCTTACCTGGCTCATCGGAAGGCTCGTCTGCAGGATTGTCCGCAGGATCGTCTGGCTGGCCGGCGGAGTCGTCCTCGCCGAGGGTGAAGCCGACCTTGACCGGGTCGTGGTCGGAGGCGCGGAACGGGGAATCATCGTAGAAGTCCACCATGTTGTAATTGCGGCGAGAGTACTCGAAGGCGACGGGTTCATCGGCATTGATGTTCCAGACTTGGGCGTCGTCAAGCGTGCCGGTGGCAACCTTATTAGCCAGCACGTGGTCGAGGGTGCCGAGCAGACCGGAGAACTGGTAGGAGGGGTCAGCCTCGTACTTTTCGGCGGGGACAGTGAAGCCGTCGTTGCGGAAGACATCGAGCGCGGTCTCGTGGGTGTAGGTATTGAAATCACCCAGGGCGAAAAGCGGTTTATCCTTCCAGTCTTCCTGCTTCTTCAGGGCATCGAGTACGGCCTGCGCCTGTGCGTTGCGAACGTTCGGGTTATTGCCCTGGCCGTCGCCGGAATCGGCGTCGCCCTTGGCCACCGAGCCCTTGGACTTGAAGTGGTTGGCCACGGCAACGAAGGACTCCTCGCCCTCCTTTAGCGGCTGGAACTCTTGGGCGAGTGGCTCGCGGGCGGTGCCGGTGAAGCGATCGTCTTGGAAGATGCGGGATTCGCCGACGGGCTTGACCACATCCTTGTGATAGATGAACGCGGTGCGGATGACGTCCGGGGAGTCCGGTACGGCGTCCTCGGAAGGAGAGGGGACGAAGGCCCACTTGTCGGAGCCGGCGGCCTCGTTGAGCTTTTCCGTCAGGCGCTTGAGCGCCTTGTCGCGTTCGGCGAAGTCACCGGTGACGGCGTAGCCATCTTCGATTTCGGAAAGGCCGATGACATCGGCATCGAGGCCGTTGATGGCGGCAACGATCTTGCGCTCCTGGTCTTCCAGGGCCGACTGGGTATAGGCGCCGCGTGTCTTGCCGCGGTTGACGGTGACCTTATTGCCCTCGCGGTCGGTGTAGGCGCTACCGCCGAATTCCTCACCCAGGGAGGTGAAGTAGTTCAGCACGTTGAAGGCGCCGATGGTGTACTCGCCCTTGACGTCATCGATGGCGTGTAGCTCGGCCTCGCGGGAGTCCTCCCAAGAGATGGGCAGGTCTGCGCCCTTGGTGTTGCCGGTGACTGGGGTGGTGGGTTGGAAGCGCCACTGCTCATGAGAGAAGCCCACGATGACGGGGTGCTGGAAAGTCACGGTATCGGTGGTGCGCAGGGATTTGATGGTTTGGGCATCATCCTGGGCGATGTACGGCAGCGGGGTATTCTGGTCGGTCTTGAGATAGTCGCGGGTGCGGCCATCATCCAGGGTGACCAGCTTATCGGCGTTGTCCTTGGTCAGCTTCTGAATATCGGAGTTGGGATCCGTGGAGGGCGAGAAGATATCGGAAGGCTGACGGAGGGCTTCCTTGCCGGGGGCGAGTCCGACCTCGCCGTACTGGTTGAGCGAGTAGTTATTGGTCACGGTGTGCTCGCCGGGCTGGATGAGCATGTGCTCGAAGGGCTCGCGGGCCTCGTTGCCATCGGGAAGCTGATCCACCTTGAGTGGGGTGACCTTCTCCAGCGGGGTTTCGAGCTGCGTGACCGTGGAGGCGGTGAGCTGGGTGGAGCCATAGAACTCGGAGACCTTGCCGGTGACTGCGACGGAATCCTCGAGGTCTGGGTACTGATCGGCTGGCTTATCGTCCATGTACACGAAGAGGGCCTGGGAGGCATCGGTAGCCTCGGTGCCGGTCCCGCCCGTCTGGATGGTGAAGCCATTGAGGCCACCCTCGCTCCACACGCCGGTGACAACACCCTCGGTGGTAACGGTCTGGTCCTTGAGCGGGGACTCAGCGCCGGTGCCTTGGATATCCGCGATGGCGGTCACGCCCTCGGGAGCTGGCTGCTCGGGCTCGGCCGGATCCTCAGGCTGAGGGGAGGGAGCCTCATTACCGGTATTAGTCGGGGTGGGAGCGCCAATGGTGAAGTCGGCGGCGTTGTCATCGGTATCGGTGCCCTCCGCGTTGCGGGAGGCGGATTTGGCATTGGACAGGCCCGCGGCAGCGGTGCCCTCCTTGAGGGAAGCGGCACCGTAGCCGATGGCATCGATGGGGGTTCCGGTGGCGTCGGCAAGCTGCACCGAGCCCTTAGAACCGGACATGTTGAGGCTGCCCTCGGCATCTGGGGCAGGCAGGGCCTCGCCCGCACCATTGCCGGCCGCGCCCTGCACCAGGTAGTAGCCGTGCGGGGCGATGGTGCCGGAAAGGTCCACCTTGCCGCCCGTGTTGCCGGAAGCGGAGAAGTACTCCACGGTATAGCCGTTCAGGTCAATTGGGGCATCGGTGGGGTTATAGAGCTCGATGAAGTCGTGGGTGAAGGCAGCGCCCTTATTGCCGCCTCCTCCATAGACTTCGGAGATGACTGCGGCGGAGCCGTCGGTGGCAGCCGTGGCGGTGGGAACGGCAAGGGCGGCAGAGGACAAGGCGGTGGCGAGCGCCAATGCGCCTAGGCGGCGAGAAGACATAGATTCAACCTTAAAAAGAGAGCGATAGTGTGCGATGTCTATTAGTAGAGCGCCGCGCCGGGCCAGGCTGGAGCGCACGCCGGAGTTTGCCAGAGCGTTGTTTGGGGTTCACGTAGAGTTTCCCCAACCGGGGTGAAACCCACACTGCGGGGGTGAGTCTAGGTAAAAGCCGGGGGTGCCAACTAAACTAAGCCGCGCAGACCAAAGCCCCATACAGTAAGGCAAATATTTTCATGGCTCGTGTAGTTGTCAATGTCATGCCCAAGGCGGAAATTCTGGATCCGCAGGGCCAAGCCGTCGTCCGCGCGCTGGGTCGCATCGGGGTCTCCGGTGTCAGCGATGTTCGCCAGGGAAAGCGCTTCGAAATCGAGGTCGATGACTCCGTCACCGCAGAGGACTTGGAGAAGGTAGCCGCCACACTGCTGGCCAATACCGTGATCGAGGACTACGAGGTTGTTGGGCTGGAGGTCAAGTAAGTGACCGCCACTATCGGAGTAATCACTTTCCCCGGAACCCTGGATGATGTGGATGCCGCTCGCGCAGCCCGCACCGCCGGCGCAGAGGTGAAAAGCCTCTGGCACGCAGATACTGATCTGCACGGCGTGGATGCGGTCGTAGTGCCGGGCGGTTTTTCTTATGGTGACTACCTGCGCTCGGGCGCTATTTCTGCGCTTGCGCCGGTAATGCAGTCCGTCATCGATCGTGCGAAGCAGGGCATGCCGGTGCTCGGCATCTGCAATGGCTTCCAGATTTTGACCGAGGCGGGCCTGCTGCCAGGCGCGCTGACCCGCAATAAGGGCCTGCATTTCCACTGCACCGATACCTACCTCGAGGTGGCTAATTCCACCACCGCGTGGACTAGCGAGTTTGAGCAGGGGCAGAAGATCTTGGTGCCGGCCAAGCACGGCGAGGGCCGCTTCCAGGCCGGCGATGATGATATCGCCCGCATCGAGGGTGAGGGCCGCGTGGTCTTCCGCTATACCGATAATTACAACGGTTCCGTCAACGGCATCGCCGGTGTGAGCGATGAGTCCGGCCGCATCGTGGGCCTCATGCCGCACCCCGAGCACGCCATTGACACGCTAACCGGCCCATCCACCGACGGACTGGGACTTTTCGTATCCGCCATCAAGGCCGTCGCCCAGGCGCCGGCGGTTTAAGGAGGCCATTTTCATGACCGTTCATAATGACACCGTAGAAAAGGCGCAGTCCACCCCGGACGAGCAGCAGCCCTACGCGGAACTCGGCCTGAAGGACGACGAGTACCAGCGCATCCATGACATCCTGGGCCGCCGCCCCACCGATGCGGAGCTGACCATGTACTCCGTCATGTGGTCCGAGCACTGCTCCTATAAGTCGTCCAAGACGCACCTGCGTTACTTTGGTGAGACCATGACCGAGGAGATGGGGGAGAAGATCCTCGCCGGCATTGGTGAGAACGCTGGCGTGGTGGATATCGGGGACGGCAACGCGGTGACCTTCCGCGTGGAGTCCCACAACCACCCCTCCTACGTGGAGCCTTACCAGGGTGCGGCCACCGGCGTGGGCGGCATCGTGCGCGACATTATGGCCATGGGTGCTCGCCCGATTGCCGTGATGGACCAGCTGCGCTTTGGGCCTGCCGACGCCCCCGATACCAAGCGCGTCCTGCCCGGCGTTGTTTCCGGTATTGGTGGCTACGGCAACTCCCTGGGCCTGCCCAATATTGGCGGCGAGACCGTCTTTGATGAGACCTATGCCGGTAACCCGCTGGTCAATGCCCTGTGCGTGGGCACCCTCAAGGTTGATGACCTGAAGCTGGCCTTTGCGTCCGGCAAGGGCAACAAGGTTATGCTCTTCGGCTCCCGCACCGGTCTGGATGGCATCGGCGGTGTGTCCGTGCTGGCCTCCGATACCTTCGAGGACGGCGCTGAGCGCAAGCTGCCGGCCGTGCAGGTGGGCGATCCCTTCGCAGAGAAGGTCCTCATCGAGTGCTGCCTGGACCTCTACCACGCCGGCGTGGTCGTAGGCATTCAGGACTTGGGCGGCGCGGGCCTGGCCTGCGCCACCTCCGAGCTGGCCGCCTCCGGCGATGGCGGCATGGAGGTCAACCTCGATAACGTGCCGCTGCGCGCGCAGAATATGACCGCGGCCGAGATCCTCGCCTCCGAGTCCCAAGAGCGCATGTGTGCCGTTGTGGCTCCGGAAAACGTGGAGAAGTTCCGCGAAATCTGTGAGTACTGGGACGTCACCTGCGCTGAGATCGGCGAGGTCACCGAGGGCAACCACCTGGTTATCCGCCACCGCGGCGAGGTTGTCGTGGATGCCCCGGCCGGCACCATCGCGGATGAGGCCCCTGTGTATGAGCGCCCCTATGCCCGCCCGGAGTGGCAGGACGAGCTGCAGAAATACCAGGGCACTGACAAGCGTGGACTGGTGGAATCCCTGCAGAAGCTCGTTTCCTCCCCATCGCTCTGCTCGCGCGATTTCATCATGAATCAGTATGACCGCTACGTGCGCGGCAATACCGTTCAGTCCCACCACGCGGATGCCGGTGTGCTGCGCATCGATGAGGAGACCGGCCGCGGCGTGGCCGTTTCTGCCGATGCGTCCGGCCGCTACACCAAGCTGGATCCGAATATGGGCGCCCGCCTCGCGCTGGCGGAGGCTTATCGCAACGTCGCCGTCACCGGTGCGAAGCCCGTCGCGATTACCAACTGCCTAAACTACGGCTCCCCGGAAAACCCCGACGTGATGTGGCAGTTCCGCGAGTCTGTGCATGGGCTTGCCGACGCCGCCGTGGAGCTTTCCATCCCCGTCTCCGGCGGCAATGTCTCCTTCTACAACCAGACCGGCGAGGAGCCGATCCTGCCTACCCCGGTGGTAGGCGTGCTGGGCGTTATCGATGACGTGCACAAGGCCATTGGCAATGAGCTCGGCACCGTGGACGAAAAGGAAGTTCTTATCGCCCTGGGTGAGACCAAGGACGAGTTCGGCGGCTCCATCTGGCAACAGGTAAGCGCCGATACTTCCGATGCTTCCTCCCTCAATGGCTTGCCGCCGCAGGTGGATATGGCCAACGAGAAGCGCCTGGCTGAGTTCTTCCACGGCAATGAGCTGCTTACCGCCGCACACGATCTGTCCGAGGGTGGCCTTGCCGTCACCGCTTTTGAGATGGCAAAGCGCGCTGGTGCGACTGCCGACGGCGCCGGCCTCGGCCTCAACCTGGACCTTTCCGCAGTCCACGAGGATGAATTCGTCGCGGCCTTCTCCGAGTCCGCCTCCCGCGTGCTCGTGGCCACCACTGCCGACCGCGCCGATCAGGTACTTGCCCGCGCCGGTGAGCTGGGCATCCCAGCCGCCATCGTTGGCGAGACCACCGAAACCGGTGCCCTCACCCTCGGTGGCGAGTCCGTCGCCATCTCCCAGCTGGTCGCCGCCTGGTCCGCCACCCTGCCGGACCTCTTCGACCACGCTGTGGGTGCTAACTCCGTAGTGGAGTAAACCGCTCCGCACTCCCGTCGCACACCGACACGGAGATGCGAAAAGCCCGGCTTCGCCCGGGCTTTTCGCATGTCCGCGTCCCCTTCTGACCACTAACCCACAAAACCAATAAATTAATAAAAATAATATCAAGTTGATATAATGCTTATTACTAAATAAAATAACTGATAGTTTGTGTTGAAATGAAATAGCAAAGATTTTGTAAAGCTGTTGTACGGCCGAGTTGGCTAGAGAAGGCCGTTCCTTGCGTGGCAAAGTATTGGTGGGTGTGTTTCTGAAAGTTACTTCACGTACTAGCGAGTGGGGGTATCTGGTATCAGAGATGTCAGATAGTCCATTGGATGGTTAAGTTCAAATTTCAAGTATGCGAACAAAAGTTTGCCTCAGGGCTATCTATTGGTTGTCTAAGCTCTGGGTGGGGTGGTGAAGGGGTCAAGGTCCATGCCGGTTCGTGGACCTAATGAAATTCCAATTCGATTAAGGGGCTGATTTTCAACCTGGTTGGCATTAAAAGGGAAGAAGTTTTCAAACAAGAGGTAAGATCTGATGTCGATGATGATTCCACCTATCGATACAGCTGCAGCAGAGTTTGCATCTTGATAGTCTGATTTCGGTATATGAAATATACAGCGGTCAAGTCCGTGGAAGTGGTGTATCTGTTCTTTCTGAATCGAGGGACAGTGTCATCGGCGGTGTTAGGGTCCGGCTCGGGGTTGATGTCGGTTCATTAGGCTGCTTCTTCGGTGGTCTTCGTGTTGCTGTCATTGAAGGTGTTGGCGGCTATGAGGTTTCGGGTTTGTTCCAAGCTCGCCAGCGACATGTAGCGCTTTTGTTGGATCCAATCATCATGTTGCTCGGCTAGTACAGAGCCGACCAGGCGGATCACAGACCTGCGGTTAGGAAAGATCCCTACAACGTCGGTACGCCGCCGGATCTC
>NZ_JAKRNF010000008.1:0-105982 GCF_022347225.1 Corynebacterium sp. ACRPQ
ACATATTTTCTGCCAAGATGCGATCTTCCACGAGACGGACCACACGGTCCTTTGCATCCTGGTCAAATTTTCTTGGCATATTCCAGATTTTCCCATCTACTTAAACGGAACAAAACCTGGGACACTTCACAGCTGTGGCAGGTCTGACAAGAACTAGGGATTGCACAATCGGTCGGCCGTACTGGTGTCTGCTTTGACAATGCGATGGCCGAGTCGTTCTGGTCGACATTGAAGACCGAATTTTACGATCGGAAGAAATGACAAACCCGCAACGAAGCCCGGAAGACGGTGGCTCGCTGGATTGAGATCGTCTATAACCGGCGCCGTCGCCACTCGTCCATCGGGATGGTAAGCCCCGTCAATTTCGAAGCCCAGCTCGCTAATCAAAACGGTAATAAGAAAGCCGCTGCTTAACCCCTAAGCAGCTTAACAACGGGTCCACGACTTGCGGGTAACCCCAAATCTGTTTCCATATGCTCATTCGATGTGTTTACACCTTCTACTAACACTCAACCTTAACTCTGAGAATTAGCAACCTCTTTGCCAATGTCGTCTACAAATTTTATCGAGCCAACAAAAGCGGCCTGCGGAGTTTGTGTTTTACAGGAACCTAAGTGATTTTCGCAGATACCTTTTAAGCATGACCCACCCTCTACAATGACACCCATGAATGTAAAGGGGCGGCAGGACTTGGAACGCTACGGCTCATGGGAGCGGATGACCGGTGGGGAGTGGTTCCTGCCGAGCATGCCGGAGGCGAAGAAGGAGCACCAGCGCGGCTTTCGCCTGGTCAAGCAGCTCAACGAGCTGCACAATACGGACCAGGAGCATGCCGAAGGCATCTTGCGCGAAATACTGCCGGAAGATTCCGCGGTGCCGGGCCTGCATGTGCCGTTGAATCTGGAGTACGGATGCAATCTAGTATGCGGCGAGCGCGTCTTCATTAACTTTGGCGCTACCATTTTGGCCCAGGCCCAGGTGATGCTCGGTGATGGCGTCATGGTGGGCCCCAATTGCTCCCTGATTACGGTGGGACATCCGGTAAACGATCATGAGATGCGCGCTGGTGGGTGGGAGATAGCCAAGCCCATCACCATCGGTGACAACACCTGGCTCGGTGCTAATGTCACTGTGCTGCCGGGCATCACGATTGGAAAGAACTGCGTCTTAGGCGCAGGCACGCTTATTACCACCGATATCCCGGATAATTCGCTGGTCCTGGGTTCACCCGGCCGCGTGGTGCGCAAGCTGGAAGACAATGAAGAGGTCTGGGAACGCCAGGATCTCAACGGTCCTGTCGAAGGTTTTGGAGCCGCCAATTAAATGTTTGATCTCGCTCGCATCGGCGCGGGTCTGCCCGTAGCCGAGACCATCGATTCGCTGCCGGAAACCGGAAACGTCGTCATCCAAGCCCCGCCCGGCACGGGTAAGACCACACTCGTGCCACCGGCGCTAGCCAATCATGCGGCAGGGCGCGGCAAGGTCATCGTCACCGCCCCACGTCGTGTGGCCGTGCGCGCGGCCGCGCAGCGCTTAAGCACGCTGAGCGGCACCCCGGACAAGGTCGGCTTCGCCACCCGGGGCGAGTCCCGCAAGGGCAGCGAAGTCGAATTCGTCACGCCGGGCGTGCTGCTGCGTCGCCTGTTGAAGGATCCGGAGCTCGAGGGCGTGTCCGCCGTTGCCATTGATGAGGTCCACGAGCGCCAGCTCGATACGGATCTGGTACTGGGCATGTGCCTGGAACTAGCCGAGCTGCGCGAGGATTTCCGCGTCATCGCCATGTCCGCCACCGTGGATGCGCAGCGCTTTTCCCAGCTTATGGACGCCCCCGTCCACGTCACCGAGGCAGTCACCCACCCGCTCGATATCCACTACGCCCCCATGCCGGGCAGGGCGGCGGGAACGAGGGAGTTTTATGGGGACGTCGCCAAGCAGGCAGCCCGCCAGCAGGAATCAACGCTGGTCTTTGTGCCCGGCGTGCGCGAGGTCAACCTCGTGTGCGATGCCTTGGCAGGCCATAATGTGTTTCCCCTGCATGGCAAGCAAACCACCGCGGAGCAAGACGCCGCGCTGTATACCGAGGAACAGCGCATCGTCGTAGCTACCTCCATCGCGGAGTCCTCGCTGACCGTACCGGGCGTGCGCGTGGTGGTAGATGCCGGGCTTTCCCGCGTTCCCCGGCGCGACGCCCAACGCGGCATGTCCGGGCTAGTGACGGTTTCTACCTCAAAGTCGAGTGCCAACCAGCGCGCTGGTCGTGCCGGCCGTGAAGCGCCCGGCACCGTTATTCGCTGCTATTCGCAGAACGATTACCAGCACTTTTCCCCACACACCACGCCGGAGATCCTCTCCGCGGACCTCACCCAGGCCGCGCTGTTTCTGGACTGCTGGGGCGCAGGCCCGGACTTCCCGCTGCTCGATCCGCCGCCGGCCCAAGCCCTGGCATCCGCGCAGGCGACCCTCAAGCGCATTGGCGCGACGCAAGAACTCGCCCTCCTGCCCACCGATCCGCGCCTCGGCGCCTCCTTGCTCCGCCACGGCAGCCAAGCCGCGCCCATTATCGCCTCGCTTGCCGACGCCCCCTTAACCCCCGATCTCTCCCGTCACCGTCCACCTCAAAAAGAGGTCAAGCGGCTTGCACGCCTCGTAGACGATCTCGGCCCCACCGATCCCGGCGAGGTCGTAGCCACCGCCTTTCCCGAGCAGGTGGCCAAGCGCATGGGCGAGGACTACCTGCTAGCTAGCGGCACCCGCGCCCGCCTGCTCGATAACTCGGGCTTAGCCGGTGCCCCGTGGCTCGCCATCGCAGAGGTCTCCCTGTCCAACGCGGGCAATGCCATCATCCGCTCGGCCGCGCGCATCGAGGAAACTGCGGCCCTAGAGACTATCGGCGTCACCGAGGAGACCCGCGCCTTCCTGCGCGATGGCCGTGTGCGCGGCGTCAAGGTCAAGGCCGCGGGCGCCATCACCCTTTCTGAAACCCCAGTCAAGGTCACCGGCCCCGCGGCCGAGGAAGCCCTTGCCGCCGGCATCCGCGAGGAAGGCTTAGGCCTTTTCACCTTCAGCGAGAAAGCCCAAAGCTTAAAAGACCGCTTGCGCCACCTGCACGCCCACTATGGCCAGCCGTGGCCCGATGTCGATTCCGCGGATCCCGCCGAGTGGCTCGGCCCCGAACTCCACCGCATTGCGGAGGGCACCCCCGCCGCCAAGCTCAACATGTACCCCGCGCTGCAACGCCTCCTGCCCTGGCCGGAAGCCGCCCGTCTGGACGAGCTCGCCCCCGAGCGCCTCCCAGTCCCCTCCGGCCGGGACGCACTAATCGACTGGTCCGGCGATCGCCCCGTGGTCCACATCAAGCTGCAGGAATGCTTCGGCTTGGCCGCATCCCCCGAATACTGCGGCCACCGCGTGCAATTCCACCTGCTCTCCCCCGCCGGCCGCCCACTCGCGGTGACCGATGATCTCGCCAGCTTCTGGTCCGGTCCTTATGCTGGCGTGCGCGCCGATATGCGCGGGCGCTACCCCAAGCACCCGTGGCCGGAGGACCCGTGGAATGCGGTTGCTACCGCGCGCACCAAAAACCGTATGTAGTTAGCCCCACTGCTGCCAGCCCAGGTAGCAGCTCATGACCACGACCAAGGTAAGTAGCGCGTAGCGGATGAATTTGGCACCGCCACCGAGTACGGTACGTGCACCGAGGAGTGCGCCGGCGATATTGGCTACGCCGAGCACGATGCCGAGCGTCCACCACACGTGCCCGCCAATAATGAACACGATGAGCGCACCAAAGTTGGTAGCGGTATTGACCACCTTGGCCATGGCCGCAGAGGTCAAGAAGTTCTGCGCAAAAATAGAGGTAAAGGCCATGATCAAAAACATGCCGGTACCTGGTCCGAAGATGCCATCATAAAAGGAAATGATGCCGGAGAGCACCAAGACCACGACGGTCCGCCAACCACCACGGGTTCCGGCGGCATCGCTGCTGCCAAAGTCTGGCTTGAAGGCCACGAAGATGCCCACAGCCACCATGAGCACGATGATGATGGGGCGCATGATGTCTTTATCGAGGCTCGAGGCCACGCTGGCCCCCAACCCGGAGCAGACCAGCGCGATGAGGAGGAACCGCGCCATTTCTGCCTTGTCCAGCTTCACCTTGCGCGCGAGAGTCACGGCTGCCGAGCCGGTGCCGGTTACCGAGGCCAGCTTGCTCGTTCCCAACGCCGCCGCAGGCGCGAGGCTGGGAAGGACCGCGAGCAGCAGCGGGATGAGGATCAATCCCCCGCCGCCGATGACCGCATCGATCCATCCCGCAGTCGCGGTACCAAGAAAGAGAATCACCCACTGCGCCACATCGATTTCCATGCCCCCGATCATAAATCTTTAGTCATGTATTGTGATAACCCGCCTATACAAATCTCCCCACTGTAGAGGGAGGAAAGGGCGCTACACTCTAGTCACAATGGCACTTCGAGGAGGGCAAGCATGGCCGCAAAGAAGGAAAAGACCGGGCTTGATGCCCGCACTGTGGCCCGGTGGGCCATCGTTGTCCCGGTCTCTATTCTTTTGGGCTGGCTGTTTAGCCTGTGGCACGTGCCCGCCGCATGGATTTTGGCGGCCATTATCTCCTCGGGCGCCATGGCCCTCATTACGGGCGAGGACCTCCAGGTCAACCGGACTTTTTATAATATGTCCCGCGGTTTTATCGGCATGATGGCAGCGCTTCCCCTCACCGTGGTGCCGCTGGGCCAGCTGATCGGTTTCCTGCCCGCGGCCGTGACCATGTCCTTTGTCACCATCATGGTCGGCATCGTCGGCGGCCTGCTGCTGCACCGCGCGCAGCCGCGCGATGTCTCCTCAGAGACCGGCATTCTATCCATGCTTCCGGGTGGTGCCTCGCTGATGCCCGCGCTTGCCGACGAACTCGGTGCCGACTTCCGCTACGTCGCCCTCACCCAATACCTGCGCTTATTGGTGGTCTCGGTATCGCTCCCGGCCGTCGTCGCGCTGCTCGATACCCCAGCCGGTAAGGGCGCGGACCTCACGGTGGAGGGAGAAGCCACGTGGTGGATCATCGCGCTGGTCCTTGCCATCGCCTTCTTGGGTGAGAAGGTGGGAAAGCTGCTGCACCTGCCCGCCACGGCCGTGCTCGGCCCCCTTCTGCTGACAGTGCTGGTCTCCTTCGTGCTGCCGGAGGGCCACACGCTCGAGCCGCTCTACGCCTTCAAAGTGATGGCATTCTTATCCATCGGCTGGGTCTGCGGTGGCCAGCTCTCGCTGCCCGCGCTCAAGGCCTTTGCCAAGCAATTGCCTGCCACGGTTCTTTTCATCGTGGTCATCATCGGCATCTGCGCAGCCACGGCCTGGCCGCTGACTAAGTGGCTGCACATCTCCTACTTTGAGGCCTACCTGGCCACGAGCCCCGGCGCGCTGGAGACCGTGCTCGCGCTCTCGGCCGAGGGCGGAGCCGGGCCCGCGGTCATCGCGGTACAGCTCACCCGGCTCATTGCGGTACTAGTCATCGCGGGCTACCTGCCGCAGTTGCTGCGACTGGCGAAGCGCCTGCTGCGCCGCTAGTTGCCCAGCACGGCCTCACGCAGGACGGACATCGGCACGGAGCCCAGGGCGAGGGCCTCCGAGTGGAACTCGCGCGCGCTCATGCCCTGCTTCTCGGCCTCGGCGCGGGTTTCCTGCCACAGGCGCTGACCCAGCGCATAGGACGGTGCCTGGCCCGGCCAACCCAGGTAGCGGTTGACCTCGAAGTTGAGGTTGGCATCATCCATGGCGGTGTTTTCGCGCATGAAGGTCTTTACGTGCGCCTTGTCCCACACGCCGGAGGTAGAGCAATCCGGCAGCTGCTTGCCCAAGTGCAATCCGATGTCCACGACCACGCGGGCGGCGCGCAGGCGCTGCGCATCCAACATGCCCATGCGGAAACCCGGGTCATCCATGTAGCCCAGCTCGGCCATGAGCTGCTCGGCGTAGAGCGCCCAGCCCTCGCCGTGGCCGGAGTTCCACGTCACCGCGCGGCGCCACAGGTTGAGGTCTTCTTGCACCAGCGCGGAGCCGAGCTGCAGGTGGTGGCCTGGCACGCCCTCGTGGTGGACGGTGGTCAGCTCCTGCCAGGTGTGGAAGGTGTCCTGGCCCTCTGGCACGGACCACCACATGCGGCCCGGGCGGGAGAAGTCATCGCTCGGCGGAGTATAGAAGATGCCGCCGGTGCCGGCTGGATCGATGCAGCACTCGATCTCTTCTACTTCCTCCGGAATATCGAATTCCTTGCCGTTGAGCTCGGCAATGACGCCATCGGCGATGGACTGCATCCACTCCACCAGCGCATCGGTGCCGCGCAGGGTGTAGCGGTCCTCGTGGTTGAGCTTGCGCATCGCCGAGCGCACCGAGCACTCGGAGCCGTAGAGCTCGTGAGCGATCTTTTCCTGCTCCGCGCGCAGGCTGCGCACCTGGTCCAGGCCCCATTCATAGGCCTCATCGAGGTCGACGGCATCGCCCACAAAGAGCTTGGAAAAGCGCTCGTAGCGCTCGCGGCCCACGGCGTCCTTGGTGGGCGCCTGGGGCTGCAGTTCATTGGAGAGCCAATCGGAGAACTCGCCAAAGGCCTCCTTGGCCTGCTGCACCTCGGCGGAGTCGGCGTCGAGGCCGAGGGACTCGAGCATCGAGTCGGCGTCGGCAAGCCGCTCGCACTGCACAATGACCTCGGAGATCTGGCGGTGCGGTGCCACCATGCCGTGGGAGGCCGCCTCCTCTAGGGAGCTGCGGTAGCCGGCCAGGGAGGTCTTCACCTTGGACAGGCGGGAGCGGATGGCATCGCGGTCCTCGTCCGTATCCTGCGGCATGAGCAGCAGGGTATCGCGGATGGTCTGCACCGGGGAGGCGATGTTATTCAGGCAGCGTACATCCTCGCTGTGGTGGTGCAGATCGAGGTCAAGGCAGAGGCGATCGCGCAGGACGGCCGCGGTGACATAGTCCACGTCATCAAAGTCATCCTCATCATCGGACTCATCGGTGGTGTCATCCAGGGCATCCAGGTCCGCGACCATTTCGCGGGTGCGGTCTGCGATGGCGGTGAAGTACTCGGGGGAGAAATCCTGCAATTCGCCCTCGTAGCCGTCAATGCCCCACGCGGTGGCATCGGTGGGGGAAAGCTCGGCTAGGTCGTGAACGAAGTTATCGCACGAAGCGTCCAGTAGAGAGGGCTGGCGCTTAGCGGTCTGCTCAGAACTCATAACGAGGAAGTCTATCCCTAAGTATCGCCTATAGGCCACCCGGGCGGGCTGAAGTTGCGAACTTGTTAACTAATCGTTGTCCCACTTTGTTCCGGGGTAGCTCCAGCCGCTGAATTTATCCAGGATATCCTGCGGTTTCTCCTCCATCACCAAGGCGTCGACAAAACGCGGCAGGATGAAGCCGGACTCGGCCATGGCGGCGTACATGGCATAGAACGGGCGCCAAAAGTCCTCCGTATTAACAAGGCCTACCGGGCCGCGGATGTGGCCCAGCTGCTGCAAGGTGAGCACCTCGGTGAGCTCTTCGAGGGTGCCGACGCCGCCGGGGAGGCAAATATAGGCATCAGCAAGCTGCTCCATGCGGGTCTTGCGCTCAGCCATGGAGCCGACCACCTCGAGGGTGGTCAGGCCGGGGTGGGAAATCTCCAGGTCCACCAGGGACTGCGGCATCACGCCGGTGACGGTACCGCCGGCGGCCAGGCAGGCCTCTGCCACCTCGCGCATCAAGCCGATATTGCCGCCGCCGTAAACCAGAGTCAGGCCGCGTCGGGCCAGCTCCGCGCCCAATTCCTGTGCCGCCTGCGTATAGGCCGGCGAGTTTCCTGTTGCTGAACCACAATAAACCGCTACTGACTGCATGCTCTCCAGCATAGATATCTGCGCGCCCACCACCACCTTTAGACCATTCGGTACATGGTGAGTTTATGAGATTAGACAAAGCAGTCTGGAATATTTATACTTCTTTTTATGATCAAACCTGGCCCAGTGTTCACGCGCCCCCGCACACCGGCCGCAAAGTGCCTTCATTTGGTGCGCCTGAACCCGATCATCACCCGGAGCGAGCTGGTGGAAGCCACCGGACTTTCCCAGCCCACCATCACGCGCGCTACTACTTCCCTACTCAACGCGGGCCTCATCCAGGAACGCACCGACCTCACCCAGTCCCGCGGGCGCGGCCGGCCCACCGTTCCGCTCGAGGCGGCCGATAATGACTGGGCGCTCGGCGGCATTTCCGTGGGCACCAAACAGACCTACATCGGCCTCTATGACATCAAGGGCCGCACGTTGAGCGAAGAGGAATTGACCACCCCGGTGGCTAACCTCAGCGAGGATGACTTCCTCGAGCACATCATGGCCGGCATCAACCGCATGATGACCAACCTGAACCACCGCTTGGTCTCCCTCGGCGTGACCACCTCCGGCACCGTGGATGATAACGGCCTGGTCACCGCGGAAAATCTCAATTGGCACGGCGTGGACATTGCCGAGCGCCTGCGCTTCCAGTTCGGCGTACCCGTGGTGGTCTCCTCCGTCATCCCGGCCATCCTCGGCTCCGAAACCCAGGCGGCCGAGATTGGCACCAGCGAGCGCGTCCTGGTGCTCTTCGCGGACGATTCCATCGGCTCCGCCCTCTCCGTAGAGGACGAGGTCAGCCCCATTATTCCCGTGCCTGCGACTCACTCCGAGCTGCTGTGCCACGGCGCGTCCGAGCACCTGCTGGCCACCCAGCACATCCTGGAGGCGATACGCCATGAGGGCGTGGAGGCAGCCTCGCTTGCCGACGCCGCCCAAGTAGCCGACTCCCACCCCGCCGTCCGCGCCATTTTGGACGAGCGCGCCCGCCAGTTGGGCGCCATCACCGCGGAACTGGTCAAGGCCCACTCCCCGGCCACCGTGGTTATCGCCGGCGGCGCGTTTACCGACGACCCGAAGGCCCCCAAGCAATTCGCCGCCACCGTCCGCGCCTCTGCGGGCGAAGAGTTGCAGCTGCGCATGATCCCCGGCCATAAGGAGATTGTCCGCGCGGTAGCCCGCACCGTGGCCACCGATCAGCTACTGCGCCAGCCGCTGGATTTGGGCCGCTCACTCCAGCACGCTTAGCACCTCGCGTACCGAGTCGATGCCGCGGAAGAGGTGGGCGTTGAGCCCGCAGTAGTTCGCGCCTTCCACGTAGTCGATGCGGTCATCAAAAAAGTGCGTATCCTTCGGCTGCGCGGCGAGCGCATCCACGGCCACGCGATAGGCTTCTGGGTGCGGCTTGGCCACGCCAATATCGCAGCTAAACGTCACCGCCGCGCAGTCCTCGAGCCACGGCTGCTTCTTTCGCACCTGGCCCGCCAGCGTGGTGGGGATATTGGACAAGATGCCCACGCTATAGCCTTCCCCGATAAGGCCCTTGACCAGCGCCACCATGTCCGGATCCGCCTCCAGTAGGCCGCTGTTTTCGCACGCTACCGCCTCCGCGACGGGAACCTCCCCCAACCCGGCGCGGGCCGCTACCTCGTTCCAATAGTGGCTATCGCTAAAGATGCCGGCATCGTAGTCCGGCCGATAAAACCCGTAGGCCTCCCACATCGCCTCTGTATCGGGCGGCGCGAGGAGGCGCTCCAAGTCCGCATGGCTTTCTGGGGTGGCCGGGCGCATGAGCACGCCGTACATATCAAAGAGGAGTTTGGGCATAACGGGGGCCAGTTTAGGCGCGTTTCGGCGCTTGGGTCAGCACGGCTACGATCCCCACGCCCGCACCAGCGACAAAGAGAGGCAGCATCGCAGGAGCCTGGTCCATGGACAGAGCGAAGATGCCGCCGATGGCACCGAGGAGCAGCATGCCGCCGAGGCTGTAGAGCGAGCGCGTGACTACCCCACGCTTTCCGGCGACGCCATAAACCAGCAGGGCGAGCCCGGCGAATGGGCCGAGCATCAGCGCCGCAGTGGTCAGAAATACCCCCAAGGCCATGTGCGTGGACATGATTGCCGCTCCCACGATGAGAAAGAGCGCCAGAACTAACAGGGTTATGGCGCACAAAGCCTTGCGTTGCGTTGACATAGAAACAATCCTCCCACCGCACCGCAGTGCCATGGGAGGATTGAGCTAAATCTTGATGGGTTTGTTATTCACCCACGCGCGCTTAGGCAGCGCCGCCATCGGGGCGGCCAGCCAGGCGCTCATCGATGCGCAGCAGACCAGAGCCGTCATTGCCCACCAGCTTGATCTGGTCCAGAATCTCAGAAACGGTAGCTTCTTCCTCCACCTGCTCGCTCAGGAACCAGTCAACGAGCTGGCGGGATTCCAGATCCTGTGCGTCTAGCGCCGCGCGGGCGATGGTGCGGATCTCCTCGGACACCTTCTGCTCGTGCTCGAGGGAAGCCTGGAAGGCATCCTGCGGGTTAGCGGCCTTGACGGAGCCAACCGGGATGTCATTGAGCTCTACGCGGTAACCGCGGGAGAGCAAGTGGTCCGCAATCTTCTCGGCGTGCTCGCGCTCCTCCGCAGCCTGGCCCATGAACCAATCACGCATGCCCGGGAAGGAGAGGTTATCCATCTCGAAGGCCAGCTGGGTGTAGACCATGGAAGCGCCGTATTCGCTAATAACCTGGTCATTCAACAGGGTTTGCAGCTTCTCGTCCATCGTAAAAACCTTTCTGTGTGGGGAAATTAATTAGTGCTAAGCACCACACTACCGAAGAATCTCCCGCGATCCAGCAAGGTCTACTTAAGTAAACTTGCACGTCATTACGCTTTTTTAGATTGGATAACCTAAGTTAGCCAAGACAAAGCTATCCCCCAAGGAAAGGGAAAGTTCCCCTAAGAACCCGAGGTCATGGCAGATCCCTCGCCAGGACGCGGTCGCTTCTCGGCGTCCAGAACAGCCACAACCACTTACGCCCGCACACCCCAGGCCTAATTTGTGACTTTAATCACCAAAGCGTCCGCTCAGGCGATCGAGGCGCTGTGCGCTCGCCCCTTCCAGGCCACGGAACTCTACCTCGATGCCACGCTCGGCGTATTTCTTCTGCACCGCATCCAGCGTCGCCACCGTAGAGGCGTCCCACACCTCGGCCTTGCTCATATCAATCACCACGCGCTGGGTATCCAGCGTGTAGTCAAAGGCGTAGACCAAGTCATTGGACGAGGCGAAAAAGAGCTGGCCGCGCACCGCGTACTCGGCATCTCCAATCCGCTCTACTTCAACTAGGTGGGCCACGCGGCGGGCAAAGCCGATTGATGCCGCCACCACGCCGAGCACCACGCCCACCGCCAAGTTATGCGTAGCCAGCGTTCCTACCACCGTCACCATCATGACCAGCGTCTCTGATAGCGGCATGAGCTTTAGCGTGCGCGGGTGCACCGAATGCCAATCCACCGTCGTTGCGGCCACGATAATCATCACCGCCACCAGTGCAGCCATCGGAATGCGGCCGACGGTCTGGCCAAAGAGCAGGCAGAGGATGAGGAGGAAGGCGCCCGCGAGGAACGTCGACAAGCGCGTGCGCGCCTGAGACGCCTTCACGCCGATCATGGTCTGGCCAATCATGGCGCACACACCCATGCCACCAATGGCCGCGGCGAGGATATTGCCCACGCCCTGGCCAAAGGACTCGCGCGTCTTATCGGAGTGGGTATCCGTAATGTCATCGACCAGCTTGGCCGTCAGCAGCGATTCCATCAGGCCCACCAGTGCCATGCCAAAGGCATAGGGCGCAATCAGCTGCAAGGTATCTAGATTCCACGGAATATCCGGCACGAAAAGCCCCGGCAGCGAGGTTGGCAGCTCGCCTTGATCCGCCACATCGGGCACCTTCCACCCGGCCGCCACCGCAATAATGCTGACCACCAGAATGGTAACCAACGGGGCGGGAATCACCGTGGTCAGCCGCGGCAGCCCCAGCATGATGGCCAGGCCAATGACCACCAGCAGATATACCATCCATGGCACATCAATAAGGTGTGGCAGCTGCGTAGTAAACATCATGATGCCCAGCGCATTGACGAACCCCGTCATCACCGAGCGCGGGATAAAGCGCATGAGCTTAGCGACGCCCACCGCAGCCAGCACCACCTGCATAATTCCCGCCAACAGCACTGCGGCGACCACATAGTCATGCCCATGCTCATGCGCGAGCGGAGAGACCACCAGTGCCACCGCACCGGCCGCGGCGGAAATCATCGCCGGCCTGCCGCCAGTAAAGGCGATGGACATGGCCATCACCACGGAGGAAAACAATCCCACCCGCGGATCCAACCCTGCGAGGATGGAAAAGCTTAAGACCTCCGGGATCAAAGCAAGCGCCACCGCTAGTCCGCCGAAGACCTCCTTGCGCAGGCGCGCAGGCGAGGAAAATGCATAGCGGAAACTGGCGATGACGCCGGTAGGAGCAGGCTGTTCTTTAATCACGCCTGCACATCCTAGTGGACTTTAGGAGCCTTCCTTAAACGAGCCATCCGCGGTGATCACGGGCAGCACGGACCACGCGAAGTTGATCCACTGATCGGTCTTCTTCCACGAGAAGTCCGGCTCAAAAATGGTCTTCGGCTTGGTGTAAATGACGGCCGAGCGCACATCATCTGCGGTTTCCTTGAGCAGGTTAACCACCAGATCGAGGGTCTTGCCGGAGTCCGCGACGTCATCGACAACCAGGACCTTCTTGCCCTTTAGCGAATCCGTATCCAGCTGCGGGGAAAGAATTACAGGCTCATCCAAGGTCTGGCCGATGTCAGTGTAGAACTCCACATTGATAGCGCCCATGGCCTTCACGCCGATGGCATAACCAATAGCGCCGGCTGGGATCAGGCCGCCGCGGGCGACGCCCACGATGAGGTCTGGGAACCAGCCAGATTCCACAATCTGTTCCGATAGGTTACGGCTCGCCTCGCCGAAGACCTCCCAGGTGAGGTTTTCCCGGTCCGGGTGGATCCAATTTTCAGTCACGATTGTGTGGCTCCTTTTGCGTCATGGGCTTTCTTTGTAGTTTAACGAGCGATGCCTGCCAAAGGAAAGGCAGCTACCGGAATGGAACCTCGCCCAAAGTCCGGCGCAGCTTGCGGGTGCGCAGGCGCTCCGGATTCTCAGCTAGATGCTCCATCGCGCGCACCGCGCACATCACGTGGGCTTCCTTCGAATTGGAATAGAAAGCCTGCGCCTGCGCCGGCAACTTCGGCACGGCGTGCAGCGGCAGGTCAGAGACCGACAGCAGCGTGCCATAAGGAACGCGGTAGCGGTAGCCATTGGCTGCAAGCGTGCACGATTCCATATCCACTGCCACCGCGGTGGAGGTGCGCAGCCACTCCCACAGATCCCGGTTGGTGCGCCACTCCCAGTTGCGATCATCGGTGGAGAGCACCGTGCCGGTGCGCATGAGCGAGTTATCGTCGCCGTATACCGCCTTTACCGCGGATTCGAGCATGCGCTGTACCTCTGGAATCGCCGGGATGGGAGAGGTCGCCGCAACCTTCTGATCCAAGATGTGGTCATTGCGCTGATAGGCATTGCCCAAAATCAGGTCACCGATGCGCATGCGGCCGTCCATGCCGGCGCAGTGCCCAATCATGATCCATGCCTCCGGGCGCAGCACCGCCAAGCAATCCGTAATGGTCTTTGCATTCGAGGGGCCTACGCCGATATTGATCATCGTGATGCCATCGCCGCCGGCAGTAATTAGGTCAAAGCGGGGCATCTGGTACCGGGAGGTCAACGTTAAACCGTCCACATCAAGGTCCACCGCATCGTTGGGGTGGATGGTCTCACCATTGGGCAGCACCAAGGCGGTATAGCGCGAATCTTCCTTGGTCAGCTCACGCAGACCAAACTTCACAAACTCGGTGGTGTGCATCGCGTAGTTAGTAAACAGAATGTATTTCTGCACCGTATCGACCTCGATGCCGGTGTAATGCTCGATGCGCGCACAGGCGATATCGAAGCGCTGGGCGCCAAAGTGGAATAGCGGCTTTTCCTCGCCGTGGAAGGCATCCCATTCGCCATCAATGATCGCATCGTTGACCTCATCCAACGTGGGCCGCGGAATGGGCCCGCGTTCCTGCGGGGCCGTGGCGGTGTCCTTGATGTACTCCGGCGGGATGCGCTGGTCCGATTGGCCAACAAAGATATCGCACGGATAATTGCCCGCTAGGCGGGTCAACTGCTCGTGCAGATAGTCCCGAATAATGTGCGGCTTGGAAATTACCGCCGAGTACTTGCCTGCCTCGTTGACGTAGCCAAACGGCTCGGAACGATCGATGGGCTGCCATTTGCGGATATCCACCGTGACCTTCGGATAAACCACGTAACGATAGTCATCCAGGTTTCCTGATTCCAGCGTCTTGCGCGCAAGCTTGCAGGAATTCTCATAGAGCTCAATCAGGCGGCTTACCGCCTCATCAACGGAGTGGACATGCTGCAGGTCGGTCATAGACGTGAGTGTAGCGGGGACTTAGCAGCACGGCAGCGGTCTGCGCTTTTCATTCCTTCTTTTCCTCAAGGCTTCGGCAATATGGCTGCTGATACCATTGCCAAAAAGAAAGGCGCACGAAAGCCAACGAACCAAAACGATATCCGTTACATGGAGGCAGAAGTGCGTACGGTAGTCAGCGATACAATTCCACCGAAGAAGGTTTGGGGTAGCGCTCCATGAGAACTCCCGCGAAGCCCCTGCTGAGATTCACCTCCCACCACGCGATGATGAGGCGCGGACTATGAGTTCCCATGACAACCGTCGATACGAACGTCATTTCAGAGGCCATGAAGTTCGAACCCCGTATTCGGCAAGCAGATTGCCACGGTTAACTCGCAAAGAACTGCGGTCCGCCGGACCCTATCGGCACACTGCACCACGAGAAGTATATGCGCCTCTGCCGACACAGGCATCCTGCCTTTGATCCGAGAGATTCTTAATTCTCATTGTCCCTAGGCTTAAGGAAGGACAAGGCTCTCGCCCCGATACTGCAGACGATTCCTAATAAAACTACGAATAGCGCCCCCAATAAGATTCCCGTGGAGGAGGGCAAAAATAGGCCACCTACTGCGGAGCCAACAGCCGAACCCAGATAATTCGCGGACGCATTAGCAGCAACGGCAGTCGCACCTTCATCAGGATTTGCACTGAGCATCGAATGCTGTTGCGGTGCCATGGAAGACCATCCCAAAAGCCCCCATGCAAAAAGACACACCAGTGCCACCATACGGCTCGAGGGAAATAGCAACAACAGTGCAAAATCAGCAGCAAGAAAAACGATGATTATGGTCGTTAGCTTGCGAGAACTATCTACCTTATCGAGCACCCGCCCGATTCCAAATGCACCAACTGCACCGCCAATTCCCCAAATCCACATGCCAGGAATGGTGTCTACCTGCACTCGTTCGAGCACCACGGAAATATAGGTATACAGTCCCAGCGAACCGACTCCCACGAAGAAAGTAACCAAGACCGTTAGAAAATTATCCACCCGACCAATGATTCGGAGTCGCTGCCCTAGCGAGGAAGAAGGCACAGCTGGTACAGCACTCGTTTTACGTATCGCTATACCTGCCAACGCCGCCATGCCAACCACCGATACCAATGCAATGGCAGCCCGCCAGCCTAGCTGCTTGGCCACTCCCAGTCCCGCTGGTACACCCGCAACAGTTCCTACCGCCAAACCGGCTAGTACCAATGAAAGCGCACGTCCGCGACGCTCCGCTGTGACCGACATGCCCGCTACCGCCGCGGACAATGGCGAATAGATTCCCGCTGCCGCCCCCGCAATCAGCCTCGAAACTATAAAAACACCTACCGTAGGGGATACAGCGGTCACAACATTGGCCAGAGAAAACACAGCAATAGCGCCCAGCAGTCCATTTCGCGGATTCTTGCCCGCCCTACCTGATAATAGTGGGCCGCATACCGCGTACGCACCGGTAAAAGCGGTAACACCTAAGCCAATCACGCTGCCACTTGCACCCAAGTCTTCGGCAATCTGAGGCAGCAGCCCAGCAATAACATACGCATCCAACCCGAGTGCTACGCTGCCCAAAACTAACGGCCATAGCTGTTTAAGCATTAGAAATCACCATGTCAAGCAAACCTGGAAAGCACTCGTCTAGATCGTCTCGGCGCAAAGAGATGACACAACTGCGCCCCTGGCTTCTTGTCCACGTCACACCGGCTTCACGCAGCCGCCGAGTGTGGTAAGTCAGGGTCGACCGAGGCAGATCGTCAGCAAGCGTCAAGCTATCGTGCTCCTTGCCGTCTGCTAAGCGCTTGACCATTTCCAACCGGATGGGATCACTTACTGCAGCCAATACACGGACGAATTCTAAATCCTCGGTGGCCGGATGCTCATATTTTCGTGGGCTCATTCCAACTCCAATCGTGCAATAATTCTTGAACGATTAGTCACACTAAGTTACCCGAGACATTCGTGCAAGATTTCTTGCATAAACGAAGGCCCACCGACAGCGCATCGGTGGGCCTTCTCCCCATGACTAATCTCTCGGCACCCAAGGAGGGAGTGGAGCGCACCCTCCTGCAAGCACCGCCCGTGATTAGGCAAGCCTAAGTTTATAAACCTTTCGTAGGATGGTCAAGGGTTTGCCCATAAATTTCTTCACCCCTGGCAAAAACACAGTTAACCTGCAATAACGAGTACAATCCGGAACCATGGCTGAGTTGAAATCCACTATTTCCGAACAACTCCGCAAATTCTGGCGTGCCAACGAGAAGGAATTGACCGATTCCCCGCGTCGCGGCGTCGCCTCCCCTGCCGAGGCCACGGCACTGCGCGAGGAGGTCGCGGCCGAAATCGCAGACCTCATCAAAGCCCAGAAGGTCAAGACCAGCCCGGGCGATACCGCCCTCGACGCCGATGCCGCCGCTACCCTTCCTCTTGGCGCCCGCATCAAGCCGCGCGGCGTCTTCGAAGATGACTGGAGCGCGCGTCCTACCGCGGAACGACCTTGGCCGGTCATCCTCATCCACGGCACCTGCGATACCAAAGGCGTATGGCAGCTCCTAGGCAATGAACTGCGCCAGGACGGCTGGGCCGTCTTCGCCCCTGATTATGGGCACCGCGCTACCCAGCCGCTCGCGGAATCCGCACGCCAACTTGGCGCTTATATCGATACCGTGCGCGCAGCCACCGGCGCGGACAAGGTCATTCTCATCGGCCACTCCCAAGGCGGGCTGCTTGCCCGTTATTGGATGCGCATGGAGGGCGGGGCCGAAAACGTCCTGCACCTGATGTGCATTAGCGCGCCGAATCACGGCACCACTTACGGCGGCATCGCCAGCCGCCTCATTCGCACCCCGCGCCAGGAAGCGGTGCTGCGCTCCATCATTGATGGCTGGTTTGGGCCGGCGGGCATGGACCAGGTCGTCGGCAGTGAGGCTCTGCGCGAAACCAACCGGGACGGCGATCTAGAATCCGGCGTGAGCTATACCTGCATTGCCACGCGGTCCGACGCCGTCGTTGTCCCGCCCGAGACCTGCTTCCTCGACCCCCGCGGCGTCGCAGAGGGCACGGTCCGCAATATTTATGTCCAAGACTTCGACCGCCTCGCGATGGTCATGCACGAGGATATGCCGATGGATAAGCGCGTTCGCGCCATCGTGCGCACCATTTTGGAATTGGTGGAGAGCATCCCGCGCTAGTTATAGCCCCAGCTCATCGAGTACCGCGTCAAAGGCCGGACCCACCTGGGTGCGCCACAGCGTATCCACTTTCTGATCACCCCGGCCGGGCCCGCCATTGATAACGGCCACGCGCTTGCCCTGCTTCTTTGCCTCCAGCACAAAGCGGTACCCGCTCATAACCGCCAGCGAAGAGCCGGCCACCACGAGCGAACGCGCCTGGCCCAGCAGTGCAAAAGCAGCATCGCGGCGCTCCGCCGGCACGGGCTCACCAAAGTAGACGACGTCCGGCTTCAACAGTGCAGAACCACAGCGCTCACACCCTGCCATGCGGAAGGCTGCCACGTCTGCTTCAGCGAGCGTCACGTCACCGTCCGGGTTCACCTGATCCGCCTCCACCACGAGGCGTTCCAGGTAACCCGGGTTCGCTGCAGCTAGGCGCGCATCGAAGTGCGGCCGCGCCTCCCGGTGCCCGCACATCAAGCACACCACGGTTTCCATATCGCCATGCAGCGCCACCAAGTTCGCGGTTCCCGCCTGTTTATGCAGGCCATCCACGTTTTGCGTGACCACGCCATTGACCAGCCCGGCGCGCTCCAGTTCCACGAGTGCATAGTGCGTGCGATTCGGCACCGCGGAATCCATAACCCGCCATCCCACAAAGCTGCGGGCCCAATACCTATGGCTCGCGGCCGGGTCGTGGCGAAATTCCTGATAGGTCATCGGCCGGTGCCTACTGAGTGAGCCGCGCGGCCCCCGATAGTCCGGCACGCCCGAGTCCGTAGACACCCCAGCCCCGGTCAGCACCATTACGGGGCCCTCGCGCAGCTGCTTGACGACGTCCCCTAAGGCCTTCCCTTCCTCCGTATGCGGCGCCGATTCTTCGACCACTCGGGCGATCGAACGCAGCGCAGACTGGTGGGCAAGGGAGACGGCGGGATCCATGCCCCCGATGCTAGCTTTCGGGCAGGTGCTCTACATAAAGCCACTCCGAATCCAGCTCCCCGTGGCGTGAGCACTTAGTGTGCCAACCATCGGGGCGCACCTGGGCCACCATGCGGCGGCCACAGATCTGGCAATAGCGTGGCACGTCGAGGCCGGCTGCGGCCGCCGGGTGCAGCGTGAATTCCTCTTCGACCGGCTTGCCGGTATTTGGATGGAAAATCGGCTCGTCCCCAGCCAGTACGGCAGCAGCCAATTCGGATGTTGGCTCGGATAAACCAGCCACTACAGGGCCTTAATCGGCAGATCGATGCGGTTCAACATGTCCACATCCTTTTCAATCTGCTGGCCCAGGGTGGTCAAGTAGTTGCCGGCAATGATGGCGTTGATGCCGCCGAGCAGGCCGCGCTCCGTGCCGTCGTCGCCAAGCGAAAGCTCGCGGCCACCGGCAAAGCGCAAGGTGGTAGACGGCATAGCCAAGCGGAATGCCGCCACGGCGCGCAGGCCCTCACCCAGCGGAACCAGCGGACGGTCCGCAAATGGGGTGCCCGGGCGCGGATCCAGGAAGTTCATCGGCACCTCGCAGGGGTCAATCTCTGCCAGCTGCGCGGCGAACTCGGCGCGCTGCTCCAAGGACTCGCCCATGCCGATGATGCCGCCGCAGCAGACCTCCATGCCTACCTCGCGTACATAGTCGAGGGTCTGCTTGCGCTCCTCCCAGGTGTGGGTGGTGACCACATTGGGGAAGAAGGAGCGGGACGTCTCCAGGTTGTGGTTATAACGCTGCGCGCCCATATCCTTCAGGCGCTGCGCCTGCTCGCGGGTCAGGGTGCCCAGGGAGCAGGAAATCTCAATATCGACGGCATCATTAATCGCTGCAATCGCCTCGCCTACCTGGTCCAGCAGCCGATCATCCGGGGACTTCACCGCAGCGACGATACAGAACTCAGTAGCACCGGTCTTGGCGGTCTTCTGCGCCGCCTCCACCAACTCCGGGATGTTGAGGCGCACGGCGCGCACTGGGGACTCGAAGAGGCCGGACTGAGAACAGAAGTGACAATCTTCTGGGCAGCCGCCAGTTTTAATGGAGATAATGCCTTCCACCGAAACGTCTGGACCACACCACTTCAGGCGGGTCTGGTGGGCGATATCGGCGATTTCTTCCAGTTGGGAATCCGGGACCTGTAGTACTTGCAGTAGTTCTTCCTGGTTGAGGCCTTTGCCTTGCTCTAGGGCTTTTTCACGGGCGATCTCAATAATGCTCATGGTGTGAACACTACTTGAACAGCGTTCAGGTTTGGTTAAAATCACATGAAATTTTTCCCACCGTTAGGCTCGGTAGCATGACGCTTTATGATGACACCCTCTCCCTCCTCCAAGAACTTATCCGCAATGCCTGCGTAAACGACCTCACGCCGGATTCCGGCCACGAGGTGCGCAATGCGGATAGTCTGGAGAAATTCTTCGCGGGCGAAGACGTACAGATTGAGCGCTTCGAATCCCACCCAGGTCGCGTTTCCATCGTCGTGACCGTCCCCGGCGATCCAGAAAAGGAACCGCTCACCCTCATGGGGCACACGGACGTCGTCCCCGTCGACGAGCCCAAGTGGACCAAACCGCCCTTCGAGGCGCTCATCGAAGACGGCAAGCTTTACGGCCGCGGTTCCGTAGACATGCTATTTATTACCGCCACCATGGCCGCCGTCACGCGCGAGGTTGCCCGCGCCGGCAACACGGGCGGCACCCTTGCCTTTGTCGGCATGGCAGATGAGGAGGCCCGCGGCGGTCTCGGCGTGCGCTTTATGTCCGAGAACCACCCCGATGCCTTTTCCTGGAAGAACTGCTTATCTGAAACCGGCGGCAGCCACCTGCCCGGCGCGGTGGGCTTCAACGTGGGCGAAAAGGGCGCCGGCCAGCGCCGCCTGCATGTGCACGGCGATGCCGGCCATGGCTCCACCCCTTATGGCAAGGACTTTGCCATCGTAAAGATCGGTGAGGTAGCCCGCCGCATCGCCGCCGCCGAACCACCCACAGCCTCCAATGAGATCTGGGAGGGCTTCGTGCGCACCTTCAAGTTTGACCCCCAGACGGAGCAGGAGCTTATCGACGGCACCGGTGACTACTCCAAGTTCGGCAACCTCGACGCCTACGCGCATGCCTTTAGCCACACCACCATCGCCGAGACCGTCCTGCGCGCCGGCGGCGCCATCAACGTGCTGCCCTCACATGCCTACCTGGAAATGGATGTGCGCCCCTTCCCCGGCCAGACCCAGGAGGATCTGGATGACTTCCTGCGCAGCGCGCTTGGAGACATGGCCGATGAGGTAGAAATCGAACACCTCATTACTGAAGATGCCACGCAATCCTCCACCGATACCGAGCTGTGGCGCGCCATCGAGGCCACCTCCAAGGAATTCTTCCCAGATAAGGCCGTCGTACCAGTTCACGCCACCGGCGGCTCGGATCTACGCTTTGCTCGGCGCAAGGGTGGCAACGCCTATGGCTTTGCCATGCACGCCGAGGGCCGCGATATGGCCAGCGCCAACTCGCAGCTGCACAGCCATGACGAGCACCTCTACTTGGAGGATCTGAAGCTCACCGTGCGCGCCTACCGCAGCCTGGTCAATCGCTTCCTCGGCCTGTCACAGGCATAACAAGTGTGGCAAGATGTCTGGCATGAGCTTTGCACGTAAGTCCGCGCTGCTATCTGCAGCTACCGCCCTGACCGTAACCCTCGCCGCCCCTGCCGCTGCCCATGCCGACGCCGTTGATAACCTCCTCGCCAAGATGCCTGCCGGCCAGATTTCCTGCTCCCAGGCCAAGCAGTACTGGACCAACTCCGCTGACTACAACCAGAAGAAGTCCCAGGCCCTCGCCGTTGCCACCGTGCACCCACGCGGCAACGAGGTCCGCGACGCCATCGGCCGCATGGACGAAGCTATTGCCCGCTGCGGCCTAAACGGCACCACTGGCCAGGGCAAGCCGGTCAACACCGGCGGCCAGCGCGGCAATGCCCCCGCACCAAAGCCGGCTCCGGCCCCGGCACCGGCACCTGCGCCAGCCAAGAATGCCAAGGTCATCGAGCTGGGCACCATCCCGGGCCAGCCAACTGTCGACGTCCCCTTCTTAGGCCAGACCTTCCGCATCCCGGATGCGGCCAAGATTGCCCAGAACGCTGTATCCCAGTTCCAGCTGCCACAGATTCCGCAAATCCAGCAGCTGCAGCAGCTGTCTTCTTTCTAGTGTCTTCTTTCTAGCAGTCTAGCTGAAAATAGATCCCGGCATGCGCGCTGCAGCCGGGATTAAATTTATGCCCGCAGTGGGGACATGCAGGCGCGGCGGAATAAGCGTGGTAGTTCATCTCGGTGCGGCAGGCGCCGCAGAGGACTGAGGGGGCGTCGGCAAGCATGGGCCCAAACTCATGCTCAGTAAGCTCGGCGTGGCACAGCGCGCAAGCAAAATATTTCCCGCAGGTGGCGCACTTATTGGCCACCACGTCCAGCGGCGAATGCCAATGCTTGCACCGGCCTTCCGCATCAATCGCGCCGTGAATCTTCATGGCCGTCAGCATACGCGCTGCCCTGCTGCCACTGCTGCTTCTTTTCTTCAGACTTCTTGGCATTGCGCACTGCCTGAATGCCCACCACGATGGCAATGATGATCGGCACCCACACCTTGCTGTAATCCATCAAAAATACGAGCCAGTCGGGCGGATCGATGTCGATGTTGAAGTCGATATTCGGCACCGGCAGCTCTATCTGCGGCAACTCCGGCACCGGGAGCGCGATATCCGGCAGGTCGATATCCGGCAGCTCCCAATCCGGCAACAACCGAGACAAGATGCGTTTGATGATCGGGCCAAGCACGATTACGCCAATGGCCCAGCCGGACTTTCCCAAGCCGCCCAAGAGCGGATATAACACCCGCTTAACGGAGCTATCCTCCATGGCCTTACGGCGCTTCTCCCCCAGTGAGCCGGCCGGCGGATCTAGGGCAACTGCCTCCTCGCCATTGCGGTAGTAGACGTCTAAAAGCTCGCCAAAGGGGGAGGCTTGGATATCTAGGTAAGGCTTGGTTCGCGGGGCGGAGTTCTCGAGCAGGGTGAGGTCTTTTTCGATCTTCTTTTTAAGCGAATAGCGGCCCGCACGCGGCCGATCGTGGCGGCTGCGTACCTGACCGTTAACCACAATCTGCAGGCGCGGGCTGGGATTCTTCCGCCAGAGCCGGAGGCGTTCCGGCAGGGTGGCATCGCCTGGAACCGGGGTGAAGTCCTTCGCTTTCTTCGGCCACTCACCCAGCTCAGCGAACTCGGCATCATACCCGCGCTGCACCTCGATGGTGCCCACCTCGGGGTGCTCTAGGCGCCAGGTCTCCATTAGTTCTTCCCTGCCTTGGAGCCCACCACTGCACCCAGCTTGCTCGCGGCCCATGCCAGGAAAACAAACACTGGGAGGTAAATCCACGTTCCCTCATTGAAATACAGGGACATGGCGGCAAAATAGGCCAACCCTGCCACACTGAAGATGGTCCAGGAGGCGCGGAAAGTGGCGCCGTCGACAAGAGCAATGATCACCGTCAGCACGGCCATGAGGATGAGCAGGGCAAGGCCGGGAACAAGGTGGTAGACAGCGGGCGGCAGGCCAACGAAGACCGCGACCATGGCGATGGGCGCCCACCATTGCCACCAGACGCGGCTAGGCTCGTCTTTTGTTTCCGCTTCTTCTTCTAGCTCCTCAAACATGCACCCAACCTATCACAGGGCTTGGCAGAACTTATGGGGGAGAATTCCTCCCTATGTCCGGCTTAATCCTCCCCGCGGAGGATACCGCGCTGAGCAGGGCATACCTAGCGTTGAGTACATGAAAAGCACACCACTTATTCTCGCGGCGGGCGCGATATTTGGTGCCATCTACGGCACCAATGCGCTCCTACCAGATATATACGACAACCCCACCTCTGAGGTGCAGGCCGGCTCGGCCCGCATCCCCGGATTATCCTGCGCCGAGGAAGACGGCTCCACCACTGCCGAGCCGCGCTGGGACTGTGACGGCACCCAGATCCGCGCTAAAAAAGTCGGCGTACAGGACAAGGACCAAGCCACCCGCCGGTACCTCCGGGCAATGGGTGAAGGTACAGCCATGCCGGAAGGAGACATCGACCGCGACGGGGATAAGCGCACGCTTAGCGATGGCGACCTCGTAGCCATCAGCATCGAGGGCGATGGCCCCACCTCGTTCCTCTCCCTGCGCGGACCGCGCGCTGAAGAACTCGCCCAGGAGGTAGAAAAGGCATGAAGAATCTATATTGGCTATCTATCGCTTTCGGTCTGGTAGTTTCCGGCTTTTTCTTTGTTGATCGCCGTTTTACCGAGGTGGGGCTCATCGGTGCGCTCATCTGCGCTGGCTTGACGCTTGGACTGGGATTCTGGTGGTTTAGGCCGCGGCCGATGCGGCAGGGCATCCTATGGGGTGCGCTCGCCCAGCCGGTGGTGGTAAGCCTCAACGACCAAATAGTGGGGATCTCAGACAAGCTGGGGCTTACCTACCTGGACGCGGCCTTTTACTCGCCGCTTCCAGAAGAAACCATCAAGCTCCTCGGCGTCGTTATTATTATTGCGGCTTTTGGAAACGTGAAGCATCCCTACCAAGCCGCCGCGGTCGGCATGGCGGTAGGCCTTGGTTTTGATGTCATGGAAAATGTGCCGTTCATCCTCAACGCGGCCATCGATAACTTGGACGGCGACCTCTGGGGCGTCATCATTACTGGTATCGGACGATTCTTCACTGGCGCCTTTAGCCATGCGCTGTATACGGGGGTTGCGGCGTGGGGCGTCGGCAAGCTCTATGCGGGCGGGCGCCACGGGTATTGGCAGGTGGCCGGTTTCTGGCTGGCCGCTATTGCCCTACATACCTTGTTCAATGGCGCGACCATGATTGCGGGTGACTGGCCGGCGACCATCCTTGTTATCGCCCTCATCACCTGGACGCTTATTATCTGGGGCCTGCGATTCATGCACAAGCAAGATAGGAAATATGCGGCACAAAGAAGCGAAAATACCCTACCCACTAAAGATCCAGAATATAGCTTCTGAGCTGCCTAAACGTCTCAAAAAGGCTCGTGTCCGAGGGGTGTTATAAGGTGTGAATCGTACACAAGTTCACACGATTATTTAGGTACGATGCGCCATGGAAGAACCCTACTTTTCCACGACCAACACCACCGACCCCACCACACGCTTAGCCTTTGAGATGCGAAAGGCGGAGTACGAGTTCTGGGTGAGCCAAGTCCCGGATCTCGATTCTGATTTCGAATTAGTTACCCAATCCCTCTACCGCACTACCGGCGTTAACGAAGGCCGGATCGGCCATATCCTCATGGCGCTGCACCGCTTGGAGGAGCTGCCTGAGCTGCAGGCCTTACAGCACCGCCTCTATCATTTAGACCTCGACCGGATTATTGCCATCAATAAGTCCCTCAACCGCTTGGGCAATCCGACGCCAGAGGTGGTGGCGCGCATCGATGAGCAGCTCACTGCCTACCTCACCCCTACCCGACCGAACCAGACCATGCGTACGCAGGCACAGATCAAGCGCAAACTCAACGAGCTCATCAACCTCGCCGATGACACATTGGCCGTCACCCAGGGCCCCACCCAGCCGCGCTACACCATGGAAAATTGGGGCGATAACACCTCGGCGGTGACCTTGAGTGCGGACCCGGCGGTTATCGCGAGCGTCGATAAGTGCATCCGGCAGACCGCGCTAGAGCTAGATTGCTCGCTTGCCGACGCCGCCGTTGCACTCCTCACCGGCCGTACCCAAGCTCCCGAAATCATCCTCAACGCCTATAAAGCCACCGACGTGCCCAATTCCCCAGCGTTTATTGAATCCGTGGGCTGGCTCGACCCGGCGCGGTCGAATGCGCTGCCCTACACCAAAATCCGGGAGATGGACCCTAACCAGGAGGTCAAAGGTTACGTCACCCCGGCGGCCATGGCTGCGTACTTAGAAGGATTTGACGGCACCTGCCGTTATCCCGGCTGCAATCGCCCGGCCACCGCCTGCCAGAAGGATCACCGCATCAATCATGCGGATGGCGGTCCGACCACTCCGGCAAACCTCGCCTGCCTCTGCCAACACCACCACAATGTGAAGACCGATGGTCGCGCTTTCTACGTCATGGACCCACATACGCGCGACATCATCTGGCTTTTCGAGGATGGATCCTGGACTACCACGGAGCCCTCCGGACCACTAGCTCCGAAAAATACGAATTGGGTGCAGACCTTTGCACAAACTATGACCGCTCACCGCACACGAGCATATGAAGAGGCCCAAAAACTCATGCGCCAGCAGAAAACCACCCCTAGGGAGGAGGAATAAAACCACCGGCTGCCCTACAGTGGCTGGCATGACGCAAAACTTATTCACACTGGATGAGCTCGTAATTACCCAGACCAAGTCCTTCCTCAATGATCAGTTCATGATCACCGATATCGACGGCACCCCTGTGGGCACCATCCTGCAATCCACCAGCCTTAAAGATATGGTGTTTAAATCCTCTCGCAGCTTGGAGGTCGCACTCACGGATGCCGAGGGGAACCCCCTCCAGACGGTCATGACGATTTCGGATCCGCCGAATTTTCTGCGGGATACCTATGAGGTGCACTTGCCGGGAATCGAAAAGCCCATGGCCGTTATCACCAAGCGTTTCTCCATGCTCAAGACAAAGTTGGACTTGACCATGGAGGGCTTTGCCGACGTCGAAATTCACGGCGACTTCTGGGATTGGAACCTTTCCATCACTTCAGAAGATCGCCTGCTTGCTGACGTCTCTAACGAATGGACTGGCATGGGTAATTTCTTCATGGGCAAAAACACGTACCGCCTGCGCATCACGCCGGGCCTCAATGAGCAACATCACGCCGCCATCATCGGCGCCGTGATGAGCATGGATATGCTGCGCACCAAGCAAAAGAACAGCGACTAGGAAAAATAAAAAGGTGTTGTTGTAAAGTTGGGTGGAGAACCGCGAACACTCCTTTCTTCGTCGCCTGGCCAGCATTATGGCCCAGCCTGCTTAGATATTCTGGAAGACCCAGTTGACGATCACCGCGTCCGGGTTCGGTTGCCTGTTGGCAAACATCGCGCCTTGCCCTTTCCGTAATGAGTGCATCGCTTCCATCCCTTTCAACGTCCGATATACAGATGTCCGGTTCTTAAACGCGCCTTTCGGCCCGAGGATCCGCTTCAGCCGACCATGGTCGCCTTCCAGGATGTTGTTGAGGTATTTCACCTGCCGGTGTTCCACTGTTGGCGGGCAGATTCCCTCTGACTTCAACTCGGCGATTGCCCTGGCCAGGGAGGGTGCTTTATCGGTGTTGATCACCCGCGGGAACCCGGTTATCGTGTTCGACCTCAGGGTCTTGGCCAGGAAACGCTTCGCTGCGGCCACGTTCCGCTTCGAAGAGAGGTAAAAGTCCAGGGTCTGACCACCGGCGGTGATCGCCCGATAGAGATAGCACCACCTGCCGCCGACCCGGATATAGGTCTCATCCACCCGCCAGGAACTGGCCTGCCAGTCAGGTACCTGCCGGTACCACCGAGTGTGCTTGTCCAGCTCAGGGGCGTATTTCTGGACCCAGCGGTAGATCGTGGTGTGATCGACCGGCACGCCCCGCTGAAGTCATCATTTCCTCCAGATCGCGGTAGCTCACCCCGTAGCGGCAGTACCACCGCACTGCCCACAGAATGATGTCACGGGGGAAATGACGACCAGAGAAGATACCCATGGCTGTGATTATTTCACGTCGCTCTTCCTACTGCCCCAACCTTGCAACAACACCCTTCCGGCCGCGAACCGGTGGCGCCACGATGTGGCCGAGGCGGAAGGGAGGCCGACACCCGCCCCGAAACTCGGGGTGGAGGACGTCTACGCCAAGCTGACTCCGACTGCGGTGAACATTCCCCACAGGGGAAACATTGGCGTCGAGTTCGACGACGGGTACATGTTCGGTGGGCACCCCGTGACGGTGAAGACGAAGAGGGACGGAACTCCCACCTCGATCGAGATGGACGTCTAACCCGACAGTCCTTCTCCCACCTTGCCCTGCCGGGCAGGATGAGGGTTGATTGCCGGGTTATCGCTTACTCGGCAGGGGCTTGGCGGAGCGGAATGCGCTCACCGTGAGGTGTTTTCGCTGTTGAACACCCACTTGCTCTGCAGGATGAAGTTGAGGGTGGTGGCTATTGCCTGCGAAATCACCCACGAGAGGAAAATCGTGTGTTCGAAATCCGCCAGCGGGATACGGGCGAGCTGTTGACCAGTACCGCCATGATCAAACACGCGGTGTAGACGATGAGGGCCCTCAGCTTCTCGGTGGTGGACCGGTTGCCGGAGAAAGTCACAAAGCTATTGGCGTAGTAGGCGAACAGGCTGCCCAGGATGTAACTGATTGCCCGGCCGATCAGGGCGTTTGCCCCGGAGGTTTCGAGGAAGTGCATGGTGCCGAAGTCGATGGCGACACCGATGACTCCCACGATGCAGAACAACACCACTGCCCGGGCGTTTTTCGTGTACCTGCCCGTCGACCGTGGTCTATCATGGGCGTCGTCGACTTTCTGGCTTGGGATGAGGTGCGTCTGCGGGGTCAGGTCCTCCCGCCTAGTGCTGTTGATCTCAATAATTTTGCTGCCTGCAGTCGTTATAGCTAGGGAGCGAAGCAGAAGAGTAGATACTTAGATTGCGGTGAGGGAATCGAAATCGCCTCAGGGTGTTAAGAGGAGCATCTAGAATGAATGTATGACAGTGGCTCGCTACCAAGAGTCGCCCAAAACCCGGCTCTTCCTCTTCATCTCATCGCTTGCTCCAGCATTCATCATCGCAGGGTTGCGGCTTTTTAATGCTCAGCGGATGCTGGCGGTGCTGTTACTCGTCGTCGGCGTAGTAACTTTCTTGCTCACACCACTAGTGCTACTTTCACGACGTAAGGCAGGGAAGCAGGAATTCGTGGTCTCTAATGTTAAAGATGAAAGTTCTCAAATCCCTACATACTTGATTACTTTCATCTTCCCTTTCCTGTTTTTATCAGAACAGATGAGCGCTTCCTTAGTCGCGGCCTATGTAGGATTTGCTGCACTCATGGTTGCTCTTCTCTATCGCACATCTTTAATATTAATTAACCCATTTATGCTGATAGTGGGCTATCGTGTCTTTTCAGTTGACATTGTAGGACAAGGTGGTGCCTACATCATCTCCAAAGAACCACCATTGCCCTCGCAATCCACTTATACTAGGAGAATTGCTGACGGGCTCTACATTGCTGTGGAGGAACGCACAGGCTGAACAAGTTAATCTCATATCAACTAGGGAATTATGGACAAAAGCACCGCTGATGAACTTCTCGATTTTGTGGATTTGACGAAGCCAGTCCGCCTCATTCTTGGTTATCGATCAAATGACGACAAGGTCTCTCTGAGACGAGTGGCTCTCGCACAGGATGCTCAAGATATGTTTGCAGAAATTGCGAGTGAAGTACTTGAAAATCGGAAGCAGAGAGATCCTGAAGAATGGGAGCCTGCCCGTCCCGTATCTAAGGAGACTTATCTCGTCACCACGTGTGAGGCAGTCGGAGAGGTGCCTCAGGTCTCGAAGTCAAAAGTGCAACCCCTTCTAGCGGCTTTGATTGATACTCAAAATATAGCCGAGATGGAGGGGAAGACCCTCTTAAAAACAGATCCATACTTTTACGCTTTCCAATTTGGTATCGGATCGGATTCTGTAACTTTCCTGCGCAAGCTCAATCCTTTACGTGGGCTACGTAAAAAAAGACTAGGTTTCTTGGATGACGAGCTGAGTCTTGCGCATCATGCAGTCTTCGCTTTCGACTCTTGTGTGGACCTGATCATTACAGAAGAGCACTTATTCGTGTTCAACCAGACTGCCTTTGCTGCCATCTTCCGAGGCCAGGAAGAACTTAAAAAGATGGCGAAAGGCTGGATCGATGGGATCAAGGATTCAACCCCGATGACGCAGGAATCTTATGAGATTCTTCTGGCGAAGGGGGTACGTGACTCTCGGGTCGCCAAGCGTATAGAAAGCATCGCACGTAGAGGGCACCTCGATTCTCTAGATACTTCTGACCTTCGGGAGGGTATGGAGGAATGCGACCTCAACCCCTCGGTTTACATGAATCAATCCAATGAGCTTGTCTTAACGGCGGATACTTTGTTCGATATCCTCAAATTTTTAAACGAAGATATGTTTCGTGGTGTCTTAACTGACGACCCCTACGAAGTTGATAGTAAAGCTCGTCGAGATTAATCAGCGGTGTCAGCCAAGTGTGTTCTATGATTGACTGGGGTTGCCCGCAAATTGTGGACACATAGTAGAGCTACCTAGTGGTTAGGCGGCTATTTCTTTTCTACCGGTGGTTAAACCAATGTGGTTCTCGAAGTCGACGGGGTTGGCCATCCCGAGTGAGGAGTGCCGACGTCGGCGGTTGTAGACGACTTCAACCCAGTAAGCAACGGCTTTACGTGCGGCATCACGGGTTGACCAGCTCTTACGGTCGTAGAACTCGGTTTTAAGCGTTGACCAGAATGACTCGGCCATCGCGTTATCGGAGCACACACCGGTATGCCCTACGGACTGAGTAATGCCCGGGTTGTGGCAAACCTCCCAAAGCTTCTCGCTGGTAAATTGCGTTCCGCGGTCAGCGTGAAACACTAGCCCGTCAGGCACGTCACCACGCAACGTATGCGCCATCCGCAGGGCCCGTTCGACCAGGAACGTATCTTGAATGCTATCCATAGCCCATGCCAGCACCCTGCGAGAATGGCCATCGCGGACCGTGCACAAGTACAACCAGCCTTCAGTAGTGCGCAGGTAGGTAATATCGGTGCTGTTGCAAAGTTGGGCGGAGAGTCGAGACGACCCAGTTTCTCATTTCCTGATGGCCGCTGCGTGCCGGCGTTCTCGGGCCGTCTCGAAGACCCGGTTGACGATCACCGCGTCCGGATTGGGGTGCCCATAAGCAAACATCGTGCCCTGACCTTTCCGTAATGAATGCATCGCTTCCATCCCTTTCAACGTCCGGTAGGCGGAAATTCGGTTTTTGAACGCCCCCTTCGGTCCCAGGATTCTTTTAAGTCGGCCATGATCTCCCTCGAGAACGTTGTTCAGGTATTTCACCTGCCGGTGCTCCACCGTCTGAGGGCAGATTCCCTCCGCCTTCAGCTCGGATATTGCCTTGGCCAGAGCTGGTGCCTTGTCGGTGTTGATGACCCGCGGGGACCCGGCTGTCGTATTCGATCGCAGCGTCTTGGCCAGGAAACGCTTGGCCGCAGCCACATTCCGTTTTGGTGAGAGGTAGAAATCTAAGGTCTGCCCACCGGCGGTAATAGCCCGGTAGAGGTAGCACCACGTGCCGCCGACCCGGATATAGGTCTCATCCACCCGCCAGGACCGGGCCTGCCAGTCGGGTACCTGCCGGTACCAGCGAGTGTGCTTATCCAGCTCAGGGGCGTATTTCTGCACCCAGCGGTAGATCGTGGTGTGATCGACTGGCACACCCCGCTCGGTCATCATTTCTTCCAGATCGCGGTAGCTGAGCCCGTAGCGGCAGTACCACCGCACCGCCCACAGGATGATTTCACGGGGGAAATGCCGACCGGAGAAGATGCCCATGGCTCTGATTATTTCACGCCGGTCTTTCTACTGCCCCAACTTTGCAACAGCACCTTATAGCGTATGTTCCGCCATATGCTAAAGCATACGCCTAGCAATATGTAGTCTTACCTGCTCTTTTGTACGTCTAGCTAGGGTGTTGGGTGGTGAAATCGACAGACTTAAGGGCGGCTACGAGTGTCTCTGTGTGCATTTTGCCTCGTGGGCGGCTTTTATAAAGGCAGGGGTGGAATCATACTTCTAGGTCTCGTCAGGTGTGGCTGCTAGCGTTAGTGCTGGTTCACAATCACGCCCCGCTACTTGTGGTGGGGTGTGGGCGTGACTTCCTCGTCGGTGCGCGGTAAGGCCCGCGCGTGACGTGGGCTGTCCCGCGCGCCCTTTTTCAGGCGAGCGGACAACCCTACGACGCAAGGGGAGGTAGACAATGGGTAAGCACTCATTGGATACACTCGGTCGCAAAAGAAAAGACCTTGACGCCACGAAGCTTAGCTGGCTCGATGTGGCAATCAAGGTCATAACACTTGCGACCGTAACAGTGAAGCTCATTGCAGTTGTGCTTCACGTGGGTCTTTAAGGCCCGAGGGTCTCAACGAGCTGGCACTCGTTGGGGCCCTTTTTATTGTGCAGCCGCAATTCAAAAGTGAACTGTGCTGTCATGTCTTAGGCTAATGTGCGCGCGAAGGTTTCGCAATACTCTCCCACACTGAGTACCCATGCCTCTTCTCCTGCTTAGGTATTCATTCCTGCCACATCAGTTGGCTGCGTTCTCTGCACTCAGGGTGTGTTAGCGTTATTCCCGTAAGATCCTGATGCGCAAAACGCACAGTCTCAGTAGGAAGTCTGAGCGATAACACTAACCAGTGCTATCCGTCGCTTTAGCTCTTAATCTCATGAGAGCTAAAGAATCCAGCGTCGTCAGGTCCGCTTTAGCGTACCTGGAGACAACTTTGCCTGCTCAATTCACCCTTTTCCACGATGGTCAATTTTGGTGCGGAGTCTACGAGACTTCCAGCAACAACCAACTCCGCGCCGTCCGAGTAGTTTTCGGTCCAGAACCTAATAATGCCGAACTCTATGAGTGGTTACTCGTCAATGGTTCTTCCCTAGTCAAACGTGCCCATCGTTCCGTACCTATACCTGGCGCTATTGAAGAGCCACAACGAGGAAATCCCAAACGCCTGCAGCGGAAAGTCAATAAGGAGCAACGCAAGACCTCAGGGGTGTCCTCGAAGGCCCAAGAAGCAACAAAGTTAAATTTCGAATTAGCTAACGCAAACAAGAAGAAAGCTTCGCGGATCGCGCGGCGCGAAGAAGCACAACGGAAATTTCAGATCCGTGCCGCTAAAAAGAAGGCCAAACATAAAGGCAAGTAGTCGAAGGCGTCAAAGCGAAGTTGCCATACTGCGGGAGTAAAGCTGTGTAGTCGTGTGTCTGCTTCTGCGCACCCGTCAGTCCTGCCATATGTCCAATGTTGTGTAGTTCTACCTGCGCTTTCGCACGTCTAGTTAGGGCGTTGGGCGGAGAAATCGACGGACTTGAGTGCGGCTACGAGTAACTCGGTGCGCGTTTCCCACCGTGGAAAGCTGCGATACGGGTCGGAGGCGACATTATATTGCGAGTCCAGTCAGGCAAGAGAGACGGACAATGGATAAGCACTCATTGGGCACACTCAGCCATAAAGGAAAAGACCCTGAAACCACTTCCGGAAGGAAGCTGGAGTGGCAATCAGGGTCGTAGCTCCTATCACTACTTTCGTGCAGAAAACTGCACGAGGACTAAACCGCCTTTTTGGAAGCCCGCTTAAATAGAAAAAGCGTGGAGCCCAAGATGATTAGTGAGAGTAGGAGCCACATTAAGGTGTAAAGCGTCTGCGTTTGCCAGAACGCTGAATTTGGATAAAACTCAACCAAGTATTTTCCGTTTTCGATTGGCTCTGATTCAAGAATATCGCCGGGGACTGGAAGAAGGGCTGGATCTGGGTGTGGTCCTGAAAATTCCCCCTTTTCAACGGGAAGGAGAGGATTAAGCCAAGAAGCTCCTGTCGTTCCTACCAATAAACCTAATGCGAAAGTTACGGCCACAGCGGGAATTGATTTTTTAAAAACTACGCCAGCAATCGAAGCAATAGACACCATTAGTACCGTCACCACAGCTGGGTAGAGGGCATGGCCAGCGATGTACGAGTACGACATCATGTTTTTAACTTGATTCAACCCGTCCGAGCGCAGCTGACTGACTTCCACAATCCCCCATACACAAACTCCAAAGATTAGTGCTGAGATTAGAGGGCTAATAATACGGCAGAAAAACCACTTGGAGGAAGAGAGATCTTGGCTTAAGGACCAGACAACAGATTTCGTCTCAAATTCTTTAGAGAATAAAGCCACTGCCCACACAATTCCGGCAAACATGGGCACAATACCGGCCAGCATTTCAGTCATCCCAAGATAAGGCTTGAAATTGACTTCGTATGCCGCCAGTAACGCCAGTAGCACAAGAATTGCCGCACATGATAGCCAAGCGGGTCGGTCAATTTTGAAGTAGTGTAAAGCTACTTTTAGCATTAGAGGCCTTTCCTAGTCAGATGTTCAAGCACAAATTCTTCAAAGGCGCCATCTTTTTGTGGATCAATTTCTTCTCTCTCTACAGCCGCAAGAAGATCTCCTTCTTCAATTACCCAAAGGTGGGTAAGTATTGCAGATAAATCAGATACGGTATGCGACGATACTAATATCCCAACGCCGTCTTCTTTCGCCGCTTGTTCCAAGAGTTCTCGAACCCAGATTTTAACTACTGGATCTAGATCAGCCATGGGCTCATCGAGAATCATAAATTTTTTATTCCGCGCGAGAGAAATAATCAGCGCAACTTGAGTATGCTGTCCGCCAGATAATTGAGATACTTTGGATTTCCCGGATATTCCGAGTGACTCAATTTTTTCTTTTGCCCACTGATAGTTGAAAGAGTCGTTAATGTCACGGGCTAGTCGAGTATGCTGCTCTACCGTAATACTCGAATAAAGGGGACGACCCTGTGATACGAAGGCAACCGAAGAAGATAGGTCGTCATCTTTCTCTTTTTTATCCGACAGAACGTGAATCTTTCCTTCGGTAGGTATGAGGTGGCCTGTCAGCGCTGACATGATGGTTGATTTTCCGGCCCCATTTCGCCCTACCATTGCCACGATGTCACTGGATCTCAGCTTTGCCGAAAAATTGTTGATGATGACTCTATTCCCACGGACTATTTTTATTCCGTCGGCGACAAGCGAGCTTGTCATTTTCTTCCTTTCTATAAAGCGGTGCAGCCACGAAAATCACCTGCCTAGGTACGTAACAAATGGACATGCGAAAATCTAGCAACAATACATTTAAATCAAGCTTTTCATATTTATTAGCTACACACAGTTCTTTAACGTACGAGTAACCTGCGCAATCCGATTTAGAGAAAGCATTCTCCACACGACGAGATTGATGAATCTAAGTACGGCTACGGGTAGCTCTGTGCGCGTTTTGCCTCGTGAACGACTTTCTAATGGCAGGGGTGGAATCACGCTTCCAGGTCTCGTCAGGTGCGGCTGCTAGCGTTAGTGCTGGTTCACAATCATGCCCCACTACTTGTGGTGTGGGGCGTGGGTGTAGCTGCCCTAACCCAAAGGAGATCAGGCTTTACCATCCCCTTTCGATTAAGCGGAATCATCGCTTAGTTGTCCACCACCATCCATTTCCAATTGCATGCAAATCAATTCAATTCTGTAAGGCACAGCTAACAGGCCCACCAAAGGGATTTACTGGAGATACATATGACATTCAATTCTGAAGGATCGATCGCATTACTCAACTCTGCTAAGAGAAATCGCGCCAGAATGAATGAAATCCACCAAGAGTATCGATCTGAACACAAAGTTCACAGCTTCTTAAAGCGCGACGACAAATCCATTTCACTGTTTCTGCAAGCCACAGCTCCATATCCGTCGGAAATGACAACAGAGTTTTACGGATGGGCTAACGCTCTCCGAGCATCTTTGGACAACCTTTTCTACGAGATCGCAATTTTTGACACGGGGCAGAATCCACCCACCGCTGCGGGTAACCGGCAGTTTCCAATCTTCAGCTCTGAGGAAAGATTCAAGACTGCAAAATGCTTAAAAGGACTTCATCCCTGGTCCGTTAATACGTTGCAAACTTGCCAACCGTTTAATTCTGAGACTGGCAAGTTAGGACACGCTCTCTACTGGCTCAACGAATTGGCTCGCACTAGCCGCCACCGACAGCTCTATGAAGTGCTCCTTGCTATCGAAAAGTTGGAGATCAAAATCCCTGAAGAAGTAGCGATGCATACGTCTAGGGATAAAATTGAGTTGAGCGATCGCGAATTCTCCTTCATCGGTTCGGGCACCCCACTTCGTATTGCCAAAATCAACCTCAATTCTCCACTTTCACCAAGCATTAGCTCTGGGTTCGATGTCGAGTGTGAGATCGCCTACGAAGTACCCGACTGGAAAAGAAACGTCTACCCCAGCTATCGATGGCGACTCTCCGATCGAATGGACTCTTTGGAGGAAATGGTCGACAAACTTATTCAACTGTTTGACAATCACATTGTGAAACGAACCGAATTCACTTCGAAAATTTCTTACATAGACGGTCAGTGGGTTCGCGATCAATCCTAAGTTAGGCAACCGGCAAGTTAACTAGGTTGAACGCCCGAAAAATGATTCTCAAGCGCGTTTACTACTCCCGCCGGATTTTCTTCTGGACTGAAATGGCCAGCATCAGAGATAATTGCATGATTAATTAGCTTCATACCTGATCGGCTAAACCCCTCGACATAATCGATTATGTCTCCAAATTCACTGGCTCCCCGAATATACAGAAGCGGAACCTCACAATCCTCACGCGGCCGAGCGTTCAACTGAGCATTTGTCCACAATTGTCGATACCAATCGAAGCTGCGACTCAGCGCGTCTGATTGAGCATAAACATGAGAATAGTGCGCACGGTGCTCTGAGGAAATCGCCGTTCGATCACTCGAAATACCATCAAAAAAATAATCAAAATACTCTGCTATATGGTCCTTCGTAAGCAGCTCCGGAAGACCAGGAATGGAATGGAATGCAAAGTGCCACAACCACGGATTAGCAATAACCCTATCCCAAGGATCTACTCCGGGAACAACAGTATTTAAGATGGAAACAGTCCTGACCTTTGATGTCATTCGCGCGGTTGCATAGGCAATCATCCCACCAATGTCATGTCCGACAAGGTGAAACTCTCCAAGCCCAAGTTGATCCGCAAACCTCAAAAAATGTTGCGCAAATTTTTCCGTATTTGGTTTTTCCAAAGGTGAGCTTCCGCCTATTCCCGGGAGGTTAATAGCAATACAATCATATTCAGAGGACAGCAGAGCAATAACACTTGTCCACGCAGTCGCATCCTCCGGCCAGCCATGAAGAAAGATTACTGGTACTGCATCTCGAGGGCCGACCCTAAAGTATTCAAACGAATTAGTACCAACGATTAGGGTTTTGAAATCGGGCGTGATAGACATATTTTATGTATATCACAGATGGTGCACCAGAGTGGCGAAATTTTTCCGCGCAGCCCAGCTTTCTACTTACTGCAGTGGCCCGAGTACTTGAACGTAATTGGAAAAAAGCACTCAAAAAATGTGGAATGACTCAAGCAGAGTTTTTGGCGTTAGCCGTGCTTGAACCAAATGAGCAGTTGGACCAAAAAGAAATCTCATTTCGCCTTGGAATCGATCCACGAAATATGGTGGCAACCATAGCCTCTCTCAAAGAGAGGGGACTCATCAACGAAAAAGCAAATCCTTTTGACAAACGGTCCAAACAAATACAGATTTCAAAATCAGGAACAGATCTAATGACAGACCTTGAGCAACGAGTGGCTTCCTTACGAGAAGACCACTTCAAAATGTTGACGACTGAAGAATATCTGCAGCTCCAGCAAATTCTCCAAAAAGTCTATTCGACTTTGATGCCACAAAGCTAACGACTACCAAATCCAACCCGATGGGTTTCCGATACCCAGTCAGCCTCCGTATCTGGGACTCTCCCACTCCATCCCCACAAGTACGATTCTCAGCATGACCCCACAGAAAACCAAAAGAAACCGGAGGTCACGAACCCTTTCGAGTTTGTTACCTCCGGTGTCGCAGTTTGTTCAACTGCTCATGGTGTGATGTTCACGATGGCAGCTCAACACAGCTTTTCAAAAAGCGCCTCCCGAGCTGTGGATATGAAATCTCCCGGGAATTAATTGCGCCCACACCCTCGCCCTTAGTGGCACAAATACGCCCCTAGAATCGCCACCTCACCAGTCGGCGAGAGTGCCTAGCACAAAGAGGGGACATGAAAAATGCCCACCTAGAAAAGGCCAGGTGAGCATTAGAACATGCGTTTTACAACAAATCCCAGGCAATTAAGTCCGGGGCGGGACTTTGGCAAGGGCACGGCCGGTGTCTTCACGCACCATGCGGAGTCGTCGTGTCATGGAGTCTTGACCTGCGGTTTTCCGCTCGAATGACTCTTGGATCGCAAGGTTCGTCGAGGCCACCCATAAGGCGAGCGTGATGTAGAGCATCGGCTCACGCCGAACACCGCGCTTAAAAGAGTCCATCCCGGTGACATGCGGTGATTTCATGATCGAAAAACGCTGCTCAGTAATAGCGCGGGCCGCCTCATAATAAGTGGCGTGCTCCCAGGAGCCGGGGACAAGTCCCCACTGAGCGCGTTTCCACTGCTCAGGGGTGAACGTATGTGTGATACTTGACCGCGCGCAGCACTTATAGTGATCGGCAGACCAGCTCGGTGAAATCTCCGGGGCGTCTTCGGATGCCAGTGTCATCGAAGCCGGTTTGAGTGGGCATCGCACTCGCCCCTGTACTGCAGGGCAGACCAAATCAATTTTCACGGGCCGCTCGGTATCGGCTTCATCCTTACGAGGACGACCACGACCTTGACGCGCACGATAAGGCCTCGAATTCGTCCCCATGATCAACGGGAAAAGGGCTTCGAGCCGAGCATCCTGGCGCTCGAAACCGTCATCTTCGTCGAGCAGTTCCATGGTGCGGCGAACGATCTTCCCGTTGCCTGCAATGTCGCGTGCAGCAGGGCAATAAAACTCGCCCGCGATTTGCAAAGGACCACTAGCAGGTTCATCCCCAGCTGCGGTGTCAGATGCGAAAATTGTTCGCCAATTTTTGGGATAGCGCACCACGGGCGCATAGCCTGTAGCGAGCAATTCGTCGTTGAAAAACCTTTTCGCGTTATAGCCCATGTCAACGGTCAACAACGGCAAACGACCACGTTGAACGCGCTGGTCAAAACCGTTTTCTTGATGAAATCGGATAGCTCGCGCCAATCCCTGCACCGAGCCCGAGCTCGGCTTATCGATGGAAATTCCTGTTATCACAGGCGCGACCGAGTACACGGCCCGTGGTGGTCCGACGCGACATACCGCAGTAATGCCGACGGCAACGCCGCCTTTGGTACTGCGACGATTACCCAGCTCGGAATGCAGTGAATGGTCCTCTCGATCCCTGATGTAGTAAGTACCCGAGTACGCAGCACCACGTCTCTTAGTGTCGCGACTGCCTAGTCCCGTCGACTGGCCCGCCAGATCGATGATGGTTTCGTCAGCGATGATATCGCCGCGATAACCCTTGGGGGCTTGCTCATGAATTGAGCCTGTCACCAGGGCGTTTACAACCTGATGGAGCCTCTCGGACGCAACCTCGGAGGCTTCCTCTTGCTCGATTGAGCGTGCGGCCATCATTCGGCGATGATCGCTATTTTTCACACGACGCGCAGGCGCATCTGGCAGTGAATCAAGAGGCTCAAGTCGTCGCGTCAGCCACATGGCAAAAGCGCGGTACGTTCCTTCACCACAGGAAAGGTCTAGCTCAAGCCGGGCCTGCTGAGCAGGGTCTAGGGTCCATAGGGTGCGCCAGATTTCTGCCATCGAGGGCACACGCCGAATCCCGATCAAGGCTAGACCGATGGTGAGCACGCCCAGCATCGAATACGTTGGGCCGGTGGATTTCCGTCCGCCCACGCCACGGTCCTGGCGAAAATAGAAATCGATCATCTGGTGCGCACCCGATTTTTCAATAACAGCAGCACAGTGCTCAACGTAATCGGGGGAAATCATCACTCTCTGCTCTTGCATTACTACGGTCATTAGAGGTACTCCCCCGCAGACCGCAGCAAAGCTTTTGCTTCGTCTTCCGGTGTATACCGCGGCAGGTCCGCCTCCAGATCATGGAGAACCCTTAGGTCAGCAATGCCTGCCATTTTCATCAGCATCGCAGCCGGCATCCCCGGGTCAGAGGCCAGTTTTACCACCCAACGATTCCGCAGCGCAGCAGCATTAAATCCAGGAAATCCCAGCTCAACGAGCTCTTCCGAGACGTGGCAGATGGCGTTTCGAGGCATGGAATCGCCAACAATAGGAAAAACATATCCGTTACCGACATCGCGTGCCCGCGTCAAAAGCCGGTGACCTCGAACGGGGCACACGACAGGCACCACGCGAGAGACTACACCCCGTTTCCGCACCGCGATCTGGACTGCCGTGTGCTCGGGCAGCTCTAGAGGAGAAATGTCGCTGCCGCGTAGCTGCCGGATCTCCTGGGACGACAGGCCTGCCCCGGTGGTGAGATCCAAAATGGTCAGAAGCTGTGCCCGCAGCACCGGACGCAAGTTCGCAGCGACGGCGTACAGCTCAGCCTCCAGCGAAACACCTGCAGCCGGAACGGCTTTGCGCCGTGGTCCTCGTTGGCGATGTGGCTCAGGAAATTCATGAGGATACAGCGTCCGGCCTGCGGCATAGAGAATCGTACGGTACGTGCGCTGCGACCTGCGACTAAAAACATCGTCACGGAAAAGCCACCGATCGACAGCACGACGTGTCAGCGCTCGTTCTTCGTCAACCTCGCCAAACACGAGTGCTTCATCGTAGAGGTACCGCGCTACAACACGCGTCGCCTTAGCATCAGCGATCTCATCAAGCACACGCGTATGTGCTTGGACAAGCGCTGCTCGGGCGATAGCTTCACTCCGCAGCGGCCCTGCTGGGCGGTGGATGCCCACCTCCCTGAGCCGCAGATAACGATCTGCCTCCGGCAGCGTACGCCGAGTTAGCCTGCGCACCCGCGACGGCGACGCCTGACCAATCACCGAGACAGAAGACACATCCCCGGGCACAAAGTCCCTGGAAGTGGGCTTCTCTAGAACCGATGTTGCTGCTGCAAGAGCCGTAAATCTACCCACGCGTGCTCACCGCCCACATGCTTAAAACGTTGGATGGGGTGGCACAATTGCTAAATATTTTTAGGCATGACAAAATAGACGCATCTCCATTCATGTAACTCCAAGTGAATTGATTGGATTCTTTCGCTCAACGTTTTGGTAGAACGTCGGCGACCACAGGGCGCGATCGTGCAGGATCGGGCCCTGAATTTGTTTTCGGATTTGTCCGATAAGCAGTTTTAGGTCACAGATGCACCCCCTGCACCCTGACTATCATCACCACGGAAAAGCCCTGCTTCGGACAGCCACTGCGTCATCACATGCGACATGGAGCACCCGCGATTCGCTGACTCAGCAGAAAGCTTCGCCACGAATGGCGCAGGCAAACGTAATTCGACGCGCACAATCGCGTCGTCGGGCACTACCCGACGGGCCCTACGGCCAAAATGCGCTGACGGAATTTCCATCAAGCCCTCCTTCACACAGCTACCGACTCGCGACACGGATGTGCCACGAGAACACAGACATAAAGCCTGCGCCAGCCAGAAGAAATCCTGGCCAGTAGTGACAATAAAGTCACTTAATTTCAGTAGCCCTGTGTGGGCTGTGTACTTAGTCGTCCAAGCGTTGCCCGTAATGGGCTTTTATAGATTACCGGCTCCAACCGGTACAAAACAAATCATTCAATTACCTGCGCATTTGTCTGATCTTCCACCACCGATCAACTTCACCCGCGTCACCTTAAGGAAGGTTTGCAATACCGCATGTAGAGTTCTGTGGGCAGAAGTTTCCTCATGTGGCCGACTACCTGGAGGAATCACTCGATGAGCTGCTAGCTTTTACTACTGCACCGAAACCGGTATGGACCAAGATCTGGTCCAATAACCCCACCGAACGGCTCAACCGAGAAATCCGACGTCGCACCGACGTCGTCGGGATCTTCCCACACCGTGAGGCCGTCATCCGGCTGGTCGGGGCCGTCCTTGCGGAACAACACGATGAGTGGATCCAGCAAAACGCTACATGTCGCTGACCAGCCTGACCCAGACCAAGGAGATCATCGCTGCCTACCTCGTCGACGACACACCCACCGACAGCAAGGAAATCGCCGCCTAATAGTTACCCAACCCCGCCCCCGAGACGGCCCCAAGCATCGCTAAGCGCCCCACGCGGGCGCTTTCTTTATACCCTAAGTCAGGTGCGCATATTTACCGATATGGACCCACTTATCCAGAGGGTCTAACCTACGGCAAAACCTTTAGGGCGTATTCGAGGGCTTCCTGGCGAACGCGCCATGCGTATTCAGGCGTGATGTGGTCGCGGCGACGAAGCTTTACGCGAGCAGCAGGCTTATCACCTTTAACCGTGACCTTGCCCTTTGCCTTATTCGTTCGAATGGCCATCGTCGGAGTCACCTCTATCAAGTGCTTTACCCTCATTATATTCCGAATCCCCATCCGAAAGCGAGGGCGGCTTGTCCTCCGTGTTTTCTTTGTGCAGCTCAACGACCGTTTCTCTAAGCGTTTGAGAACTTGACGGATACTCCGCGTTCGGTGAGTTTATCGACCAGGCGGTGGAGGTCGATAAGAGAGCGGGCAAGCCTGTCCATGCTCACCACAATGAGTTGACCGCCGGCGCGCACATAATTAAGCGCCCCATCTAAGCCCGGGCGCTGGGTGGACGAACCACTCACCGTGTCGGTGAAGATGCGGGAGACTTTTTCCTTCTTTAATGCTGCGGTCTGCCGGTCGAGATTCTGGTCTTTGGAGCTGACGCGGGCGTAACCAATTTTTTGCCCCACAACAACCTCTGGTCGTTCTGGGAGGTCTAGAGGTAGTGACGGTTCTGTTTCATTGGTTATGAACCCACCCTAGCGAACAGTAGGTTAAATTACGACGCATGTAATCCCCAAACCGTTCACCTAGGGTGAACCCTATCGTGCGCGGTTTGCCTTGAATTGGGGCTGCAACCGAAGTTGCAACCCATTTAATCAATAAGGGCTGCTACTTTGATGGCAAACCCTTAAATCGCCACAATTTTTTACGCCGCCCTCAATGTAAAATATGCAAGGCGTGGCTCCCGCTTAACGCGAGCGACCACACCTTCCCCCACTGCGAAACGCTTACTTCTCTTCAGTGAGAGCTATCACCGTCGTGCCAGTGATCTGCTCCTGCATTCTTGGTGTTAGTAATCATCTCGGCCTAAGCAGCAGAAGGGGTTTTGTCCGCATCCCCTTTTTGCTACTTATCCCATCATCTCTGTATAAAGCAATTGGGGTACAGAAAATACAGGATATTCAATCAAGCACAAATAGATCCCAGAGGGAACCCTCTGCCATCGCTCGACACATTAACGGCTTCTACTTGACTGGTAAATTCCCTAGGGACTGTCTCTTCGCCCAAAGCTAGGTCATACCATAGCCTAGACATGTTAGACCCTTCACTGGCGGGCTCGTCAACGTCTTTAGCTACACATGAAAGGCTATACAAACCCCATTCATCTTCATCAAATGGGTAAGTGCCGAAGTCTCGCATATCCCTACGGAAATCTTGCATCATGACTTCGCGAATTACTTCATCTCCTCCATGTGTAATTTCGTCAGTTACATAGAGTATCTCTGTGATCTCTCGAGCCTTATCTATCCTTTTTAAATACTGTTTATGAAATCTTTCCAGATCCGACTCTCGAGCGAGGAAATAAGTTGTAAAAAGACAAGTTTCGCCCAACATATTAAATCGGATCACCGTCTACAGTGAAAGCTCCAGAATTCTTATATCTAGTCTGAGTGTCACAGTGTCTCTTATGAACATTTTTTCCGAATTTGTTCGTGTATAAATCCGCATCTTCTTTAGCCTTGTTAGGATCCTTCTTATGATTGCCGTAAACTAACCCTACTATTGGGTTTCCCGGTTCATTCTTCACCACTTGGCACTTCACTGTGTACATGCCAAGTTCATTTTTTTTCACAGCCGAAAAAGCTGGAGCTGGGCTAACGAACAGCAGCGAAAAGGCAACCGGAATAGAAATAATCCACCTGGAGGCTTTAGAAATATTTCTTAGCAAAGTTCTACCCTGTCTATCTTATCAAGTCCACGAACAACCCACTTCACATTTTTCCTACTATGAGGGGCAACCGGTTCGCAAGAAGTATCTTTGGAACCCAAAATAGGAGACGTAACAGAAGTCATAACAACTTTGATTCTCATAGGCGCGTCGCAATTGTTATACACCTGGACAGCAGCCTTTTCCATTTTCGCTTCAACACACGATGGGGCAGTGTTAGCTGAACGGAACATCTGGCTAGAAGAATCTTCTTCCACCACTCCAGCCGCATAACCCTCGGGGATCGAAATGGACTCACCTTCGGATAGCTCCACAACCGAGTAAGCATCCGTTTCCAAACCAGAACTCCCCTCAACCGCCATGGCAGCCGGGGCAGAACAGACAGCCATAGCGGTCGCTACTACAACTAAAGACCTAAAAACACGCATTTATTGCCACCAATCTCGTAACCCTTACTGGAAAGGTCAACCAATAGTACATTCGTCACGATAGCTGAACTTAGTTACCTCCGCCACCATAATTATTTCTCGCCCAGTGCCAACCCTCTATTTCTAATAGAGGGTGAGCGCACTTCCCGGCATTTTTGTTGAGGTCATTCTTCCTTCCCAAAACATTGCCAAGCGAGAATGCGCGCCGGTACGCAGCATGAAGGATCTGCAAGGCTTGTATCCGAGGCACAAAGCACCTAAGAGCCAACTGTCGTGAACTGTAGTCTTCGCGACGCTGCTCTCGTGGAGCATAGTCGCGATGTTGATGCTGAAAGTTACGGCGTCTACGGCGTGCGGGGAGATGTGGCGCGTGCTGGTCCGCCAGTGCATTGGCATTGGCCGCGAGCACACAGCCTGTCTGATGCGCAGCGCTGGCCTGTCCGGAAAGAACAAAAGTAGGGCACCAATCACAACGCGCAAACCCAAGGGCCCGGAACTTCGCCCAGGCTTGGTACATCGTGAGTTTAAGGCTCCTGGCCCTCATCGGCTGTGGGTGACGGATATTGCTTATGTGCGCACCAGGAAAGGGTTCGTGTACACAGCTTTTGTCACTGATGCGTACTCCCCGAGGATCCTCGGGTGGGCGCTGTCGGATTCGATGCGCATCGAAGTCTTGTTGCTGCAGGCGTTGAACCAGGCGATCGTGTGTGCCAAGGAAACAACGGGCTTGATTTATCATTTAGACTACGGCTTGCAATATGTGAGCATCGTCTACAACGAGCGCTTGGCTGAGCACGGTATTACTGCGTCTACCGGCACTGTTGGTGATTCCTATGACAATGCTTTGGCGGAGAATGTCAACGGCTCCTACAAGAACGAACTGATCCATAGGCGCTCGTGGGCCGACGTGGTCGACGTAGAAATCGCGACGTTTGAGTGGGTCAACTGGTGGACCGAATCACGGCTCCACCAGAGCTTGGGCTACCACACCCCGACTCAAGTAGAAGCCGAATTTTGGGAACACCACCCCAGTCAAGAAATAGTGGAAATCAAGCCAAAAGCCTAGGAACAAAATCCAGGGCACTTCATTTTCAAACGCACGTGGGGGCCGATTTCCGAACTGCGAGAATATCAGGCAGTAAAAATCATTCGAGGAAGCACGGCCCCCTGAGCAATACCTGAACTAAAAAATTGTGTATTCCAGGACGCTTACCCACCCTGCTCTCGGTCATGCGAGCTCCTATATCGCAACAATCTCCGCAAGCGTCAACGCCATCCTAAAAATCGTGGCTGTTACTTACATTCACTAGCCCTCGCAGGCGAATTCGACGACGAGTGATCATCCGCTTCAAGTTCAAAAGTCACCACATCGGCGAGGTCATCGTCTCGAAGACCAGGGTAATGCTTGTCTAAAGCTTCGTGAAGCTCTACAAGCGAGCTGAATCCGTCATTGCGCGCATGCGCCTCAGTCAAATCCATTCGCCGCATTGGCACTACTGACTTAACCTGGGCAGATAAGCTAACTATCTCCCCGTTTTCTTTTTCAAAGACCAATAGCGCTGGCCCAGTCTGAAACGGATCATCGATCCTAATAGTCTGTTGCTTCGCCCCACTGCGTATCGCCTTTTCGTAGCCCTCCCACATAAAAATCTTCTGCCTTGCATCAATTTCACGCGGGTCAAAAGCAAAGGGAAGCAACTCCGCAACAGTAACCGCCTCGAGCCCGTTGCTTCCACGAACTACGCATTGAATCGAAGGATCAACGTCATATAAAACCTGTCGACATTTCCCACACGGAGAAATCACTTGACCATTCGGCCCGAAAACAGCCACAACAGCCTCAACCGGATCATCCGGACACACTGCGGCATGGTTAGCCAAAGCGGAAATCTCGCCACACGGCCCACCGAGAAAATGATAGGAATTCAATCCAAAAATCGACTGCCCCGAACGAGTCAATAATCCGGCAGCCACTGTATGGTCTTCGCTATCAGTGCAACGCTGCGCGTAGGCGGTAGTTTCTTTTAACAGCGAACGAACAGATTCAGTGAGCATAAAACCATGTTAACAGCAGATAACACGGAAAAATCCCTTAAACCGCCAAAGTATTCGACGTTAGAGCTGAGGATATACTAAAGCGTCTTGGGTATGGTTCCGGGCATTTCTAGAGAAAAATAGGAAACCATGCCAGGGAACTAACCGACGTTACTACCAGTCATCGACCGACTAACCTTATTCACGGTGTTTTCGGGCGTTGATCAAACTTGATTTCTAACTATTCACAAATTCGCTACGCGCGATTTACACGTCGACCGTAGGATAAGAGTATGCCGCTGACACTCGTTTCCTTATCAACCGACCCAACACCCGACTTGCTTCGAACACGCATCGGACAAGCACTTCGCCAAACGCGGATAGCACAATCCAAGACTCTCCAAGACGTAGCCGATGAAGCAAACCTGTCACGATCCCACCTATCAGATATAGAACGTGGCAGGAAAGAAGCATCCTCAGAAGTCATTCGCAGCATCCACCAATCCTTAAACCTCAGCATCGACGATCTACTCGACCGCGCCTCACACTCGTCGAATCAGGGCCTGTGCCTAGCCGCCTAAACACATCCAAGCACCGATTTACAGTCCGCCTGAGGCCGTAATCATTTGGCCAGTAACCCAGCGCGACTCTGGCCCCGCAAGGAAAGCGGCTACCTTTGCAATATCTTCCGGGCGGCCCAACCTACCCATAGGGGTCATCTGTGCGAGCTGTTGCCTTAGCTCCGGATCCGGATTGACCGCTCGCTGGCCGTCGGTATCTGTTACTCCTGGCCGAATTGCGTTGACCGTAATATCTTTAGCTGCAAGTTCTTTAGCAGCTACTTGCGTCAGTGCTTCCAAAGCAGACTTCCCCGCGCAATACTCAGCGATCCCAGGTTGCGGCAACAAAGTATTCAACGACGAAATATTAATAATGGAACTTCCCTGAGGCATCGAAGGAGCAAGATGCTTAATTAGCAGGAAAGGGGCCGTCGCATTAATAGTGATGGCCTTATTCCATTCGTCTAACTCAGTATCAAGTATGGGCCCGATCTCAGTTCCGGCACTGGCGTTGTTGACAACGACATTAAAAGGACCTTCTTGCGCTAGCTCTTTAACCGTTTCTTCGACAGAATCACTGGCACTTAGATCCGCACGTACAGCACGAACCTGATAGCCCCGGGACGACAAATCAGTGACCGCCTCATCCGCAGCGGCGCGGTTACTATTCCACGTCAGCACAACGTCGTACCCACCTCGTGCAAGGTTTTCTACTATCGCACGTCCAATACCACGCGACCCACCAGTAACTAATGCGACTTTCTTCGTTGATTGTTCCATGCCCTCAATAATCCCCACCCCCACATAAAAAAAGCCACGGATTCCGCTCCTAGCGAAATCCCTCCGAACTCGCGAACCCATAACCCATCGTCACATCAAACATTGCCCTCAAACGGGATGTGCACCCTCCATCCCCGCACGTTCAATCCTCGGCCCTCTAAAACCGGAAAACAAAAGAAACCGGAGGTAAAATACCCTTTCGAGTTTGTTACTTCCGGTGGTACAGTTTGTTCAACTGCTCATGGTGCCCGGGGCGGGACTTGAACCCGCACGTTCTTATCGAACACTGGCACCTGAAGCCAGCGCGTCTGCCAATTCCGCCACCCGGGCAGGGTGTGGTTGTCTTAGCGACTTGTTAAAGATACCACGAAGATCGCACTGAACTACAAATCTGCAGGAAAAGTGGATTATTTCGAGGAGGGGGTGGCGAAATTTCTGGGAACTTTCGCGTCGCCATCTACGTTTCGAGGGAGTGAACAAACTATACTGATCGCTACTGATCGCTGCATGGTGGAAAGGAGAATGGCTCGTGGCGTTTTTGGAAAAGCTGGCGAAGCTGGACTCCGCCATGCAACGCGGCCTTGATAACGGCATGGCCCTTGTCTTCGGCGGCAAGGTCGTTCCCGCGGAAATTGATGAGCTTTTGAAGCAAGAGGCTCAGGACAATCTCGCGCGCGGCGACGATGACAACCTTTATAGTCCGAACGTAATGACTGTGGGTGTCTCCTCCAAGGATTTGGAGAACTTGTCGCAAGATCGCAATGTGCCGGCCGATTGTGCAGACCAGTTGACGCGCTTTATTCGCAATAGCGGATGGTCCCTCGCGGGCCCCGTGATTGTGCGAGTGGCAGAAGAATCTGGTTTGCGCACGGGTCAGCTTCGCGTGTCCTCGTTTATTGATCACGAGCCCACGGAAGAGACCGGTTTTGAGGCTATTTTCCACGACTTTGATGGTCAGGAGGACCAGATGACAGAGCAGCACGAGAATACTGCTGATGATGCGGTAACTACCGCTTTCATTGCTCCAGATAGTCAACCCGCCCCGCAGCCGCAGGGCCCCGCAGTCAACCTGATGCTGCAGGATGGCTCCTCGCGCGTGTACCACGTCCAGGAAGGCTCCAATATTATCGGCCGCAGCAATGACGCGGACCTGCGCCTGCCGGATACGGGTGTTTCCCGCCAGCACGCGGAGATCACCTGGAACGGCCAAGACGCAGTGCTGGTGGATTTGCAGTCCACCAATGGCACCACGGTGAATGAAACGCCGATTGATAATTGGCTGCTTGCCGATGGCGACGTGATCACCATGGGCCATTCCCACATCGAGGTCCGCATTACGGGCCTTGATTCGCACAGCTACTAAGTTCAGTTAAGGAAGGGAGGTCGCCATGGATGCAGTCATCATGCTGGCGCTTCGCATCGGCTTGTTGGCTCTGCTCTGGATTTTTATCCTGGTGGCCTTGAACGCCATGCGCCGCGATACTAATAAGTCTGCTGGTGCTATCCGCCAGCAGTCGAAGAAGGTTGGCGCACCGCGGCGTCGGGAAGCGATTAAGCAGCTGTCCATCGTGGAGGGGCCCCTGCAGGGCTCCCATATGGAATTGGGCACGTTGGAGGACTGCACGTTGGGCCGCGCCTCTGACTGCGACTTTGTCACGGGCGACGATTATTCTTCTGGCCACCATGCCCGGCTATTCCGCCGCGGCAGCGAATGGGTTGTGGAGGATTTGGAATCTCGCAATGGCACCTTTGTCAATGGCGTGCGCATCGACCAACCCGAGGTAGTCGGCGCGGACTCCGAAATTAAGCTGGGCCGCACCACCGTGAGGTTGAACGCATGACACTGAAGCTGAACTTCTTTGCTAAGTCCGATCGCGGCCTCATTCGCGACAACAACGAGGACTCAGGCTACGCCGGTCCTCACCTTTTGATCTTGGCCGATGGCATGGGTGGCCACGCGGCGGGCGAGGTTGCCTCCGAGCTGATGGTCAACCACCTAGAAATCTTGGACCAAGATCCGGGCCAGGAAGACACCAAGGCCCTGCTGGAAGCGGCCGCCGAGCAGGCCAATGAGGCCATTAGTGATCACGTCAAGGCCCACCCAGAAACCGAAGGCATGGGCACCACGCTGTCCACCATGCTCTTTAATGGCACTGATTTCGGTGTCTGCCACGTAGGCGATTCCCGCGGCTACCTGCTGCGCGACGGCAAGCTCAAGCAGATCACCAAGGACGATACCTATGTGCAATCCTTGGTGGATAAGGGCGAACTGGACCCAGGCGACGTCTCGTCACACCCGCAAAAGTCCCTCATTCTAAAGGCCTATACGGGCCGCCCGGTCGAGGCAACGCTATTTACCCTCGACGCCAAGCCCGGCGACCGTATCCTGTTGTGCTCCGATGGGCTTTCTGATCCGGTAACAGCCTCCACTATTGAAACCGCGCTGGGGCAAGGCAGCATCGAGCAGGCCGGATCCACCCTAGTGGAACTAGCTATCCGCTCCGGAGGTCCGGATAATGTCACCGTGGTTATCGGTGAAGTAACCGAGGAAAGCCCCCAGGAGCACGAACCATTCCGCGTGGGCGCCCTCGCGGGTCCTACGGAAGAACCAACCCATCCGGATTCTTCCGCCTCGCGGGCGGCACAGCTCTCCCGCAAGCCTCAAGTAATTCCGCCGGCCGTCATGGCGGATGGCAAGGACGAGCACCCAGAGCCTAATGATGACGAAGCGGAGGAGGAAACTTCCGGCCGAAAGATCGGCTGGAAAGTACTCCTTGCCTTGCTCATCGTCCTAGCGTTGGTCATCGGTGCCGGACTGTGGGCGAAGAACTTCTTGTCCAATAATTACTACGTGGCTACCAACGAGGCACAGGAAATCACCATCCAACAGGGTGCTGACTACTCCGTCTTTGGCAAGGAACTACACTCCACGCACCAAAACGTGTGCATTAATGACAGCAATTCGCTCCTCTTTTCCGGCGAGCCGTGCAAGGGCGACTTTGCACCACTAAAGGTTACGGACCTACCGGAATCTGAACGCAGCGCCGTCGACCATCTCTCCACTGGTGATCTAGGTGAGGTACAGCAGCAAGTCAATGATTTGGGCGATAAGGCGCTCAAGCCATGTATCACTGCGCCGAGCCAAAAAGATAAAAAAGATGCCAAGAAGAACAAGCCTGGCGTCACCTGCCGGGAGGTGTAGGTTGTGAAAAAGTTTTTTAGCCGAGGAACCGAACTCGGCCTGCTCATCCTAGCCGCCATCGTCTTTGCTATCACTTTGGTCAGCCTGGAGCTATCCCAAGACAACGCGCTGACCATGGATCTGGTTTACCTTATTGGCGGATTCATTGGCGTCTTCACCGTCGCCCATTTGGTGATGTGTTTCTTAGCGCCTTATGCCGATCAGATCATGCTGCCCATTGTGGCGATTCTCAACGGCATCGGGCTTATCATGTTGGCCCGCCTGGATCTGGTCAATGAAAGCGGGCTCGCGGTGCGTCAAGTCATGTGGACCATCGTCGGACTCGTACTCTTCGTGCTGGTCTTAGCCATATTAAAGGACCACAGGTCACTGACGCGCTACTCCTATATCTTGGGCGCCGCAGGCCTTGTGCTGCTGGCCCTGCCGCTGGTATGGCCGCAGCCTCCAGGGGTGGAGGCACGCATTTGGCTAAACCTGGGCCCTTTCTCCATCCAGCCTGGTGAGTTTTCCAAGATCTTGTTGATCTTGTTCTTCGCCATGCTGCTGACGCAAAAGCGCTCCCTGTTTACCGTAGCGGGATACCGAGTACTGGGTATCTCCCTGCCGCGTCTGCGCGACCTCGCACCCATCCTGATCATTTGGGCCATCGCGATCGTCATCATGGGTATCTCCAATGACTTCGGCCCAGCGCTGCTGTTATTTAGCACCGTCCTTGGCATGCTGTTTATGGCCACCGGCCGGGTGAGCTGGCTGCTTATCGGCGTTGTCCTCGTCGGTGTGGGCGGTTTTGGTATTTATCAGATCTCCGCGAAGATCCAGCAACGCTTTTCTAACTTCCTAGACCCGCTGGGCAATTATGATGGCACGGGCTTCCAGCTTTCCCAGTCGCTATTCGGCATGTCTTCTGGCGGCATCTCTGGCAGCGGCTTGGGCGAGGGGCATCCAGAACTAGTTCCGGTGGCCCACTCGGATTTCATCCTTGCCGCAATCGGTGAGGAGTTCGGCCTCATTGGCCTAGCCGCCGTACTGGTGCTTTTCGGTATGCTGGCCACCCGCGGCTTTGGCACTGCGCTGCGCACCCGCGATACCTACGGCAAGCTGGTGGCTTCCGGTCTTTCTCTTACCTTGGCAGTTCAGGTCTTTGTGGTCACCGGCGGTATTTCTGCCCTGCTGCCGATGACCGGTTTGACCACGCCATTCATGTCTGCCGGTGGTTCCTCTCTCATGGCTAACTATGTATTGTTGGCGATCTTGCTGCGGATCTCTAACGCGGCTCGCCGCCCCATGCAGGAGACCTCGAGCAATGCGCCGAGCGATACCTCCATGTTCCCGTCGGTCCAGGAGGCTCACCGATGAATAGATCCATCCGTCTAGTGTCCTTATTTGCCGTCATTTTGACCGCTATTTTGCTGGTCAATTTGACGGTGATCCAGGCATTTTCTGAAGATAAGTACGCCCATAATCCACGGAATATGCGCGGCTTCATGGAAATGCAGACCACTCCGCGCGGCCAGATCTTTGCGGGCAATACCGTGTTGGCACAGTCGACGCAGAACCCGGATGAAACCTACTCGCGCTCCTACCCCATTGATTCACCGGCCTTTGGCAACTTGACCGGCTACTTGTCTAGCCAATTTGGTGCCTCGGAACTGGAGTCCTCCCAAAATGACATCCTCAATGGCTCTGATGATTCTTTAATGAAGCAAAACTGGCTGGATACTCTGGCCGATAAGCCGAAGCAGGGCGCAAATGTGGAGGTCACCATCGATCCTGCGCTCCAGCAGGCTGCCTATGATCAGCTGGTGGGTCCTGGCTACGAGGGCTCTGCGGTTGCCATTCAACCTTCCACCGGCAAGGTCCTGGCCATGGCCTCCAACCCTGGCTATAACCCCAATGATCTGATGGGCGATTCTGCCGAGGATAATTGGGCCAACCTGCAAGAGCAGGAGGGCCAGCCGCTGGTCAACCACGCCGGTGCAGAAACGCTGCCCCCTGGCTCCATCTTCAAGATCATCACCACTGCGGCAGGCCTAAACAATGGTTTTGATCCCTCTTCCACGCTGACCGGTTCCAACGTCATTACTTTGCCGGATACGGTTACGGAGCTGACCAACTACGCCAATCAAAAGTGCAATGGCCAGGATTCGGTAACGCTCCAGACCGCGTTTGCGCTGTCCTGCAATACCGCGTTTGTGGAAATGTCGGAGCAGATCGGCGCGGATGAGCTGCGCAAGTACGCCAAGGCCTTTGGCGTGGGTGAGAACTACGACCTTGGCGTGTCCACCTCCGGCGGCACCTTGGGCGATTTGCCGGACGGTGCGGCCACGGCGCAGTCTGCCATCGGCCAGCGCGATGTCACCATGACCGCGCTACAGGCCGCAGTCATGGCAGGCACCGTGGCCAATAAGGGTACCCGCATGCAGCCTTACCTGGTCAATCGCATTACCGACGCCCAGATGAAAGATGTCCGCACCACCAAACCCAAGAAGGCAGACCAGGCGGTTAATGAGGAGACCGCGGCTACGCTTACTGATTTGATGTATGCCTCTGAGCGTTCGTCCTGGGGCTATGACGGTAACGGCTTTGCCTCGAAGACCGGCACCGCCGAGCACGGCGAGGGGCTGGCCCCGCACGTGTGGTACGTTGCCTTCGATCCGGAACGCGATATCGCCGTGGGCGTCGTGGTGAAAAATGGTGGTAACTTGGGTGAGTCCGCTACGGGCGGCAAGGTTTCCGGCCCGATTGGCCGCGCCATCCTGCGCGCATACCAGGGGGAGCAGTAATGAATAGCGCTGAGAATAAAGAACATCTCCAAGAACTTATTGGCAGCGACTACGAGCTCCAGTGGATCATCGGCCACGGCGGAATGTCCACCGTGTGGCTGGCCGATGACACCCGCAACGATCGCGAGGTGGCGATCAAAGTCCTGCGCCCGGAGTTTTCCGATAATCACGAATTCCTCTCCCGCTTCCGCAACGAGGCGAAATCGGCCAAATCCATTCAATCCGAGAACGTGGTGGCCACCTATGACTACCGCGAGCTAGAGGATAACGGCCGCAAGTTCTGCTTCATGGCCTTGGAGTATGTGCGCGGCGAATCCCTCGCAGACCTTTTGGCGCGCGAAAATACGCTGCAAGAAGAGCTCGCTCTCGATGTCCTCGAGCAGGCGGCGCATGGCCTGTCCATCATTCACCGCATGGAGCTGGTCCACCGCGATATTAAGCCCGGCAACCTCCTCATTACGCAAAATGGCCAGGTCAAGATCACGGACTTTGGCATTGCCAAGGCGGCCGCCGCCGTGCCGCTGACCCGCACCGGCATGGTGGTGGGTACCGCGCAATATGTATCGCCCGAGCAAGCACAGGGCAAGGACGTCACGCCGGCTTCCGACGTCTATTCGCTCGGCGTCGTCGGCTATGAAATGCTCGCCGGCAAGCGCCCGTTTACCGGAGATTCCTCCGTGTCCATCGCCCTGGCCCACATCAACCAGGAGCCGGAGCCACTATCGACGAATATCAGCGCCCCGGCTCGCGAGCTCATCCGCATTGCGTTGCGCAAGGACCCGGCGACCCGCTACGCCGATGGCAATGAGTTCACTCTGGCCATCTCCGCAGTTCGCTTGGGCAAGCGCCCGCCGCAGCCTAAGTCCGCACCACTAACACAACGCGCACCCGAGCCCTCTCCGTCCGCATCCACGGAGATGTTGGGCAACGTTGCCCAGCCCACCACGATCCATCCGGCTGCGGGCACCGCTCCGCACAAGGAGTCCAAGGGCGGATCCTCCTTCCTGAAGGGCCTGGGTATCACCCTGCTCCTCGCAGCCGTGGCCGGTGGTGGTTACGCTGCCTACCACAACTTGAGCGATAACGAGGGCGACAGCGAGCCCTCTAGCACCCCGGAGACCTCGGTGGTTACGGAGTACCGCGATCCCACCACCACCCCGCAGGACACCCCGGACGAAGATACGGAAGAGGCCCCTGCACCAGTGACGGTGACAGAGACCGAGCCGCAGGAATCCGATCACGAAGAAGCCCCGCGTACCACTACTCACCGCGAGACACCCACGCGCCACTCGCCTACCCACCAGGAACAGCCCCCGGCCGTACCAACGCAACAGAATCCGCAGGATACGCACGTTGAAACTACACCTGAGCTGGATACTCCAGTAAACTCGCAGGCTAATGAGCTCCCCGGAGACTTAGCCGATCTAATTACACAGGAGGGTGACTAAGCGATGGTCAATGACCGCTATCGGAGAGGCGAGATCATCGGCGCCGGCGGCATGTCTGAGGTCTATGCTGCCGAAGACACCGTCCTAGGCCGCCAAGTAGCGGTAAAGATGCTCCGCCCGGAAATGGCGCGCGACGTCAACTTCCGCGAGCGTTTTTACCGCGAGGCCCAGAACTCGGGCAAGCTGAATCACCCCAATATCGTGGCGGTTTATGACACCGGCGAAACCGAACTGGATGGTATGACCATCCCATATATCGTCATGGAGCGGGTCAACGGCCGCACCCTGCGCGATATCATTCGCGAGGACGGAGCCCTGTCCGCCCAGGAAGCGGCGGATATCCTCAAACCGGTAGCGGATGCACTGCAAGCCTCGCACGAGGCCGGGATTATCCACCGCGATATCAAGCCGGCAAATATTATGCTCACCAACACCGGCCAGGTGAAGGTGATGGATTTCGGCATCGCCCGTGCCTTGGATGATTCCACCTCGGCGATGACGCAAACTTCCGCCGTTATCGGCACCGCCCAGTACCTTTCCCCGGAGCAGGCTCGCGGTAAGAACGCGGATGCCCGCTCGGATGTCTATGCGCTGGGCTGCGTTCTCTATGAGGCGCTTACTGGCCATACGCCTTTTGAGGGCGAAACCCCCTTTGCGGTTGCGTATCAGCATGTGCAGGAAGAGCCGACGCCGCCGTCGGAGCTCATCGCGGAGCCCTCACTGACTCCTACCCAGCGCGTCAATATCGATGCGGTAGTACTTACCGCTATGGCCAAGCACCCGGCGGATCGTTATCAGTCCGCTTGGGAGATGGCCGGCGATTTGGAGCGCCTACGCAATGGGCAGGTCACCGCGGCGGCGCGCATGCACGTCAACGAGGAAGAAGACGAGCAGCCTACCGAAATGGTCGGCGCCGCCGCACCAGCTGCGGCCGCGCACCGCGCGCCAATCCAGTCCACCCGCCCCACCGAGGACGATGACAATCAGGGTGGCGGCTGGATGAAGTGGCTGGCAGCCTTCCTGGCCGCACTCTTGGTGGCCATCGTGGGCTACTTCGCCTGGGATTTCTTCTCCAACGATAAAGACTCTGAAGATAAGCCACGCCAGACCCAATCGGCCCGCGAGGACAAAATCACCGTGCCAGAGGTGGAAAACCGCCCGCGCAACGAGGTGGTTAAGGAACTAGAAGACATGGGTTTGCAGGTCACCGTCAATGAGGAGGCCAACCCGGATATTCCACGCAATAATGCCATCCGCATTAATCCGGCCCCAGGCTCCGAGCTGCAGAAGAACGCCTCGGTCACGCTGACTATTTCCTCCGGCAAGGAGATTACGGACGTCCCAGATATCACCGGCATGACCTTGGATGAAGCCTCCCAGGCCCTCGAGGAGGCAGGCTTGGCGCTTAACTCCGATGTCTCGGAAGAAAACGATGAAGCACCGGCCGGCCAAATCATCAAGCAGGATCCAGCGGGTGGTACGCAACTGTCCAAGGGATCCAAGGTACGGGTAACGGTTTCTAAGGGCGTCGAAAAGAAGCGCGTTCCCGATGTCGCCGGCATGGACGTCGATGATGCCCAGAGCCGCCTCGAGTCGAATGACTTTGATGTAGACGTCCGCGAGGTGGATTCCTTGGAGCCGAAGGGCACGGTGCTCAGCGTCTCCAACCAGGGCGCGGAGCTGGAAAAAGGCAAGCCGGTTACCGTTGAGGTATCCAATGGCATGCTCTTTAAGGCCCCTGACCTGGTACGCAAGAATGAGGGCCAGGCCGAGGCCGCGCTGCGGGAGGCTGGCTGGACCGGCCAGTTCGTCGTGGGCGAGCCGGCTCCTACCGGTGCCTTGGTGGATGCCAATAAGATTGGCTGGGCGTCTGTGAACCCGGGCGATACCATGCGCAAGGATCAAAATATTGATATCCGCCTGTGGAGCTTCGACCCCGCTGCACTTCTGCCGCAGCCATAACTGCTGGTATCCTAAGGCCTCAGTACGAACTTAGATAAGACTTTAAATCTAGAAAAGGTATCTTATGCCGAAGTCAAAGATTTCCCAGAACTCCTCCGTCCCTACCTCGAGCTCTGCTACCAACCGCACGCCCGTCAAGATCAATTCTGAGGGCACCCCGAAGTGGTACGTCGCCATCATGCTGGGACTGATGGTCATCGGCCTGCTGTGGCTGGTGGTCAATTACCTCGCTGGCCAGGACATCCCGTTCATGGCGGATCTCGGCGCATGGAATTACGGCATCGGCTTCGGACTGGCCATCATCGGCCTGCTAATGACCATGGGTTGGCGCTAAGCTAAACTCCACAACCTATTCCCTCGCTCCCTACTTTTTGTAGGCGGCGAGGGTTTTTCATATCTAGGAGCCACATGTCTCGCCATATTCTTGCTGCTGGCCTCATCATTTCGGTGGCCTACGCGGCCGTGCACATCGCGTTTGCCGACGCCACCCTACTCACCGGCGCCGCTCCCTTCCGCCTTTCCGTGCGCAACTACCTAGGCAACGTCCTAGGCTCGGGCATGGTGTGGGGAATCTTTAGCTACCTCATGGGTAAGGAGTTTCCGGGCCGGTGGCTCAAGGCACTCCTGGCCGGTACGGGAATCATCGTTATGATGCTGGCGGTGCACTATGCCTTGCTCGTGGTTTTCGGTGTATATAACTGGCGCGAGGCATTCGAGTACAACGCCCAGTGGTTCTTCCTGGCGCTCCTCTCTGGACCGGTACTGGGGCTGGCCGGCGCGGCCTCGGCACGGTTCTGCTGGTTCGATTACCTCGCCGTACTTGGTTTCCTCCTCGAGCCCGTGGTTGCCGGACTCGTCCCAGGCAATTCCTACCTGCCCCGCACCACGACCATCCCTGGGTACTTCGCCGCCGCGAGTTTGTGGCTCATCGGCGCGGGCTTCTTTATTTGGCAGCGTCGTTCCACGCGCTAAGCGCTTCTTCGGCGGCCCACCACCCCGGCATGCCGTGCACGCCAGCGCCAGGAGCGGCCGAGCTAGAGGCCATTAATACTCCCGGGGCGAGTCGGTGCGGATGGGCCGAGAAGCGTGGTCGCAGGAGGGTTTGCAGCCCGGTCATGGAACCGCCGGCGATATCGCCGCCCACCAAATTAGGATTCCATCGCTCCAGATCGGCCGGGCTCGTAGCACGGGTGGCCAGGATGGTATCGCGAAATCCGGGGGCAAAGCGCTCAATCTGGGCAGCAATCAGCTCGGTGACCTCACCCGGATAGCGCTCCACATAGCCGCGCGGGACATGCGCATAGGTCCACAGCGTTTGCCCTCGAGATGGGTCTGCCACGTATTGCTGGCATGCCAATACCAAGGGGCGCTTAGGCATGCGCCGCTTGCCGACGTCCCCCTCAGCCCCACATATTTCCTCCAAGCTGCCACCCACATGCACGGTGCCGGCCTGACCCACGCGCGGATCGGCCCATGGCACGGGTTCGCTGAGGTGAAAGTCCACTTTGAATACGGCGCTGCCATAGCGCCAGCGTGCCAGGCTCCGCCGAGTGCCGTCCCGCAGTTCCAGCCCACCCAGCCGCAGAATCTGGCGCGGGGTGAGGTTCACAATGATCGCATCGGCCGGAGGCAGCTCCCGCAGGTCGGTGACCTCGCATCCGGTGTGGAGGCGGGCATGGTGGGAGCGGAGGAGGTTAAGGAGGGCGTCGATAAGAGCGCCGGTGCCACCCTCCACCACAGGCCAGCCGCGGGTCATGCCAAGCCCGCCAAAGAGCAGGCCGAACGCCGAGGTAAAAGGCGTAGTCGGTGAGGTGATCGCGTGTACCGCGCTACCTGCAAAGAGGGCGCGAGCCTGGGGCGTGCGGAAGGCCGCGCGCGCCAAGCTGCTGGCGGGCAACACCCCGGCCGCGCCAAACTGCGCCAAGCGCACAGGGCGATCTGGCCAGCGCACCAGCGGGGTAAGCGCGTTGTCCACATGCTCATCGATGTGGCGGACAATGTGCCCGTGCAGCCGCCTCCACGCCTGGGCATCGGGCCCCAACTCCGCCGCCGTATCCGCCAAGGAACCGTGCAGGACCCCAGCCGGCGCGCCTTCGAGCGGATGGGCCATGGGATAAGGAGCATTGCGCCACCGCACACCGTGGGCTTCCAAGTCGAGGGCGCGAAAGGCCGGGCTCGCTACGCCAAAGGGGTGCCCAGCCGCGCCGAGATCCACGATCGTGCCCGGGAAAATCTCCGCGGAGGATGCCGCTGCACCACCGGGCCGGCCGGCGCGCTCGTAGATATCCACACGCCACCCGGCCATGGCCAAGCGGGCCGCGGCCGTGAGGCCATTCGGGCCTGCGCCGACGATCACAGCGCGAGGTTGATAATCCACAATGCTCCTTATGCAGGTCAATGCCCAAATTTATCAGTCTTGTTAACACAATGGGTAGAAAGTTATCCACAGGCTGTGGAGAAAACCTGTGAAATGTGAATTTCACACAATTATTAACACCCTGTGGATAACTGTTTTCACGGGCTTCCACAAGCTGATTTTCACACTTTCGCACGGGCTAGACCAGCGTGATCAGGGAAAACTCCGGAAAAGCGTTCGGTAAATTACAAAAATGTAGTTATCCACAATGTGGATAACCATTGTGGAATTCTTTCGCACACGCTTTCCGGTGATCAAATTCCACAGTTATCCCCAAACCCCAGCTTGGTGGGCTAATAGTGCGAGGACTACCGCGGCCACCGCAGCAACGCCGCCCCAGCGGAGGGTGGGGCTTTTTCGATAGAGGAAAAGGCTCAACACGATGCCTGTGCACAACCCGCCAAGGTGTCCCCACAGGGATACGCCATCGGCTAGAAAGGTATAGGCCACGTTCGCCAGAACGAGGGCGATGGGTGCGCGGAGATCGAGCCCGCGCTGGCGGTAAGCACCCACCAGCATGGCCATGAGCGCGAAGAGCGCGCCCGAGGCGCCGACGGTGGGGGTCTCAAAGTCGAATGTCAGGATCATGGCGGACGCGCCAAGACAAGAAATGAGATAGGCAGCGAGGTACAACCCGGTGCCAAGGGCCCGCTCCACCTCCTTGCCTATGAGAAGGAGCATGATCATGTTCACCGCCAAATGGCCCGCATCCAGGTGCATAAACGCGGAGGACAGCGCCGTCTGCGGCGCAATCGGATATTGCGGGCCCCACAGGCCCCAATCCACCGCGAGGTCGGATTCATAGAAGGTAGCGCCCAGCGTCCGGGCCTGCACCGCGGTAATAAGCCAGGCAATGATGCAGACGGCGGCGATGAGCGCGGTCGCCGGGGTAGTGCGGACATAGTTTCTCACCATGGTCATGAAGTTGTCAGTCCTTGGGGCGGGTCTAGTGGTGGGTGGCTCGGGGTAAAACTGCAACGAGCCCGCCGCCGCATGGATAATGCGGTGACGGGCCCGAGGGAAAAGGTGATTACGCGATATCGATGGACTCGATAACAACGTCCTCGTGCGGACGGTCCATGCGGTCGGTATCAACCTTGGCGATCTTGGACACAACCTCCTGGGAGGCAGCATCGGTAACCTCACCAAAGATGGTGTGGTGGTTGTTCAGGTGCGGGGTCGGCGCCACGGTGATGAAGAACTGGGAGCCGTTGGTGCCTGGGCCGGCATTGGCCATGGCCAGCAGGAATGGGCGGTCGAACTGCAGCTCCGGGTGGAACTCGTCCTGGAACTGGTAGCCCGGGCCACCGCGGCCGGTGCCGGTAGGGTCGCCGCCCTGGATCATGAAGTTATCGATGATGCGGTGGAAGATTGCGCCGTCATAGAACGGGCCGGACTGCTCACCCTTTGCGTTCTGGGTGGAGTAGTCCTTCTCGCCCTTGGCCAGGCCGATGAAGTTTTCAACGGTTACCGGTGCGTGGTTACCGAAGAGATCGATAACAATGTCACCGTAGTTGGTATGCATCGTTGCAGTTGCGGTCTTCTGAGTCATGCCAGCCATTGTAAAGAATTTAACGCGCGCCTGCCGCGCATGACATAACGCTGTCAGCGATCGCGCTAGCCTGAAGGCATGATTCGCGCGCTACTTTTTGATCTGGATGACACCCTGCTCGACCACACCGGCGCGGCCCGGGACGCGGTGGATCAATGGTGCCGCGAGCTAGGACTGCCCGAGGGCCAGCATGCGCGCTTTGCGGCCATCGAGCGCACCTGGTTCAACGCCTACGAGCGCGGCGAGGTCACCCACCAAGGCCAGCGGGCGGCCCGCTGCCGCGAATTCCTCGGCCGGGAGATGAGCGATGCCGAGGCGCTGACCGCTTATGACGGCTATCTTTCCGCCTACCGGGAGCAGTGGCGCGCTTTTGCCGACGCCCTGCCCACCCTCACCTGGGCCCTCGAGTCCGGCTTCCAGGTGGGCGTGCTCACCAATGGCGAGCGCGAGATGCAGCAGGCCAAGCTGGAAGCCACGGGCCTTGCGCTTGCCGACGTCCTCCTCATCCCCACCGTCGACCTCGGCTGCCCCAAACCGCAGCGCGCGGCCTACCTCGCCGCCTGCGATCAGCTGGGTGCGGCCCCCGCAGACACGCTCATGGTGGGCGATTCCCTAGCTAACGATGTGCAGGGCGCGCGCACGGCGGGGCTGCACGCGCTCCACCTCGACCGTGCGGGGAATGGGGATCTGCGCTTGCTTAGCGCGTTGAAAGAGGTTCTCCCCCGAAAAGCCAGCTGACCACGATGGCGCCCGGATCGATTACTCCCTTGCTGCGATCTCCCAGGTAGGAGGCGCGACCCTTCTTCGCGGCGAGGTCCTCGGTATCGAGGGCTCCGGCATGGGCAGCTGTGAAAAGCGCCTGCAAAGTCTCCGCATCCGGATCCTTCGCCCCCAGTTCGCGGGCCCTTTCGGCGGCCGGGATGAGGGCATCGAGCATGGTGCGATCGCCGCGCTTCGCGCCACCAAGCTCGTGGATAAGGTCGGCCGCATCATTGAGCCCATCCGCCAGCGACTCCGCCCGGGCCAGCTCAGTAAAGAGCGTGCCGAAGACGGCCCCGGAGGTACCGCCGGCGAGGACGAGCAGGCGCTTGGCCAGCCCGGTGAGGATCTCCGTATCCGTGCCGCGCAGGGGAAGCTCGATGCCGCCGAAGGCCGCCTCCATGTTCTGGCCAAAGTCGCCGTCGCCGGCCTTGCGATCCAACTCAGAAAGTGACTCAAAGGAGGCTTGGAGGCGTTTCACAAAGGCGGTGAGCCACTGATTTTCCTCGCCCTCGGTGGGCAGCTCGTCCTGGAAGGTGATGGTGGCCGGTTCCACCGCCTTCGCACCGCCTAGGGTATGGGGCCAGGCAGGGGCGGAGGTGGGGGCGTCGATAAGCTCGAGCAACTCCGCGTCCGCCTTGAGCAGCGTAAAAGAAGCGCCGTGCATATTCACCGCGGTGACATAAGAACCCACCAACGACCGCGCGACGGTGACGCCGCGCTGGGCCAGCTGCGCGGAGGCCTCACCAAAGAGCAGGCTCAACTCCAGCGGGGTGGTACCGCCGAGGCCATTGACCAAGCACACCACCTCATCGCCCTGGCCCAGCTCAAGGGCGGGCACGATCTTTTCCAGGACCTGGTTCACAATGGCGCTCGCACTATCTATCTGCTCGGTGTGGGTGCCCGGCTCGCCGTGAATGCCCACGCCCACCTCCATCTGGCCGGCCTCGAGATCGAAGGTTTCGCGGCCGCTGGTCGGCATGAAGCCGGCGCCCAGCGCCACCGACATACTGCGGGAATTCTCCGCGGCACGCTTGCCCAACTCAGCGACTGTGTCCACGTCATCGCCGCGGTAGGCGGCGGCGCCTGCGATCTTTTCCACCAGAATGGTCGCGCCCGTACCGCGGCGGCCGGGACCGTCCTCGTTGCCATCGGTGGCAATATCATCGGCCACCAGCACCGTGCGGGTGTCTACCGCCTCGGCAGCGTTGCGGGCGACGGTGAAGTTCATGACGTCACCGGTGTAGTTCTTCACCACGTGGACTACTCCCCTGCCTTGGTCAGCCCACTGGGTGGCCTCGCTGATCTGGACCGCGTTCGGGGAGGTAAAGAGCAGTCCCGGGCAGGCCGCAGCGAGCATGCCCTGGCCGACGAACCCGGCATGCATCGGTTCGTGGCCGGAACCGCCACCGGAAATCACCGCCACTGCCGGATCGCCGTCCGCGGTGCGCAGCGGCGTGGTGCGGCCAATGAAGCCAACGTCGTGCCAGCGAGCATCGGGGTGGTTGGCGATGAGCCCAGCGAGGGCGTCGGAGAGAAAAGTGTCTTGACTATTGCGGAATGCGGAGTGGTTCATACTCCCACGCTAGTGATGTCTCTTACCCGGAAGCTAGGAGGAGAAAAGAAACATACCGGTTCCATTCGGACACCCAGCGGATTCGCAGCTACTTTGCAGTTTGCGGAGGATACTAAAAGAACCACTAAGAAAGGATCCACTCATGGATTTCTTGTCCTCCCTCCACAACCTCATGGACGCAGGCTCGCTGCTCCAGAGTTTCGGACCTTATATCCTCCTCGGCGTCGCCGTCGTCATCTTCATCGAGTCCGGGGTGCTTTTCCCATTCCTCCCGGGTGATTCACTGCTCGTGACCGCGGCCATCCTGCGCCACGAACTCGATATCAACGCCTGGCTGCTCTTTGTCGTGGCCGCGGTGGCCGCCTTTGCCGGCGACCAGGTGGGCTTCTACTTGGGCCGCCGCTTTGGCCGCAAGCTCTTCAAGGACGATGCCCGCGTCCTGCGCACCGAACACCTCGATAGCGCGGAAGACTTCTTCCAGCGCCACGGCCCGGTAGCCCTAGTACTGGGACGCTTCGTGCCGATTGTGCGCACCTTCGTCCCCTTCGCCGCGGGTACCGCAGAAATGGGCTACTCCTCGTTCCTGCGCTGGAATATCCTTGGCGGCATAGGCTGGGTAGGTTCCATGCTGCTCGTCGGCGTACTGCTGGGCGGTATCCCGGGCATTGCCCACTCCATCGACATCATCATGCTGATCGTGGTGGCAATTTCCGTGCTGCCGATGATCATCGGCTGGATCAATAAGCGCCGCAAGGCACAGCGCGAAATCCCGGCCAAATAAGAACTTTTGTTCTTTACCCGGCCGGGATTGCGGTGCGATTAGGGAGGATTTAGAGGGACTCGCGCACCTCATCGCGAGCCAGCACCATATTGCGCAGGGAGGCCTCGGTCTCCTCGTAGCCGCGGGTCTTCAGGCCGCAGTCCGGGTTGACCCACAGGCGCTCGACCGGCACGTGCTTGAGCGCGGCGCGGATGAGCTCGGCCATCTCCGCTACGGAAGGCACGCGCGGGGAGTGAATATCGTAGATGCCCGGGCCGATCTCGGAGTGGAAGGTCTCGTCGATATCCTCCAGCAGCTCCATGCGGGAGCGCGCCGCCTCGATGGAGGTGACATCGGCATCCAGGCCGACAACGGCATCGATGATCTGGCCGAACTCGGAGTAGCACAGGTGGGTGTGGATCTGGGTGGTCGGCTTAGCCTCGAGAGCCACCAGGCGGAAGGAACGCACGGCCCAGTCCAGGTAGGCCTTGCGGTCTTCCTCGCGCAGCGGCAGGAGCTCGCGCAGGGCGGGCTCGTCGATCTGGATGATGTCGATGCCGGCCTCTTCCAGGTCATGCACCTCATCCGCCAGCGCGACGCCGAGCTGGTCCGCGGAGACGGACTGGTGTACGTCATCACGGACGAAGGACCAGGCCAAGATGGTCACCGGACCGGTGAGCATGCCCTTGACGTGGTGCTCCGAGAGCGACTGGGCGTATTTGGACCACTCGGTGGTCATCGCAGCCGGGCGGGAGATGTCACCTACGACTATTGGCGGGCGGGTGCAGCGGGAGCCATAGGACTGGACCCAGCCGTTTTCGGTGGTTACGAAGCCATCGAGCAGCTCGGCAAAGTACTGAACCATGTCATTGCGCTCCGGCTCGCCGTGTACGAGTACATCGAGGCCGAGGCGCTCTTGCAGCTCGATGACGGACTTGACCTCATCCTTGAGGGCGGCGTTGTAGTCGGCGTCGGAAAGCTCGCCCTTGCGGTGTGCTGCACGCGCTTGGCGAATTTCCTTGGTCTGTGGGAAGGAACCGATTGTGGTAGTCGGCAGCTGCGGCAAGCCGAGTTCCTTTTGCGCCTCGTTGCGCTCGGCAAAGGCAGGCTCGCGCTTGACCTCGCCGGCCGGCAGCTTCTCGATGCGCGCCTTCACCGCCGAATTGTGAATACGCTCGGATTCGGCACGGGTGCGCAGCGCGCGGTCGTTGATGCTATACGCTTCCGGTGCCTCCAGCGGGCCCTGGGACAGGGCGACGACTTCCTTGACCTTCTCATTGGCGAAGGAGAACCAGGTGGCGACGTCGGCCGGCAGCTTGGTTTCTGCCTCCACGGTGTGTGGCACGTGCTGCAGGGAAACGGAGGTAGACACGGAGAGGGAATCGAGGCTGCCCTCCAGGTCTTCGTACTTGGAGCGCAGGTCACGTAGATTGGCGGCCCAGACATTGCGGCCGTCGATAAGCCCGGCAACCACGTGAGAGTTCAGCTTCTTCACGCGCTCAAGGTAGCCCTCATCCAGTGCCAAGGTGCCCACGGAAAGATCCACTTGGACGGCTTCTGGCTTAAGCTCCGCCAAGACCTCGAGCCCCTTGCGGGCAGAACCGTACGGGGTGGTGAGGTAGACCTGCGGGCGGTTGTCTGCACCCAGGATGGCCTCATAAGCGCGCTTGGTGTAGGCAGCCAGTTCCTCATCGTTGGCAATGGTCAGATCCGCCACCAAGGCGGGTTCGGCAAGCTGTACCCACTGGACACCGGACTTATCTAGCTCGGCAAGTACCTCCTGGTAGGCCTTGACGGCATCATCCAAGCGGTCGAGCGGAGACTTGGTAGCACCCTCTGCCTGCTTGGACAAAGCCAGCAGGGTCACTGGGCCGACGAGGTACGGACGCACGGTGTGGCCGGCGGCGCGGGCCTCTTCTACCAGCTTGATAACGCGTTGTGGATGCGCCGTGAAGTCCTGTTCATCGGCGATTTCCGGGACGATGTAGTGATAGTTGGTATCGAACCACTTGGTCATTTCCAGCGGCGCGGTGTCCTTATTGCCGCGGGCCAGGGTGAACTCATCATCCAGGGTTTCGCCGGCCACGGCGCCGACGGTCAGTGCGGTTTCAAGTACTTGGTCGTAGTAGGCGACGTCGGCAGGAATGGCGTAGTCCTCAGTAAGGCCCAGGTCGCGCAGGCGGTTATAAGTATCCAGGCGCAGGGAGTGTGCGGCGGACTCGAAGGTTTCCGCATCGATGCGGCCGGCCCAGTAGGATTCCAGCGCGCGCTTGAGTTCGCGGTTAGCGCCGACGCGAGGGTAGCCCTCAATCGTCGCCTTGGGGAAGTTAGTGGTCGTCATTGTCTACTCCGATTCGAGATAACAGGTCTTGGGTAATGTCCGGATTGTTGTGGGTATAGATATGGAGGCCGTCCGCGCCGCCAGCCACGATGGTGCGGGCCAATTGGGCGGTAAGCTCCATGCCGATTTCGTATTCCTCTTCTGGGGTTGTCGCTGCCGCGAGCTGAGTGCGCACCCTTTCGGGTACGGTCAGCCCGGACAGCTGCCCCATTCGTTCCAACCGGCGCAGGCTGGTCATGGGCATAATCCCGGGAATGAGGGGGATTTTTACCCCGGCCAATTTCGCCCTTTGGGCGAAGCGGAGGAAATCCTCGGCGTCAAAGAAGAGCTGGGTGATGGCGAAGTCCGCGCCGAGGCGCTGCTTATTGAGCAGGACGTCGAAGTCTTCGTCCTCGTTCTTGGATTCGGCGTGGCCGCTGGGGTAGCACGCCACGCTCACCGCGAGGCGGCCGGCGGCAAAGCGTGCCGCTTGGTGGCTTTCTAGCTCGCGGATGAGTCGAATCAGCTCATCAGCATGCTGCAGGTAGTGTTCTGGCATGCCCCCTTCTGGGAGATCGCCGCGCAAGGCCAGTAGGCCACGAACACCGGCGTCTACCAAGCGATTGATCCACTCGATGAGCTCTTCGCGCGAGCCGGCCGTGCAGGCTAAGTGCGCCAGCGGGCGCATGGAGGTGTTCTGCGAGATCTTCTCAATAAAGGCCGCGGTCCCCTCTAGCCAGCCGGAGCGTTGGGAGCTAGTCACCGCGATGTAATCGGGATGGTAGCTTTCTAAGACTTCTAGCAAGCGGTCGATCTTGGCGGCATCGGCATCGTGGCGCGGTGGGATTACCTCAAAGGAAAGGGCCAGGCGCTCGGGCGCATGTGCTTCCTCTTCGCTTTCATAATCCAAGGGCGCGGAAGCCGAAAGTCGCGGGCTCATGGTCACCTCCTTTGCTGGTCGTCGTTGGTGTGTTGAGAAAAAACGTACCAAGCTGTTCAGTTAGCGCGGTAGCGATCGTGCAATGGTACTACCTTTGCAAGCCCGCAAACTGCGAGGTTAGCGAAAAATCGGGTGAATAATAATCGTTGATCCTGAACCAAGCGGTCTATTTCTAGCGCGTGACCGCTGCACGCCACGCCGACAACGGTGGTACACCAACCACCACGCCACTATGCTGGGTGAAAGCGAATTGATAAATCTGAGTTAAGGAGTGTTCCACCCCATGAACCCCACCACACTGAACGTGGCCTTCAAGACCGCCTCGAACCTGTGGAGCCAGTTCAATAACTACCGCGAGGAAAAGTCCCGCGAGGCCTACACCGCCCTGGAAGAGGCCGCACAGAAGATGGACGAGCGCGATAACGGCACCTTCGCCGAGCCCCGCCGTCAGGCAGGCGCTGTTACCCGCGCCGCACACTCCCGCCTCGAGCGCGCCCTGGAGGAGTTCAACGACTACCGCGAAGACGCCACCGAGCGCCTGAACGACGCCAAGGAAGAGGCCACCAAGAAGGCTAAGAAGGCCCGCAAGCAGGCCAAGAAGGATTCTCAGAAGGCCCAGAAGAACCTCAAGAAGAAGTCCGCCAAGGTAGCCAAGAAGCAGAAGAAGAATAAGAAGTCCTCTAAGGGCTGGATCTTCGCCGGCATCATCGCCCTGCTGTCCGCTGCAGCCGGCGGTGCCTACTATTGGCTGCGCTCCAACGACAAGCCGTCCCAGACCCCGCCGCGCGTGGATGACTTCCAGTCCGATTCCCACACCGCTCCGGAGTCCACCTTGGTCTACACCTCCACCAGCGAGAATGACACCCAGTCTGACCTCGTTGAAGAAGGTGCCGTACGCGATGAGGAGCTCCTCGGTTCCATCGATGAGCAGCTGGCCAAGCACCGCGAGGAAGAAGCAGCTCAGCCGGCCGATACCACCCGCGTTACCGATGACCACCAAAACGAGGGCAAGCACCGCCTGTAAACCGAGGAATAAATACGCTTACCACCCCGCCGTGGGGGTATGCGTAGCGTTGTCTAGATCTCATTGCTTTGCCTAAACAAAAATCTCTTGATTGAATTCCCACATTAGGGATCTTTCTACAAGGAGATGAACAATGAGCTTTGAGTCCCTCACCGTCAAGCTCAAAGACGGCTCAACGTACTACTTCCCGGCGGGTGCGGTGTCCAAAGACCCTTCCTCTCGCGTGGATAACCTGCGCTTCGCCATCGATAACGGAACCACTTTCCACTCCGTGGATGAGGCCGGCATCGAGCGCGAATTCAACGGTCACGACGTCCGCAATTACCACCTAGCCTAAGCGCTAGCACAATCCTCTCCCCGCAGGTCAGCAGCCTGTGCGGAGGGGATTTTCGCATGCCCACCCCACGCTGCTGCCCCTCCGTCTATCGTGGATCTTATGGAACTTCGCGCAACGCAGGAATCTGACCGCACCTACCTCGCCCGCCTCAATTTCCTTACCGATACTTTCGGTGACGAGCACGGCGAGCTCTCCCCCGACTTCGCCGATGATTTTGCCTTCTACGTGGAAAATTGGGATCCCAACCAGGGCGGTTTCATCGCCTGGCAGGAGCTCGTCCCGGCGGGCGGCGTGTGGCTCAACTGGGGTACGGAGGACAATCACGGCTTTGGCTTTGTCGAGCCCGCCATTCCGGAGCTCGCCATCGCGGTCGAGGCCCGCTTTAAGGGCCAAGGCATTGCCACCGCGCTTATCGACGCCGCCATTTCCCTCGCCCAGACCCTTCGCGCCCCCGGCATCTCGCTAGCCGTCCACCCCGATAATCCCCGCGCCAAGGGGCTCTATGAGCACCTCGGCTTCGAGCACGTGGGCAGCCACGAGGATCACTTTGTAATGGTCAAGCGCTTCTAAAGCAAACGCAGGCGGGCGTGGGTGACGTAAATCGGCTCGTTATCCACGGCCGACTTAAATTTCTCGGTCAGGCCAGCCATAACTGCCTCACGCGCCTCTTCGCGGGTGCCGTGAAAGCTCACAACCTCGCCATCCACCGCGGCCTCGCCGCGCTTGCGCACTACAACGAATTCCGCGCTCTCCGGCGCCGCAACTTCCTTGTCTGCGGAGGTAAAGGGATCGCTGTAGCGAACGTTAGCGGTCATGGTTGGTCTCCTGATGTTTTCGCGGGACAGTACTGATTCCCCATTCACTGTACTGAAAGTTTCTTCCCCGCGACCTTGCGCACTTCCGCCCTCTTCTTTCGCCGATCACGATTTTCGTCCATATAAACCGGCACAACCGTCGACGAAAAATGCGGTTTGTATGGACGAAAGTTGTGATCGCAGCAATTCGACCCCAGAAGCCCCTGGATCCGCCGCAAAGAGAAAAAGTCCGGCCCCTCCGAAGAGGAAGCCGGACTTCATGCTGTGGAGCATAGGAGAATCGAACTCCTGACCTTCTGCTTGCAAAGCAGATGCTCTACCAATTGAGCTAATGCCCCAGTGCCTAAATACTCTACTACCGCAGGCGAAGTAACTCCAAACCTGAACCACTCAAATCACTTTGGCCACTTTAGGCATGTCCTATCACTTCAGTTACACGCAGGCGCTAGGGTCATGGGCACATCGTGTCCACTTTCCCTCATCCTTAGGAAGACTATGCGTCGCATTCTCACCTCCGCCCTCACCGTGCTCGTCGCCGCTGCCGTTCCAGCGGCCGCTAACGCACAGTTGCCGCAGATTCCACAGCTGCCTGCGTCCTCCAGCTCGAATATCCAAGACGAAATCAACCACCGCATCGATGACGCCCGCGCGCAGGTCGAGGACATCTCCTCCAAGGCTTTCCCGCACAAGGCTCCTAAGCAGAAGGCGCCCTCCCCGGCCCAGAAGAAGAAAACAGAGCCGCGCAATAGTGGTGGCGTCGACTGTGCCAACTGCGTAGCTATCACCTACGACGACGGCCCAAGCACCGAAACCAACCGCCTGCTGGACAAACTCAAGGCCAAGAACGCGCACGCAAGCTTCATGGTTCTCGCCCCCAGTGCTGAGCAGCACCCTGAGCTCCTCAAACGCATGAAGGCCGAGGGCCACACCATCGGCAACCACACCAAGAGCCACCGCCAACTCAACACGCTGTCCTACGAGCAGGTATCCCAAGAGATAGACGCCGGCAACGCCGCTATTAAGAAGGCCACCGGCCAGGGCACGCGCTGGGTACGCCCGCCCTACGGCGCTACCAACGCCACCGTGGATCAGGTAACCCGCGATAAGGGAGTCTCCCAGGCGCTATGGGACGTCGACACCGTGGATTGGAAAGACCGCAACTCTGATCACGTCTGCTCCTCGGCCGTGCAGGGTGCCCGCGCCGGCTCCATTGTCTTGATGCACGATATCCACCCCACCACCGTGGACGCCGCTGATTGCGTCATCGATGGCCTACGCGCCAAGGGCCTCGAGCCTGTGAGCCTGGATCGCCTCCTGCGCACCCCCGTGGCAGGTAAGCGCTACTACGCTCGTGGTTAATGATTGATTTTGCCCTTACTGCCGACGCCGTCGCTCCCCAACTCCTCGGCTGCACCCTCACCCATGCCGGAGTCAGCATCCGACTTACCGAGGTAGAGGCTTACCTAGGCGCCGAGGACTCCGCGGCACACACCTTCAATGGCAAGACCCCGCGTAATGCGGCCATGTTCGGTCCGCCGGGCAGGTTCTACGTCTATATTTCTTACGGCATCCACCGCAACGTCAATATCGTCTGTGCCCCTGAAGGCACTGGCCAAGGCTGCCTGCTGCGCGGCGGTGAAATCATCGAGGGCGCCGACACCGCCTTCGCGCGCCGTGGCACCTCTGATTTTCATAACCTCGCCCGCGGGCCGGGAAACCTCGGCAAGGCCCTCGGCTTCACGCTCGAAGACAACCACCAACCGATACAGATTATCGAGCGAACCACCGAACCAGAATGGGTGCGCGGACCGCGTATCGGTATCTCCAAAAACAAGGAAGCGGCCCTACGGTTTTGGATCCCCTTCGATAAAACCGTCTCGGGCCGCCGCGGCTATCCCAAGAAATAACCCTGCTAGTTCCGCTAGCTAATAGCGCCCGCCGTAGCGCTCATCATTCTCGATGGCCTTAATGATCCGCTGATTAATCTGCAGCATCTGGCGAATCTGCGTACGGGTGAGGCTATCCATGACGGACTTGCGCGCCTGCTTAGCGTGTCCAGGCGCAGTCTCAACTACCTTGTCCCAGCCGCTATCCGTCAACTGCGCCATGGTGGTACGGCCATCGGTCGGACACGGCTGGCGCACAACCCACCCCTGCTTTTCTAGGCGCGTAACGACCTGGCTTAAGCGCGATAAAGAACCATTGGCGGTCAATGCAAGGTCACGCATGCGCATTTCGCGATTCTCCGCTTCAGAAAGCCGCGAGAGCACTGTGTACTCAAAAAAGCTCAGACCTGCATCATCGCGCAGCTGAGCATCCAAAATATTAGTCAAGCGAATATTTACGCTCATTAGGGACATAAATGATGCCAGTTCTTCATCATCAAGCCAGAAGTCATCGCGCTCGGTCATGAGATTCATTTTAACAACAAGGCTTTAGATATAAAGTGACTCTCCACTGCCCTTAACCCAAAGATGTCGGGTCAATAGGACACTGCGTTTTCGGCAGCTTTTCTACCACCAAACGATAGGAATCCGTGACTAACTCCTCTATCAGGCGTTGGTGCAGGTCTGCGTGTGGGTAGACGGAAACCCAATGCCGCTTATTCATGTGGTAGCCCGGCGCAATGAAAGGGTATTGCTGCCGTAGAGCCTGTCCGTCTTCCGGGTCGGCCTTAACAATCATTTGCTCTTGGCCCGTCACCGCGGTCAACAACAAGAAAACCTTGCCGCGCACTTTGAATACTTCCCAATCGGGGCCGAAAGGATGCTGTACCTGCGAGCCGAGCATCTCTTCGGCGCGCTGCCGTGCAACTGTGTAGATGCCACTGCCATCCATCATCGGCTCCCTCTTCGAGACTGGCTTAGTGCTGTCTTCAACGATATCGTCCATCCAAACCTCGGTTTTCGTCGACGGTTTTGCCGGTTTATATGGACGAAAATGGTGATCCGAGTGGAGCGCTCGCCATTGTGGCACTTCTCAGAGCTCCTGGGAACTACCGCAGAAATAAAAAATGTCCGGCCCCTCCGAAGAGGAAGCCGGACTACATACTGTGGAGCATAGGAGAATCGAACTCCTGACCTTCTGCTTGCAAAGCAGATGCTCTACCAATTGAGCTAATGCCCCATTGTTCCGTGGTGGGCCTAGCTGGAATCGAACCAGCGACCTCATCGTTATCAGCGATGCGCTCTAACCGACTGAGCTATAGGCCCTTGTGCGGAACGAGAATTAACTCTACATACTATCCCCGGATTTATACAAATCGCCTGTTCAAGACGCATTTCAGACCACTAAACAAAAGGGGACGATTCGCACGGAAGAAAGAAAAATACCGGCACCCGAAGGTGCCGGCATCTTCAAACGCAAGAGAGGCGCTAGCGATTGTCTAGGTCGACCCGCAGGCCGCCAAAGACATCCACGATGGCGTTGTAAATAACCGCCATCAGTGGTGCCAGCAACGTAAGGAGAACGGCGAAAATAACGCCGATGAGCGCGGAGGCGGAGATAATGACACCGAAGGTGACCTCGAATCCGCCGCCGACGCCGCCGACGAGGCTATTGAGCGATTCCCAGATGCCCACCTGGTTCAGGCCGATGTAGAGCAGGCATACGGCCAGCATCCAGGCAATGAGTCCGACGAGTGACAAGGCCAGACCAACGCGGAAAGCGGAGGTGGGCGAGATTCGCGTAATCGTTACGTCTCGTCGTGCCATTAATTACTCCTCATCCTTGGAAGCATCGCCAGCCTTGTGCTCCTGCTGGACCTCATCCACGGTCTTTTCGCCCTTGGCCACAGCCTGAGCGTCTTCCTCACCATCTTCTTCCACGTTCCGGTCGATGGCAAGCAGTTCGACCTCGTCACCCAAGTTCACCAAGCGCACGCCCATGGTTGCACGGGAGGATGGACGAATCTGCTCCACCTCGGTGCGGATGACCCCACCGGCAGAGGTGATAGCGAAGATCTCATCATCTTCGTCCACAGAAATAGCGCCGATGAGCTTGCCGCGCTTCGGGGTGTACTTGAAGGTCATAACGCCCAAGCCACCGCGGCCCTGCGGGGTGTATTCCTCAATGGCGGTGCGCTTGCCGTAGCCGCCAGAGGTGGCTACCAAAAGGAACTCGCCATCGTGGACCACGGACATGGATAGCAGCTGGTCATCGCCGCGGAAGCGCATGCCCTTCACACCGGCAGTAGCGCGGCCCATGGGGCGCAACTGGTCGTCGTCGGCAGTAAAGCGGATAGCTTGGCCCTGCTCGGAGGTAAGCAGGATGTCATCGCCCTCGGAGACGAGCTGTGCGCCGATGAGCGCATCGCCCTCGTTGAGGTTAATGGCGATAAGGCCAGCGGAACGAGCGGACTCGTAATCGGTCAGGCGGGACTTCTTCACGCGGCCCTGCTGGGTGGCGAGGACCAGGTAAGGAGCGTCCTCGTAGGACTGAATCTGGATGACCTGCGCGATCTTTTCTTCCGGCTGGAATTCCAACAGGTTAGCCACGTGCTGGCCGCGTGCGGCGCGACCGCCCTCTGGCAGCTCATAGGCCTTAAGACGGTAGACGCGGCCGAAGTTGGTAAAGAACAAGATCCAATCGTGCGTGGAGCAGACGAAGAAGTTCTTCACAATATCGTCCTGCTTGAGCTCAGCACCGCGCACGCCCTTGCCGCCGCGCTTTTGCGCCTTATAGGAATCCACCTTGGTGCGCTTAGCGTAGCCGGTGGAGGTAATGGTGACCACGACGTTCTCGCGGGCAATGAGGTCCTCATCGGTGACATCGCCGGTGGCCGGGATGATCTCGGTGCGGCGTTCATCGCCATACTTATCGACGATCTCTGCCAGCTCATCGTGGACAATCTGGCGCTGACGCTCCTCGCGGGCGAGGATGTCCTTCAGGTCAGCAATCTCGCGCTCGATCTCGGCCAACTCGTCGATGATCTTCTGGCGCTCCAAGGCAGCCAGCTTGCGCAGCTGCATGGCCAGGATGGCATCGGCCTGGATATCGTCGACGTCGAGAAGCTCCTTCAAGCCTTCGCGCGCCTCGTCCACGGTGGGCGAACGGCGGATAAGGGCGATGACCTCATCCAGCATGTCCAGGGCCTTGACCAAACCGCGCAAGATGTGGGCGCGCTTCTCGGCCTCGTTCAAGCGGTACTGGGTACGGCGAACGATGACCTCGATCTGGTGCTCCACGTAGTAGCGCAGCATCTGATCCAGGCGGAGGGTGCGCGGCACGCCGTCAACAATGGAGAGCATGTTGGCACCGAAGGAGGTCTGCAGCTGGGAGTGCTTGTAGAGGTTATTGAGCACCACGCGAGCCACAGCGTCGCGCTTCAGGGTGACCACGATGCGCATGCCCACGCGGTCGGAGGACTCATCCTCGATCTTGGAAATGCCCGCAATCTTGCCGCTGGCCACGGACTCCGCGATATTGGAGATGAGGTTATCCGGGTTGACCTGGAACGGCAGCTCGGTAATCACGATGGTCTGACGGGAGCCAGACTCCTCGATGGAGGTCACACCGCGCATGCGGATGGAGCCGCGGCCGGTGGTGTAGGCATCCTTAATGCCCTGATCGCCCACAATGAGGCCAGCGGTGGGGAAATCCGGGCCCTTGACGCGTTCCATGCAGGCTTCCAGCGCAGCCTCTTCATCGGCGTCTGGGTTATCCAGCATCCAGTAGATGGCCTCGGCCAGCTCGTTGAGGTTATGCGGCGGAATATTGGTGGCCATACCCACGGCAATACCGCCAGAACCGTTCATGAGCAGGTTCGGAACGCGGGACGGCAGGACGTCCGGCTCGCTGGTCTTGCCATCGTAGTTGGGCGAGAAGTCCACGGTGTTCTCGCGGATATCGCGCACCATCTCCATGGCCAACGGGGTGAGCTTACACTCCGTATAACGCATTGCTGCCGGGCCATCGTTACCGCGGGAACCGAAGTTACCCTGGCCATCCACCAGCGGATAGCGCATGTTCCAGGACTGGGCCAGACGCACCAAGGTGTCATAGATGGCGGAGTCACCGTGCGGGTGGAACTGACCCATGGTGTCCGAAACCGGGCGGGCGGACTTCACGTAGCCACGCTCCGGGCGGTAACCGGAATCGAACATCGCGTAGAGGATGCGGCGGTGCACCGGCTTCAGGCCATCGCGCACCTCCGGCAGGGCGCGGCCGACGATGACGGACATGGCGTAGTCGATGTAACTCGACTCCATCTCCTCATTAATGTCAATGGGAAATATGCGATCAAAAAGATCGTCGTTATTGTCACTCATAACGCCAAATTCTACCCTCTAGCGCCTTTCAGGGCTCGAATTGCCGCACGGGTGGTATCACCGTGGTATCACTGAAGTATGGCAATGACATTGCGGCTCACAGACGAGCAGGATCACGCCCTTACCTTGTTGGCTTCCGCGCAGGGCACCTCCAAGCACGAGGCGGTGGTGCGCGCCGTTGTTTCAGCGGCAGCCCGCACGCTTGCCGACGCCCACGTGCAATCCACCGCCCGCGCCCTCCTCCCCGGCCGCGCTGAACTAGAGACGGAAATCCGCCGGGCTCGGCCCGCGCGGCCTTAGGTAGTCATGAGCACTGAGCAGCTCTGCCTCTTAGCGCAGGAGTTTTGCGCACGCTTTAACGTTCGCATCACCAACTTCGCCGCTCTTGCGGCCGCCGCAGCCGCCAGCACCGCCAAGTTAGAAGGAATAGCCATCCACGACAGCCACCGCGATGCCGCCGGTTCCATGGCGGAGGTCTTAGCTCGCGTGCCGGCGCTAAGCGGGCATAACGCAGAGTTCGCAAAGTTCAGCGTGCGCGTCTACCTTAGTGTTAAAGAAGTTGCCTAAGTTATTGGGGATAGTGACCCTAGGAAGGAACCACCACCATGTCCCGCTTCAAGAAAATCGCCGCCTCGAGCCTCACGGCCGTGGCCCTAGCCGCCACCGCCGTCACTGCTCCTACCGCCACTGCAGCTGATGCTGATTCCTGGAAAGACAACATGAATCCAGACTTTGAACAAGGCCAGCCTGGTGGCTCCTCTACTGGCTCTTCCCAGCTGGACCTCACCCTGATTATCACCGCAGCAGCCGCCGGTGTCACCGCGCTGGCCAGCGTCGTGGCCCTGTACTCCCCTAACGTGGATCTGGAGAAAGCTGCCCGCGATGCCGGCCTGGGCCAGATCGCCGATCAGATTGCTGCCATTCAGGCCAACCTCCCTGGCCTGCCGGGCCAGCCCGCCTAACTCGCGTAAGGTGGTGCAGCATGGCACATCTTTCTGAACTTATGTCAGGTCCGCAGCGCACTGCGGTGATTAGCGATTGCGGCGAGCTGGTTGAGGGGGTCGTCGCCAAGCAATCGGGCATTACCGGCATGGCGCTCAAGGGCGCCGTCGCCGCCGCGAAGAAGGTCGACCGCGCCATCATCACCAAGGCCCTGGGCCGCGTGCTGCCGGATGTCCTCGATGCCCTGGATCCGCACTGGCAGGAATTTTCGGAAACCTCCGAGCAGGATTTCGGTTCCTTCCTCGAGCCCCGCAGCACCCAGGTGAGCGATTCCATCTTGTCGGTGGCCGATAAGCACGCCGAGCAGATTAACTCCCCCGCGCTGTCTAAGCCGTATAACTCCTTGCGCGGCAAAGCCTCAAAATTCCTCACCCCTGCGGTGCCGGATTTCGGCCGCGTGCTGCAGAAGCACATGTAGTTTCCGCGCGGTTGAACCTAAATCAACCCGCAGAGTATAAGTGTGGAAGTGACTACTTCCGCAGCTAACCAAACCGAGTACCCCGCCGGCCAGGATCCTGCCCGCTGGCGGGTACTTATCGTTTTGCTCACGGCGCTGTTCATGTCCCTGCTGAGCGTGTCCATCGTGAACGTAGCCCTGCCTTCGATTCAATCGGGCCTGGGAGCCTCTGAGTCTGATGTGCAATGGGTGCTCTCCGGCTATGCGCTCACCTTTGGTGTCATCCTTGTGGCGGCCGGCCGTGCCGGAGATCTCGTCGGCCGCGGCGGCATCTTTCTAGCAGGCATTGCTATCTATTCCCTCAGCGCCGCCGTCGCCGGCTTTGCCCCCAATGCGGAGGCACTCAACGCCGCCCGCTTTATCCAAGGCATAGGCGCTGGGCTGCTCAATCCGCAGGGCGTGGGAATGATTCAGCAGTACTTCCGCGGTCCGGAACGCGCCCGTGCCTTTGGTTATTTTGGATCCACGGTAGGCATTGCCGTGGCCATCGGTCCGGTACTGGGCGGCCTTCTCATTCGCCTTGGCGGAGCGGACCTAGGCTGGCGGTTGACCATGCTGGTCAATTTCCCCGTCGGCCTTATAGCCATCATCTTAGGATTGCTGTGGTTTCCTCGGCCGTTGTTCTCCCGCGTACGCGATGAAGCCGGCAATAAATTGGGCATCTTCAAGGCCCTAGCCACCCTTGATCCTATCGGCGCACTGATCCTCGGCGCTGCCGTATGGGCCATCCTCTTCCCTTTTATGGAATCATCCGCATCACCGGCCGTGTGGTGGCTCTTGCTGCTGGGTGCCGTCCTCCTTGTGGGATGGGTGCTGTGGGAACGCCGCCACAAGGCCACCGGCCATCCGCCGATGGTGGATCTCAATATCTTTGCCACCCCGTGCTTTCGCAATGGCACCATCATCGCCACCTTGTGGTTTATGGGTATTACCAGCATTTGGGTGCTTGTCGCGCTCTACTTCCAAAGCGGGCTCGGGCACTCCGCCCTCGCTGCCGGATCCGTAGGCATTCCGGCCGCCTTATTGAGTTCCATTTCTGCCACTCTGGCCGGCCGGTCCGTGTCCGTCCACGGCCGCAAAGTCGTGGTTATCGGCATGATTGTGACCATCTCCGGGCTCGTTGCCACCATTGCGCTTATCTGGGCCACCGAGCAATGGGGCGCCAGTGAATGGTGGATGGTGCTTTCACTCGCCTTGGTGGGCGGCGGACAAGGTTCGGTCATCTCCCCTAACCAAACGCTCACCTTGGCGCATGTCCCACAGGCTTATGCCGGTTCGTCCGGCGCTGTCCTCCAAACCGGCCAGCGCATCGGCACGGCCATTGGGCTTGCCGTCATCACGGCCATCGTCTTTGCCACCTTGCACGGCACGAGCGCGGACTGGCCGCTTTCCATCATCGCCGGCTTCGGCGTCATCCTAGCCATGTGCCTTGCGTCCTTGGGATTCGCGATAGCAGACCAGCGCAGCTCCCAGGCTTAGAGCTAGCGCTTTACGACGCCACAATTAAAGCCCACCGCGGGAATTCCACGGTGGGCTTTATGCTGCGCTTTAAATATCCAAGAAGCGAACATCCTTTGCGCGGCGGGTAATGAAGGAGCGGCGGGCCGAGACATCGTCACCCATGAGGATGGAGAAGAGCTCATCGGCACGCTGTGCGTCTTCCAGATCCACGCGGCGCAGGATGCGGGTGCTCGGGTCGAGCGTGGTCTCCCACAACTCGGCGGCGTTCATCTCGCCCAGACCCTTGTAGCGCTGGATGCCGTCATCCTTGTTGATCTTACGGTTCTGTTCCAGGCCCTCGGCCAGCAGCTTATCGCGCTCGTCGTCGGAAAAGGCATAGCCCGGAGTACCCTTGGACCACTTGAGCTTATACAGCGGCGGGTTAGCCAGGTACACGTGCCCGTCCTCAACCAACTGGGGCATGAAGCGGAAGAGCAGGGTCAAAAGCAGCGTGGCAATGTGCTGGCCGTCGACGTCGGCATCGGCCATAAGCACGATCTTGTCGTAGCGCAGCTTCTTGATGTCGAATTCCTCGTGGATGCCGGTACCCAGTGCGGTAATAATCGCCTGGACCTCGGCATTCTTGAGGACCTTATCCATGCGGGCTTTCTCCACGTTCAGGATCTTGCCGCGCAGTGGCAAGATGGCCTGGAACATGGAATCGCGTCCGCCCTTAGCGGAACCGCCTGCGGAGTCACCCTCCACGATGTAGAGCTCGGAAATCTTCGGGTCCTTGGAGCGGCAATCCGCGAGCTTGCCCGGCAGACCACCAAGGTCGGTGGCGGACTTGCGGCGCACCATCTCGCGGGCCTTGCGGGCAGCCATGCGAGCATGCGCGGAGGACACAGCCTTATTGATAATGGCCTTGGCCTCTGCCGGGTTGGCATCGAACCAGTCATTGACGTGCTCGTTGACCGCGCGCTGGACAAAGCCCTTGATCTCGGAATTGCCCAGCTTGGTCTTGGTCTGGCCCTCGAACTGCGGATCGCCCACCTTGACGGAAATAACAGCCGCCAAGCCTTCGCGGCAGTCATCGCCGGAGAGGTTACCGTCCTTTTCCTTGAGGAGCTTATGCTCCTTGGCGTAGCGGTTCATCAGGGAGGTCAAAGCCGCACGGAAGCCCTCTTCGTGCGTGCCGCCCTCGTGGGTGTTGATTGTATTGGCAAAGGTGTGAACGGACTGCTTATAGCCCTGATTCCACTGCAGCGCTACCTCTACCTCGTGATCCTCGCCCTTCGCATCGAAGGAAACGATGGTCGGGTGGATCGCGGTCTTGGACTTATTGAGGTACTTGACGTAGTCGGTCAAACCATCCGGGTAGTGGAAGGTTACCTTCTTGCGGCGCTTCTTATCCGCCGCAGCGTCCTTCGCCTCGCCGGATTCTTCATTAAAGGTATCGCCGGCGTCCGGGGCATCATCGAAGGAGGTTTCATCCGCGCTGGTTTCGCCAGATTCTGCATCGGCGATCTCTTCCAGCTCGATCTGCTCTTCGGTGACGCGCTCATCAATGAGCTCAATGCTCAGGCCCTTATTCAGGAAGGCCATTTCCTGCAGGCGGCGGGCAATGGTGTCGTAATCGTACTCGGTAGTTTCAAAAACTTCCGGGTCCGCCCAGAAACGGATCTTGGTACCCGTGCCGCGGGCATTGCCGCCCTCAACCAGATCATCCGGGATGGCGTTCTGGAAGTTTTGGTACCAGTGCTTACCGTCGCGCTTGATCTCCGCCTCCACGCGGGTAGAAAGCGCGTTGACCACGGAAATGCCGACACCGTGCAGACCGCCGGAAACGGCGTAGGAGTCGGAGTCGAACTTACCGCCGGCGTGCAGCTGGGTCATGACCACCTGGACGGTAGGTGCACCAGAGGCGTGCATTTCTACCGGGATACCACGGCCATTATCGATGACCTCGACGCCGCCATCTTCTAGCAGCTTGACGGTAACCTTATCGGCGTAGCCGGCCATAGCCTCATCGACGGAGTTATCAACGATCTCCCAAATGAGGTGGTGCAGGCCGCGCGAACCGGTTGAACCAATGTACATGCCGGGGCGCTTACGGACGGCCTCGAGGCCCTCCAGGATCGTAATTGACCCGGCATCATATGCGTGTTCTTCAGCCACGGATTCGTGCTCTCCTTTTGGCTATAGCTAATTCTAAGACCCTGACTATTCTACACGGATACCCCCTACTGAAAGACACCCCACACCCGTGAGAGATAGGAATCTGGCGCGCTCTGAGGTTATTTAGAATTTCAAGGTCGGATCCAACTGCAACCTATTAGCCGTATGTATCTTGTGATCCTTGCGGTTTGACCCACTGCCGCCCCTCATAATTGCGCCTTTGTTTCGGCCCGTGAATCCGCAGTTCCACAATGACATCGGGGCCTAGGCGGTCAGAGATTTTCCGCAGGATTTGGCGCTGCAGGTAGCGCAGCTCCGTTGCCCACGTGGAGTTATCGCAGGATACATAGATAATCTTGTCTTTAATCCGCTGCGGCTGCGTATGCGCGGCAATGCGCTCGCCCACCAGATGCTCCCAATTGCCCATCACCCAGCCATTAGCCAGATCATGCTCCCACCCACGATTGACCACCTCGCGGTTAATTTGGGATCCCAGGCTCGGCACGGCCAGCGTGCGCCGTTTCTTTCTGCCATCCGGACCCGTAGGCCAGCCGCGTTGATAGCCCATATACCCCTGCTTTTGCGCCTTCTCCAGCGAAGGCACCGGCATCTTCGGCACCGGGCGGGTCAGCTTCGGCGGGTTTTTGGAGGTGGACCGAACCAGCTTGAAGTACTGGGTGACGGGATCGATGCGCTGCTTGCCGACGCCCCCTTGATCCTCACTCATTCCCCTCACCTTCCTCAGCGGCATCTTGAGCAAGATCTTCGGCAGACTCCTCGGCGCTGAGCTTGGAAATGCGGCCGGTCTCGGTATCTTCTACGCTCACGCGGTAGCGCACGATGGGTTCCAAGTTTCCGGGCAGATCCTCATCCACGGCCGCGGTGATGAGCACCTGTTCGGCCTCGGCGGCCAAGTGGACCAGCTGCTTGCGGCGCTTGGCGTCGAGCTCGGCAAAGACATCGTCCAAGATGAGCACCGGATCGGATCCTCCCTCCTGGCGCAGGAGGTTGAATTCCGCCAGGCGCAGCGCGATGGCATAAGACCACGTCTCGCCGTGGCTAGCAAAGCCCTTGGCCGGCTGATCACCCAGGTTGAGCACCAGATCATCGCGGTGCGGACCTACCAGGGAAATGCCGCGTTCAATCTCGCGCTGCCGGGCGGCGGCCAACTCGGTGAGCAGCACGGCCTCTAGTACCTCGCGATCGGAGGTATCGATCGTGGACTTATACTCAACGTGCGCCGGTCGCGATTCTGGCGCCAGGCCGGAATAGGCGGCGGGGATGTGGTCCAAGAGGGCGTCGACAAGCGCAAGGCGCGCGGCGATCACCTGGGCGCCAAGCCGGGCAAGCTGTGCATCCCAGGTATCCAAGGTGGCCAACGCAGCGGCGCCATCGCTATCGGAATAGCCGCGGCGCAGGCTGCCGGAGGCCGATTTCAGCAGGGCATTGCGTTGCTTGAGTACCTTGTCGTAGTCGGCCTTCACACCCGCTAAGCGCGGAGTCCGCGAGGCAATGATGCTATCGAGGTAGGCGCGGCGCCCAGCCGGCTCCCCGCGCACCAGGGCCAAGTCCTCCGGGGAGAAGAGCACAGTTTTTACCACGCCCAGCAACTCACGGGGGCTGCGCAGGCGGGTGCGATTAATCTGCGCCTGGTTGGCCGCGTGGGGCTTAATCAGCAAATGGGTAGTAAGCTCGCGGCCCTGGTTCACCGCGGTAATGGATACCCGCGCGCTATCCGCACCCTGGCGCACCAGCGGTGCATCGTGGGAAACGCGGTGGGAGGAAAGGTGGGCGGTATAGCCAATGGCCTCAACGATATTGGTCTTGCCAAAGCCATTGCGACCGACAAAAAGGGTGATCCCCGGCCCTAGCTGCACATTAAGTTCGGGCCACGAGCGAAAATCCCGAACATCGAGATCCCTGACGTACATTAGCCCGGCAGGCGAACCGGCATGAGCAGGTAGGTGAAGTTGGTCTCCGGCGTGGGGAAGTTGCCATCTTCATCGGCCTCAGGCAGCTCTTCCGGTTCTGGGATCATGATGGCTGGGCGCGAAGGCTCGGTAAAGCCGAAGACCACGCGGTCGGTATTAATGACGGCCAAGCCATCCTTGAGGTAGCCCGGATTGAAGGCGATGAGGAATTCATCGCGGCCATGGAACGCACACGGCAGGGTCTCGGTGGCGTTACCGGCGTCCGCACCGGCGGAAAGGGTCACCTGACCATCGGCGAATTCCATTCGAATCTGCGCGTTGCGATCCGTCAGCAAAGACACGCGGCGAATTGCTTCCTGCAGCGGGGCGACCTCAATGGAGGCGATATTGGTGTGATTCTTCGGCAGCAGGGGCTGCACATTAGGGAAGTCCGCATCCAGCATGCGCGTGGTGGTCTCGCGATTATCCGCATGCAGGCCAAAGAGGCCATCGGCACCAATATTGTCATCGGTTCCCACAGCGATTTCCACTGGAATGTTCAAATGCGGATCCAAGGAACGGCCGGTTTCCTGCAAAGTTTTCGCTGGGACCAAAAGCTTGGCTTCCACATCAGGGGACTTCGGCTCCCACTCCAAGGTGCGCATGGCCAGGCGGAAGCGGTCGGTTGCCGTCATTTCGATGTCCTTGCCATGAATATCCATATGCACACCGGTAAGCATGGGTAGGGTGTCATCCTTGCCGGCCGCAGCAGCAACCTGGTGAATAGCTTCGACGAAAAGCTGGGGCTGAATCGTGCCGGTAACCTTAGGCAGAACCGGAAGCTGGGGGTAATCATCCAGCGGGATCAGCGGCAGCTCGAAGCGCGAGGAACCACACGTTACTAGTGCCTTGGAATCTACCTGGGAGATCTCCACCTCCTTATTAGGCAGGGACGCCACAATGTCAGAAAGGAGCTTGCCGGCAACGGCAATCTGTCCTGGCTCATCCACCATGCCGGCGATCCGCACGCGAGTGGAGACCTCGTAGTCGAAGCCGGTGAACTCAAGACCATTGTCATCCGCAGTGATCAGCATCGCGCGCAGCACGGGCTGGGTGACCTTGGAAGGCAGGCTGCGAGCAACCCACGCTACGGCGTTGGCAAGGTCATCTTTGGCAACGCGAAATGACACGGCTTCATCCATGGTGCGAAGAGCTCCTCTATAGCGGCTAGCAATGTGTAACTTTCAAAAGCTGGCTTCCAACTTACCGCATTGGGCGCAGTGCGCCACAAAATGTAATTCCATCTTTGCTCGGTCGATCCGTGCCTGGCCGAAGGCAGGTCGGGCCGAATTCCACACACCCTCTTTCTTCTATACAGATCAGAGAAATAATTTAGTAGTAGTAATAAGCGCTGTGGGAACTGTGGGTAACTAGGTAAATGACAAGTTCAGGACATAGATCCGGGGTGTGCCAATTCTTGTGATCTTGCTGTGATCAATCGGGGCGAAATGTGGACAACTAACGGGATCGCCGTTTTATCCACAGGTTTTGTCATTTGATCACCGATCTACACACAGCGCTGATCACAGGGTGGTTCTCCCAGCATAGAGCCTGTGGAATTTAAAACTGTGAGTAAGATCTACGAATTACAAAGGTGGAATTACACAAGTGTTAATAACGCTGTGGATAACTCTTTTCGCAGTTAAGGGAGCACTTCTCGCGGACCTTCTGGGTTCTTTGTGGAATTACACAAAGGTGTAGGCGGCTGTGTGGACGGTTTGAACCAAGTTTCGGCGTCTCAGTCAAGAATCTCTGATCTGGTAGTTCTGGTCTCACCTTTAAGTAGTCCGAGCAGAATCCGCGAAGTGACAAAGGGCAGACAAAAGCGCCCTCCTTTATATAAGGAAGGCGCTGAAGCAGCGGTAGAGAAATTTAGGCGCGACCGCGATTCTTGATGCGCTGGGTAAGCGCCTGGATCTCGTCGTAAGTATTGCGCTTTTCAGTCATTTCTTTGCGGATCTTGCGATCCGCGTAAATGACGGTGGTGTGGTCTTTGCCGCCGAACTGTTCACCGATCTTGGGGAGGGATAGCTCCGTGAGCTCGCGGCACAGATACATAGCCAACTGGCGTGCATGCGCCACCGCACGCTTTTTGCCAGCGCCGCGCAAAGTTTCTACATCAATATCGAAGAATTCTGCCGTGACCTCCATGATCGAGGTAGCGGTGATTTGCCTATCGGCGGAATCTGGGGCCAAATCGCGCAACGCGATTTCTGCCATCTCCACGTTGATTGGCTCATTCACCAAGGAGGAATAGGCCGAAACGCGGATCAACGCGCCCTCGAGCTCACGAATAGATGACTCAAAACGAGAGGCAATGAGCTCAAGCACGGAGCGATCCACTTCGGTGCCGTCATTGGCCGCCTTCTTCATCAAAATCGCGATACGCGTTTCTAGATCTGGCGGCTGAATATCGGTGATAAGACCGCCTTCAAAGCGGGTGCGGAGGCGATCTTCCAGCGTGGTTAGCTGCTTCGGTGGGCGGTCCGAAGACAAAATGATCTGCTTATTGGCTTGGTGCAGCGCATTGAAAGTATGGAAGAACTCTTCCTGGGTGGATTCTTTGCCTTCCAAGAACTGGATGTCATCGACCATCAAAATGTCGAGATTGCGGTAGCGCCGCTTGAATGATTCCTGACGGTCATCGCGCAGGGAATTAATATAGTCATTCGTGAATTCTTCCGAAGACACATACTTCACGCGCAGACCCGGATGCAGTACTTGGGCGTAATTGCCAGCGGCATGCAAAAGGTGCGTTTTACCTAGACCAGAGCCACCCCAGATAAATAGTGGGTTGTACGCACGGGCGGGATTCTCGGCTACAGCCACGGCGGCACCATTGGCAAAACGATTCGAAGAACCGATCACGAAGCTATCAAAGGTGTGCTTCGGATTGAGGGAAGTTTCACGGTTGGGATCGTGCGCCGGGGCCTCGCGCGGGATGCGGGCAGAATTGGTGGCAGCACCGGAGAAATTTCCCGCGGATTCTGCCTGCTGTTGGGTATAGTGCTGGGCCAGCTCATCCAGGCTTGCAGGGGCGTGACTCGACTGCCAATTGTTCTGGGAAGGGGCCTGCTGTGCAGCGGCATCCGTTTGCTGCGGGCGCGGAATGTAGTTCTGGGTAGATTCCGTGTTCTGCGGCGGTTTCGCTTGAGGCGATTGCTGTTGTTGAGGGGGTGTTGGCTGTGGTGCAGGGTCCGCGGCCGGCGGCTGTGGCTCTTGCGGGGTGGCAAGGGTAACCGCAAAGGAACACGGCCGGCCTAGGTGACGGGTTAATGCCTTGGCAATGTGCTCGCCCAACTCATTTTCGACCACATTTTTGGCATCCAGGTTTTCGGCGGCAACGAGGGTGTAGCCCTCGACCATCATGATGGGGCGAACCAGTTGGAGATAAAGGCGCTGTGAGTGCGAAAAACTGGGGACCTCGGAATTGGGTTGCTCGGATTGTGCGAGCAGGTCATCAACGACCGCGCGCCAAACGGCATGCAGGTTCGCTTGTGGGTCAGTCACAACAGGCTACCTTTGTGGAATTTAGTCGGGGACGGGTGGACATTGAATAACAATTTTCACTGCGGATTCCACCGTGGTTTTCACATCGGTTTTTATCGAGTCACCTCGATCTCCACAGAGTTATCCACAGGTGTGGATGAAATAGTTATTCACAGCTTAGTTCATGACTGTGGATAACTCTTCATTGGTCAGTTTATGGCCGTATGCTGCGGAAACTACAAAAGTCTCAAGCGTTGATTTAGAGTTATCCACATGACCGGTTGGGCTGTGGAATTTGATTCTTCTGTTCTACCGCCGAAACGGCGGGTGTGTCTAGCGAGAAAAATTCACCACCCGGGTGTGGGTTGGGGTGGGTCTTACTGCGTGATGGATTAGGTGCAGTAAGAGCGTAGAATCTGGCCGTCTAGCTGCAGGAAAAAACATTTATGTAATTTCGGGTGTACCCGGGTGTCGATTTGTTCCCAGCGGCAGAAATCACGTAATCTGGCATGGTCTATTGCAACAAAGAGTTGCGCGTGAAAGTGACAGCGTCACCTCGCACCGGCTGGGCCCGTCGGCTCGCCGTGCACCGGAGAGACTGTGATGCGTCAGGTTCATGGAATCTATTCATCAGTGGGCGTGCCGCTGCATCGCGGTGGTGTGCCTACGCACAACTTCAAGGAGAATTAACGTGGCAAAGGGTAAGCGCACGTTCCAGCCGAACAACCGTCGTCGTGCTCGTAAGCACGGCTTCCGCACCCGCATGAGCACCCGTGCAGGTCGCGCAATCGTTGCAGCTCGTCGCAAGAAGGGCCGCGCAAAGCTGACTGCATAAGTTATGCTTCCAGCCCAGCATAAGCTCACGTCGCCGGTGCAATTTCGGCGCACGATGAAGGGCAGCCGCCGGGCGGGCACTCGTACGGTCGTCGTGCATGCGCGCGATAACGCAGGTACGGACAAGGCAGCCGATATCGCCGCCACTGGGCCGCGATTCGGGCTGATTGTTTCTAAAGCCGTCGGGAATGCAGTGGTTCGCCACCGCACCTCCCGGCGGCTTCGCCATGTGTGCATGACATTTATTCCCAAGCTGCCCGCCAGCGTGGACGTTGTCATCCGTGCCTTGCCCGCCAGCGCCACTGCTAGCAGTGAGCAATTAGAAAAAGATCTTGCCAAAGCACTGCGCAAGCAATGGGATATCTAAATTCCCGCGGGGAGGAAATTCCCCCAGCCAGAGGATTGGCCAAACCAATGGTCAAAGTGGTTCGTTTCTACCAAAAACATGTCTCTGGCCTTAAGATGGTATCGACCTGTCGGTTTGAGCCGACATGCAGTGCTTATGCCCTAGAGGCGCTGTCTCAACACGGCGCAATCAAGGGTACGGCGATGGCAATAGCTAGGGTCTGCAAATGCGGCCCCTGGCATCCGGGCGGATTCGATCCGGTCCCGGGTACCAACAACAATTGAGGATTAAACACTCGTGAATTTCATTTACTGGCCAATTTCGGCCGTTTTGTGGTTCTGGCACTGGCTGCTGTCCCTCGTAATGGACCCTGCCTGGGGCATTACCTGGATTCTGGCCATTGTGCTGCTGACCTGGACGCTTAAGGCACTGATGGTCAAGCCGACCATCAGCCAGATTCGTTCCTCGCGCAAGATGCAGGAAATCCAGCCTAAGGTGCAGGAAATCCGCGCGAAGTACGGCAATGACCAAACCAAGGCCGCGCAGGAAATGCAGAAGGTCTACAAGGAGTCCGGCGTTCGTCCGATGGCCGGCTGCCTACCAGTCTTTGCGCAGATTCCGATGTTCGTTGGTTTGTTCCACGTGCTGCGCTCTTTCGACCGCACCGTCGCTGTGGCCGGTGGTATTGGCCACCCCAGTGGCGATCCGATGTCTATTGAAGAAAACGCCAATACCGCGAACTACATCTTCAAGCCGGATCTGGTTCAACAATTCCTAGATGCCAAGATCTTTGATGTACCACTGGTGACCAATCTGCGTTTGAATTCGCCGATTGTAGAAGGCGTGACCACTAGCCAGGCGGCAGTAATCATCGTTCCGATGATTGCCATCATTGCAGTCATGACCCACTTCAATGCCCGCATGAGCTTGAACCGTCAAGAAAAGCGTCGTGCTGCTGGCAAAACCCAAGCTCCGCAGGGCCAGAATGCGGAAATGATGCAACAGCAAATGGCCATGATGTCCAAGATGATGCTGTGGGTCATGCCGGCCATGCTGATTTTCTCCGGCTTCATCTGGCCAATTGGTCTGCTGTTTTACATGATGGCCAATACCGTTTGGACCTTCTTCCAAACCCGCATTGTCTATGCCAAGATGGACCGCGAGGAAGAAGAGGAGGAAGCCGCTAAGGCTGAGGCCAAGCGCACCTCCGCTCCTAAGCCGGGTGCCCGTAAGAAGGACAACCGCACAAAGAAACAGCGCAAAAACAAATAAACACGGAGGAGAACCCCATCGTGTCCGAGATGGACCCGTCAGTAGTATTCGGCTCCCGCTTGCCCCTCGCGCAGGTTTACCATGATTCGCTCGCTACGGACGGGTCCATTCGTGGTTTTATAGGCCCCCGCGAGGTGCCACGTTTGTGGGATAGGCACATTATTAATTGCGCCGTCGTCAAGCAGGCTATCCCAGAAGATGCCACGGTTATCGACGTCGGCTCGGGTGCTGGGTTGCCCGGTATTCCGCTGGCCATTGCGCGCCCGGACCTGCAAATCACGCTGATTGAGCCGTTGCTCAAGCGCTATAACTACCTCAACGAGGTCGTTGAGGAGCTTGGCCTAGACAACGTGACGGTCCTGCGTGGCCGTGCCGAGGAGGGCCCCATTAAAAAGGCCGTGGCGGGAGCAGACGTGGTCACGTCCCGCGCCGTCGCGCCCCTGGGCAAGCTGGCGAAATGGTCGCTGCCACTCGTACGCAAGGGTGGTGAAATGATCGCGCTGAAGGGTTCTTCGGTGCACGAGGAACTGGAACGCGATGCCGGCGACATTAAGAAGGCCGGCGGAGGAAAGGCCGAGGTCAGCACCATCGAGGGAACCACGATCATTCGTGTCTCGCGCGTGAACTAAAGTAGACGGCATGACTAATCCGCGCCTTATCACCATTGCTAACCAGAAAGGCGGCGTAGGTAAAACCACCTCCGCCGCTAACTTGGCCGCAGCGCTAGCTACAGAGGGCAAGAAAGTGCTGGTGATCGACCTCGACCCGCAGGGAAACGCCTCCACGGCCATGGGCGCGGAACATAACTCCGGCACCGATTCCAGCTATGAGGTCCTCCTAGGTGACTGCAATGCGGAAAAGGCTATGCAGCCTTCTTCCCACAATGAGAATCTCTTTTGCATCCCCGCCACCATCGACTTGGCTGGCGCGGAGATTGAAATGGTGTCTATGGTACGCCGCGAATTTCGGCTCTATGACGCCCTACATAACGGCTTCCTGGAAGAGCATGGCTTCGAATATGTCTTCATTGACTGCCCGCCATCGCTTGGCCTGCTTACCATCAATGCGATGACGTGCGCTGAAGAGGTCATCATCCCGATTCAATGCGAGTATTACGCCCTGGAGGGTGTGGGCCAGCTGCTGGGCAATATCTCCATGATTCGTGAACACCTCAACGAGGACTTACACATTTCCGCCGTGCTGCTTACTATGTATGATGCTCGCACCCGTCTGGCGGAAGATGTGGCTGATAACGTTCGCGAGCAGTTCGGTGCCGTGGTGCTGGGCAATGTTATCCCGCGCTCCGTGCGTGTTTCCGAGGCGCCGGGGTACGGTACTACGGTTATTGATTACTCGCCCTCATCTACTGGTGCGCGGGCCTACCTTGCGGCGGCTCGCGAGCTCAACCGGCGCGGCGATTATCGCCCGCATCCGACCACCGGTGCGATTGGCGTAAGCCCAGAGATTTACGCGGAATTGGAAGGATAGGAACTCATGGCAGAACAGAAGCAAGGCGGCCTTGGCAAAGGCCTAGCCGCACTCATCCCGTCCGGTCCTGATGCACCTACCCGCAAGCCGCGCCTAGGCGATTCCGCTGCGGATATCATCTTAGGCAATTCCACTCCGCAGCCGGGCCGTAAGGGTGGCGAGGGCAAACGCGTTAAAGGTGCCCCGACCATTCAACAGGATTCGGGTTCTAAGTCTTCCAAGAAGCGCCAGTCCACTCCGGCCCCCATTGGCGCGACCTATCGCGAGATTTCTATTGGGGATATTATCCCCAACCCCAAACAGCCACGCACCGTCTTCGATGAAGATGAGCTTGCCGAGCTCGTACACTCCATTCGCGAGTTCGGCCTTTTGCAGCCTGTTGTTGTGCGTCCTTCCGAAGAAGGCGGCTTTGAGCTCATTATGGGTGAGCGCCGTTGGCGCGCTTCCTCCAAGGCGGGCCTGGCCACGATTCCGGCCATCGTGCGCGATACCAAGGATGACAACTTGCTGCGCGATGCTCTGCTGGAGAATATTCACCGCGTGCAGCTCAACCCCTTGGAAGAAGCGCACGCCTACCAGCAGCTGCTGGAAGAGTTCGGCGTTACTCAGAACGAGCTGGCGGACCGCATTGGTCGTTCGCGCCCACAGGTGACCAATATGCTGCGCCTGCTCAAGCTGCCGGTAGAGGTTCAAAAGCGCGTAGCTGCTGGTACCTTATCTGCCGGCCACGCGCGTGCCCTATTGTCCTTGGACGATACCGAGGCCATGGAATACATTGCCAACCGCATCATCGCGGAGGGCCTGTCCGTACGCGCCACCGAGGAGGCAGTCACCCTCTACAAGCGCGATGGTAAGCCGGCCGAAGCCAAGAAGAAGCAGCCGGCACCGCAGCCGCAGTACTTTACCGATTCCGCTGAGCGCCTGTCCGACCGCTTCGATACCAAGGTCACCGTGACCATGGGCAAGCGCAAGGGCAAGATGGTCGTGGAATTTGGTGACCAAGAAGATTTCGAGCGCATCATGTCGCTTATTGAGGGCCAGCAGTAGTCCGAGGCGATGATCCTCGAGCCGGTGATCGAAGGCACGCGCATCCACCGCCAGGCTGCGCGTAGTACCTTTTGGGAGCTTGAGGCTGCGGTCAGCGATCCCGTTTTTGAAAAGGAAGCATGGCTGGCTACCACCCTGCTGTCTTTTGGGCAGTGCGGCTTTACCGTGGGCGAGGACGCCACCATTTTGTTTTGCTCCCGCGAGGATGCCGCCGGCACCGCCAAACTTCCCACAGCACCCATTTCTGAGGATGCGGAGGTTATTACCTCGCTCTTCGTCAAGGCGCATCTAGCGGGGCGTGGCATTGAGGCAGTGCTTGTCGACGCCGCCATTATGCACCTAACTAACCGCGGCAGCTGCGCAGTAGAGGCTTTTGGCTATTACGGTGACCCCGTCACTGCGGCAGAATTTTTGGGCCATAAGCCAGCCTATATCGGGCTAATGGCTTATGACACCCTGCGCTCAGCGGGCTTCGAGGTGGCCGCCGATCACCCAGTACTCCCCCGCCTGCGCTTGGAGCTTCCACCGGAGCACGATGTGCTCAGTGCGGCGGCTGTTGAAGATTTGCTTGCTCGCGCTTTGGCTTAGGTGACCAGGTCTAGGCCTGCTCGGCTTGCAGAAGCTCGGAGAACTTATATGCGCCTGTCACGGCGGTGTCCTGCTCCATGAGGTACATGCGCTTTACTGCAATGACGATGGCTTCGGCAATGTCATCGCGGCGGGACGGATTGGTGAGAATCTTTACGTCTTCTGGGTTGGTCAGATATCCTAGCACGATCTGGATGACCGGCATCTGGGTCAGGCGCAGCAGATCCCAGGTGCGGCCGTGGTTGCCGCAGTCTAGCAGCTCGGTGCGGGCGACGATTTCGCGCTGGATGAACCCGGAGAGGGTCTCACCAATGAGCGAGGAATTGCCCAACTCAGAACCAAAGTAGAAGGTGGCAACACCATTTGCCTTCTCATTGGGGTAGGAATCGCAGGCTAGGGAAATGACCATGTCCGCATCGAAAGCGTTAGCCAGTTCGGCGCGGGACTTGACGTCCGCATCGGAGGTCCGAGGCCGGGAGATGATGGTCTCCATTCCCGCTGCAATCATGCGCCCTTCGATTCGCTGGGTAAGATCCCACAGGATTTCTTGCTCTGAAATATCGCCGAAGCGACCCTTGACCAGCTGTCCAGCTTCGCCGCCGCTTAGGGCGGGATCGATGACGACGCGCTTGCCCGCGAGCTTTGGGCCGGCGTTGCGAACGCGCTCACGCTCTTGGATATTGTGCGCGGAACCACCGGTAATACGACGGCCGAGCAGTCCAAGGGCGCGGATGGTGGCGGGGCCGCACACACCGTCTTCTTGCAGGCCGCAGTTGTGTTGGTATTCTTTCAGCGCGGCGTGGGTTTTAGGGCCGAAGTGGCCATCTACACGCTGCTGGTAGAAACCAAGTTCCTGCAGTTGCTGCTGCAGCTGGGAGATATCGTCACCCACCAGTGTATTTGCGGGCTCGTAGCTGAGCACGCGGCTGCCGAGCGTGTACGAGGCTTGGCGCAGTTCGCGCAGGGTGAGGTCATCGATCTCACCCGTGGGCACGATGCCGCGCGATTGCTGAAAGGCCTTGAGGACCTCAGACAAATTGGCATCAAAGCTCTTGTCGCTCTCGGAGTACTTCTGCTTCTTCCATGCAGAAAGCTCCCCCTTGAAATCTGACAAGAGGCCGAGACGGGCCAAGGTGGCGCGAGCCTCAGCTACACGCACGCTTGTATCGCCGACTCGAAGAACGCGATTCACGCCTTTTACCCCTTTCGCAGCCCGCTTTAGTTTGGGCCGCATTCCAGAATTTCTACACGCTTAATCTAATAGAAATTAGATTAACAGTTAAAGCTGCTTTTTCACTTGCGCCACGATGTCATCTTTAGAACGCAGACCAATAAATTCATCTACCTTCTCGCCGTGGTTGAAAATCAGCACATTTGGGATGGACATGATCTGGAACATGGCGCCCAGATTGCGCTCTTCATCGACGTTAACCTTGGCGACGGTGACTTGGCCGTCCAACTCCTCCGCTACCTCTTCCAGGATGGGGGAAAGCTTCTTGCACGGGCCGCACCATTCGGCCCAGAAGTCGACGACGACGGGCTTATCGGACTCGATGACGTCCTTACGGAACGTATCGGTGGTTACTTTCTTGACATTGCTCATACTGAATTAACGGTTTTCTGCGAGGAAATGTTCCGCATCAATTGCCGCACGGCAACCGGAGCCGGCCGCGGTAATTGCCTGCTGGTAGTGGTCATCCACCAAGTCACCGCAGGCGAAAACGCCTGGCAGGGAGGTCTTGGTGGTGGGTTGTTCAACTACAACATAGCCGTTGTCATTGAGTTTGACCTGATCATTGAGGAAGGAAGAGCGCGGATCATGGCCAATTGCTACGAACATGGCAGTGACGTCCAAGGTGGAAGTCTCGCCGTTGGTGACGTCCTTGAGTTTGAGTCCGCCGACCTTGCCATCGGCTTCAATAACTTCTTCGACGACCTTATTGGTCTCCCACTTGATCTTTTCGTTGGCCTGGGCGCGCTCCAGCATGATCTTGGAGGCGCGGAAGTTCTCGGAGCGGTTCACAATGGTGACAGAGTCCGCGAACTTGGTGAGGAAGGTAGCCTCCTCCATGGCAGAGTCGCCGCCGCCGATAACGGCAATATTGTGGTCCTTGAAGAAGAAGCCATCGCACGTAGCGCAGGTAGAAACGCCGCGGCCGGTAAGTTCTTCCTCACCTGGTACGCCGAGGTGGCGCGGGGCGGCACCGGTGGCGAGGATGACGGCGCGGGCCTCAAAGAGCTCGTCACCCACGTGCAGCTTTTTAATATCGCCTTCCAGCTCAACGGAGTCAACGACCTCCATGCGGAGATCCGCACCGAAGCGGATGGCCTGGGCGCGCATTTCTTCCATGAGCTCTGGGCCCATGATGCCCTTTTGGAAGCCGGGGTAGTTTTCTACCTCGGTGGTATTCATAAGCTCGCCGCCGTACTCGAAGCCCTCGAATACAATCGGGTTGAGCTCGGCGCGTGCCGCGTACAGCGCGGCGGTGTAACCGGCAGGGCCGGAACCTACGATGGCAACATCGTGGACGGTCATTGCTAACTCCCTTAAATCAGAGTGTGGTTTCGCGTAACGCCCTGAGTCTACCCGCCACGCTGACAAACGTCGGTATTAGCAAACTCACCCCATGGCGGCGCGTAGGACTTCCCTCGCTCGGGCGCGGCGGGATTTGATGGTGCCGGGCTTTACCCCTTGGGCGGTGGCAACTTCGCCGACGCGGAACCCGGCGACGTCGGTAAGCACCAGCGCTTCGCGCTGATCCTCCCGCAGCAGCTGCATGGCTTCGCGCACCACTAGCTGCTCCGCTAGGTTTTCGGAAGGGTTATGCGCGAGCAGCGGGTTGCGATCGTAGTCAAAGTCCTCCGCATCTAATGAAGCATTTTCCCTGTTAGAACGGTGGTTCAAGTAGTCATAGCCAGAGTTTTTCACCAGCCGGTGCAGCCAGGTCGATAGCGCAGACTCGCGGCGATAGGAGTGCAGGTTGCAGCTGGCGCGCAGGAAGGCTTCCTGGACCACATCTTGGGCATCATGATCGTTTCTGGTGTAGCGCCGCGCTACCGTCGTCAGCCGCGTGCGGTGGCGTTCCACGATGGTGGAAAAGGCCTTATTGTCCCCCTCAATAAAAGCATCAACTAGTTCTTCGTCACTGCGGTCATGACTGAGCGTCATATGTAGATTCCCCCCCGGATCAACAACTGTTATACACAGTGTGACCCGAGGGGAATTAGGGCGCGAGCGCTAGGCTGTACAGTTTATTGACCAGCCCGCACGCGGAGGGTGCGCCGCAGGTTATCGCGGCATTCCAGCAGGATGCGGCGCAGCGCTCCTGGCAGCTCCCGGTGCAGCAGGCGCGTGGTGGCGGCATCGGCCATCGGCAGCTCTGGGTAGAAGCCGCGGATGAGGCGGTTAGCAATCTCAATCGGGTGCGCGGCCCAGATGTCTTCCACGCGGGAGAAGAACTCCTCCGCGAAGGCCTCCTGCAGGCTAGCTGAGCGCGGGGCATTGAAACCGGTGACCAGTGCGTCGACTTCGGCATTGGAATATGCGCCGGGCGTGAGTGCCTTATCGAACGCGGAGCGCTTGGTCTCCGGCGTGGGGAAGGCGTGGCTGGCGCCGAGGAATTCGGTAGCGCCGGTCAGCGTATTATCGCGCTGCTTTTCCTCTTCGAGCTCGGCCGGGGTTACGGCATTGCGGGCGGCGAGGGCGCGTAAGATCGACCAGCGGATTTCGGGGTCCAAGCGAAGGCCGGCAATGTCACCGGAGAGCAGGGCCTTAAGGCGCGCGGTGCCTGATTCCTCCGGCGTTGCGGCGAGTGCGCGGATGGCGGCGCGAGCGAGCACAAGCTGGGCATCCGAGGCTGGTTCGGACTCGGCCAGGTGGCCCCAGATCGCCTCGGCATAGTCGGTGCGGACCTGCTCGCGGGCGGTGTCTGCAACATAATGCGCACTGGCAAAGTTGGCATTGGCGCAGGCAGTAGCCAGCAGCGTCGTGTTGGTCTCATAGGCTTCGTGCTTGACGACGACCCCCACATAGTCAATCGCCGACATTTCCCCATCGCGAGTGAGGTTCCACAGCGCGGTCCAGATTACCGCACGGGTCAATTCATCCTCGATGTCGGTCAGGCGCTCACTCGCTGTGTCTAGGGAGGCCTCGTCGAAGCGGATCTTGGCGTAGGTATGGTCGGCGTCGTTAAGCAACAGCAATGCAGGGGCCGGAAGACCGGCCGCTTCATCGATGATGGTGCGGGTGGTGCCATCGCCGGCGGGGAGATCGATGTCGATCTCGCGGTACTTGTGCAGGGATGCATCAAAGAGCGAAGCGGTCAGGCGGTGCGGTCGGGTGACGTCCTCGGCGTCTGCACTGATGGCCAGCTCCGCAATTTTCTCGCCTTCGGTGTGCAACTCCGGGGTGAGGGTATCCGGGCCCGAGGTGCGCAGCCAGGCTTGGGACCAGGCATCAAGATCGCGGTCCGTGTGCTTTTTTAGCGCCTGCAGGAGGTCATCAAAGGTGGCGGCGGCAAAGGCGTGCTCCTGGAAGTAGTCGCGCGCACCGGCGTAGAAATTATCGTGGTCGACGTAGTGCACCAGCTGTTTGAGCACCGCCGCTCCCTTGGCATAGGTGATGCCATCGAAGTTTTGGCGCGCGGCATCCACGTCCGGGATCTCCGCCTTGATGGGGTGCGTGGTGGGCAGCTGATCCTGCAGGTAGGCCCAGTTCTTGCGGGCGCCGGCAAAGTTTGCCCAGGCCTCGGTGTAGTCGGTGCCGTGGACGGAAGAATCCGCGCCCATAAATTCCGCGAAGGACTCTTTGAGCCACAGGTCATCCCACCACTGCGGAGTGACCAGATCACCGAACCACATATGGGACATCTCGTGCAGGATGGTGTTTGCACGGCCGGCGTGCTGCGCGCGGGTAGCGCGGGAGCGGAAGATGTAGTTCTCCGTAAACGTCACCAGGCCGGGATTTTCCATCGCGCCGAGGTTGTATTCGGGTACAAAGATGGAATCGTACTTGCCCCACGGATAGGGATAGCCAAAGTTCTGATGGAAAAAGTCCATGCCTTGGGCGGTAAGTTCTAGGATTTCCTCGTCCAGGTGCTCAAACATGGACGCGCGCGCAAAGGCGCGCAGCTGTGCCGAGTGGCTGCCATCCGGGGCGGTCCAGGTGCGCTCTTGGTACTGGTAAGGGCCTGCCGCAAAAGAAGTCAGGTACGTCGACAGCGGCGGGGTCGGCGCGAAGGTAACGGTGGCGAGCTCCCCCTCCTCGTGACGTTCGACTTCCGGTTGGTTGGAAAGGATCTGCCACTTTTTCGGTGCGGTCATGCGCACGTGGAAGACGGCCTTGAGATCCGGCTGCTCTAGGCAGGGGAAGATGCGGCGGGCATCAGAAGGCTCGAGGTGTGAATACAGGTAGGTCGCGTCATCGGCCTGATCGTGCATCCGATGCAGACCCTGGCCGGTGCGCGAATAGCGCGAGTGGCCGGTGACTTCGATGGCGAGCTCCTCCCCTACCGGCAGGCCGTGCAGCCGGATGATGCTGCCATCAAAGTCCACCTCCTGCGGAGTGCTATTGACCTTGACCTCCGCGACGGATTCGCCCAGGTAATCCAGGAAAAGCTCGGGCTCACTGCTGCTGAGTTCGAGGCGGGTAGTCACGCGGTAGGTGGGGCTATCGAGTACCTCCGAGAGGTCAAGGTGGAGGTGATAAGCGCGCAGGTCCACCGTCGCTGCGCGTTCTTGGAGCAACTCGTGCTGCGTCTTATTTTGTGGTGCGGTCATGTCTACGAACTATAGTTACCGCCGTCACGTAAGGTGCGGGGTTGGGGTTCTAAGTTCCGCTGCCTTTTAGCAGCAAATTACCCAGCGGGTATTGGAGCCTCACTGTGAACCTGTTGGATTAGTTTTTGCCGTCTCACACTCTTCAAGTGGCGCAAGATGTCAGTGACCATCAGCAAGCGTCACACCACACTGAGGGATGCAACCTATGGAAACCGTCAGACGATAACACCACACTCACCACTTTCTGTAAACATAAGGCCTAGACCCCACTAGACGCGTGTAAAACAATGCTAGGAACGGCCCTATTTACAGGAAACATTCTGCCACATACCGGCGTAACAATAGGGTGTACTCAAACAGAACAAAACCCGGGACACTTCAGATTTCAGAATCAACCTACGTAGTTGATGAACAGCCAGACGGTCATCGGTGCTTATGGACAGGCAAGTAAGTAGTCCTAGGGGAACTCCCAAAGACTGCGGCGAGAGGATGCGCTTTCCAGTTTTCCCCAGTATGGAGAAGGTGTTCTATCCCGGCTTGGCAAAACATACCGGCCCAAATCTGCGCAGTCATCTTTCCAATACGTTTCGTTGACCTCAACTGCAGCGCCGCCGCAAACTCACCCGTAACTCTGTCGGGCTGGTTGAGCACTGAAAACGCGAAAGAATAAGGATCCGCGCTCAATCTTTTTATCGCTTCGCCAAACTCGTCGGTCTGCTTCACGAGCAAATTCTGATAAATATCATCAGTCTGCTCTTGCTCTTTAGCTGAAACAGAAATATAGCGCTCAGTGAGCGTAGTCAAACTGAGTAATGGTATGTTGACGAGTTCTGTTTTTGAAAAAACACCAATTCTCGCAAGATTCAAGCGGACGTCATCGACCGTCTCGGCCTCGGTTAACCCCCGAGCCCACACATCAGCTTCCAACGCACCACACCTTAATAGAGGCAAACTCCATAATTACAAGTGTAACGATTGCTTTGGAAACTCCACTCACCTGAAGGCGTCTGTCCAAGGGTCGTTACGTTGTATGTAAACTCTGTGAAATATTTTCCATCACCAAACTTTGCTGCGGGCAGGTTGCTTTCATAGAAGTGATGCGCCTGTTGCATTGCGAGGGTGCTGCAATCGAAATTTCCGACCTTGACATCCCGTTGCCATTCGCGATCTTGCCTAAGCTCACAGTTGAGATCTAAATCCATCGGAGTATTTGAGGCAGATTCAATAACTCCCGAGAAAATAGCATCTTCTTGAAGAAAGAGATCTACTCTCAAGTTGATATTAATCTGATCTACTTCTTCGCGAGTTATAGCATCTCGAACTGATAGCACTTCTTCGTAGACCCAAGATGTACCGTTCCCTTGCCCAACTTCATTTCGCAGTACATTTTTATTAATAGGGTGTACGCCAGAGCAGCAGGTGCGATCAGATCAACCTGATCGGCATATAACAATGAGCTCCGAACAAGGCGGAGTTCATTGTGCAAGGCAACCGCACCACTAGTACGTCTACTGGTGGGAGCGGCTCCCACCGTGAGTGTAAAACCGCGGTCTAACCGCTGCTGTTTCCGGCGAGTGTGGCGCGAGGGCCGACTTGGATTCTTTCCCATAGAATCATTATTCACCGATCGTCCCCCGCCCGTCCTCGCTTCGAAAACAACAAGGCTGTTTCGTTGAGTATTATCTCGTCACGGAACTGCTACAGCCGAAAAGCGGATAGCGTCTTGGTGGTAAAAGCACCTTCTTCTCCTTATACACAGACAACGGCTGTCTAGTTCCCTGGTGGCTGTTTTCTGACCACAGCGATCGTGGCTTGCATCCCGCCATATGGAAGTTGTCTTTGAAGACTAGGCTACAATTTCAGGGTGGAATCACAGCTAGTCGCCTACATCGATGAGTCCTCCGCGCTTAGACCCCCAGACCGGCAGGAGTACATGGTGTGTGCAGCCATCATCGACACTCAAGACTTGGAAAAAATACGCGAGGAGCTGCGTCCACTACGACTTCCTGGCCAGATCAAACTTCACTGGACCGACGAACGTAATAGCCGACGCCGAAAAATCGTGGACACCCTTTCTGAGATCGACTCCATGCAAGCGATCATCACCCACCGGAGTGAAGTGAGCAAGAAGACGGAGAGGCACCGCAGGAAATGCTTGGAGCAGATGTACTTCGAGCTCTCCGAGATGCACGTCCACAACGTCACTTTGGAAAGCCGGCAAGAAGCACAAAACAGGCGAGACGTCGCCCATATAGTTGCCCTGCAGGGCCAGGGACAAAGTGCTGGCATCCGACTGCGACACGTACGCGGTGGCGATGATCCCCTGCTCTGGATTCCAGATGCCGTTCTGGGAGCACTGAACTCCGTCCATCTAGGGGAAGAGCAGTACTGGGAGAAGCTGCACGAGAAAGTGATTCTCAACCGTCCCACCCCGGATTCCCTCTAGAGGCAGACGAAGACCCTGGGTCCAGTCGTCCGGCTGGGGTCCCAGGGTCTTCTTCCGATCCTGTCGTAACAGGTGGCAATAACACTAGGGTAGCACCATTTGGCACCATTTGGCACCATTTGGCACCGATAGGCCCCGTCCGTTTCCTTAGCTGGATCGGCGGCCTCATTCTGGTTTCCTGACCAAATCCACATCGACCAAGCCGAACGCAGCGGGCTAAATATCACTCTGTTCAATACCCCTAGACGTTGACACCGACATGCCCTGCCGAAATACAGCAGTGAAGTGCCCCGAGTTTTGTTCCTAGGCATGTGCCTTGATTTCTATTATTTCCTATGGCGGGTTCTGCTTCCAAAATTCGGTTTCGACCTCGACCGGGGTTCGGTATCCCAAGCTTTGGTGGAGCCTAGTCTCGTTCCACCATGACACCCATTTGAGCCCCGCGAATTCTACCTCGACAACATCATCCCACCTGCGAGTATGGAGCAGCTCGTTCTTGTAGGAACCGTTAACGTTTTCTGCCAGAGCATTGTCATAAGAATCCCCGACAGTTCCGGTGGAAGCGGCAATCCCGTGCTGGGCAAGACGCTCGTTGTAGACCACGCTGACATACTGTGAACCGTGATCCGAATGATGAATGAGACCTGTGAGTCATACCTATTGTCAGTTAAAGTATCCTTATGAGAGGAATGTCCCAACGAGCTATTGAAGAAACAGATTTAAATCTGCACTTCAGAGCGCAAAAAATTTTAGCCTTAATCACACTGATAGCCAATATTGGAATTAGCGTCACGGGGTCAATAGTCCGCGTTACTGGATCCGGTCTTGGCTGCAACACTTGGCCGAATTGTCATGCGGGCTCCCTTGTCCCCGTTGAAGGCGCTGCGCCGGCAATCCATCAAGCAATTGAGTTTGGCAACAGGCTATTGACTTTTGTCCTAGTGGTTCTTAGCTTTTCCTTATTCATTGTTGTGCTACGTGCGAAACGTCGTAAGGAGATTATCCTCCTTACTGTCTTTGTTGGTTTAGGGATTGTAGCTCAGGCCATAATTGGTGGCATTACCGTTCTCCTGCAGTTACAGTGGTCGGCTGTCGCTTTGCATTTTTTGGTGTCCATCATTCTTGTATGGATTTCCGCATTGCTCTATTTGAGAGTGCAAGAGTCAGACTGGGACGAACCTTCTCTTGTTATTACCCCAGCATTGCGTGCGGGGGCATTAATCGCAGCAATCGCACTTGCTATCGTCGTCGTCACTGGAACGCTTGTGACTGGGTCTGGGCCACATGCTGGAGATGCTGAGGTTGGAGCGGAAGGACGCTTAGCTTTTGACACATTGATGTTGACTTACGTCCATGCTGGAGCTATGTATGTCTACCTCTTGATTACAGTGGTGGTAGCAATATTTTTACATAAGTCTGGAACTCCAAAGGGCATTCAACGAATCGCTAAACTTCTTATTTTGTTCATCATAATTCAGTGGGGGATCGGGGTTCTGCAAGTTTATTTGGGGGTTCCAGAGTGGGCTGTCCCATTGCATGTTTTGATGTCTACGGTTGTCGTGACATATACCGCTTTTCTATGGGGGCGGGGGAGGAGCCGCACTTTCCTCGCTGAATCTTAAGGCTGGTTCCGGTTGGGCTGATGAATAGACGATCCCTAGCTTCGTCTGTGAAAAGCCTAAAGACTTTCTCTTTCTTAAGCGTTGCTGCTTGGCGTGCAAGATTTTGGTCTTTTGAGCTAACGCGCCCGTATCCGATTTTTGCCCGGAGATTGCTTCGAGCTGTTCAGAAATTTCTAGAGTCAGTAACGGTTCTGTTCACTTGAGGTGTGACTTGTGAGACATGCTCCTCCTGGAGCTATGTATTTTCAATCTATTGTTGTTAATGGTGTCTCACTTCCTTAGAAGTGAGACACTCGGGAAGGCGAGAAGGGTCCCCTTTTCCGACGTTTAAACCATCGCTTGAAATACAAGTAGTCGCTTGTTAATGTCGGGGTGTGCTTACAGAGATTTCCTTATCCATCCCCGCGTCGGATCTCAGTCCCGCCGAGCGGGCCCAGTTACTCGTGCCCACCTTGTCCGCGCTGTCGGATGAAAACCGGTTGACGATTCTGCTCACCTTGGCGGAGAAGTCGATGACCAACCGCCAGCTCCATGAGGTCACCGGGATGAGTCAGGCGTTGGTTAGCCATCATCTGGCTGCCCTGCGCAAGGCCGGACTGGTGGACTCGGAGCCGACGGGTCGTGCCACGCTGAATTCGGTGTGTTGTGCTCAGCTGGCTGATCCGGTGCGCTGGCTGGCGCACCTGGCGACGTTGACGCCGGAGGGACAACGCGCCTGCTGCACGGACACCTCCCTGAGAAACGAGGTCGTTGATGCTGATTAGCGCGCTCGGCACGTTCGCTACCCTCCTGGTCGAACTGCTCCTGCTGTTTCTGGTGATCTCCTATGCGGTCGCGTTGATCAACCGGCGCTTCGGCCCGGAGCGGTTGCAGAGCTGGATGGCTGGTGGAGCGGTTCCCGGTCAGGTCAAGGGACTGGCGTTGGGGGCGATCACTCCGTTTTGTTCCTGTTCGACGATCCCGATGTTTGTCAGCATGCTCAAAGCTGGGGTGGCCTTTCGTACCACCGTGACCTACCTGATCGCTTCGCCGCTGCTCAACCCGGTTATCGTCGGCGGGATCTGGCTGACTCTTACCTGGCAGGTCGCGATCAGCTACGCGGTGATCATGGTGCTGCTGTCGCTGGGAGCACCCTGGGTCTGGACCGCGCTGGGTATGGAAAACCAGCTGCGCAAGGTCAAGGTCAAGGGCGGGCGCCAGCTGGACGGGACCCCGTGGCGTGGAATCAAACAAGAAACCCCGGCAGCGATCCGTCAGGCGTGGGACGATCTTCGCCCCATGCTCCTTCCGATGATCATCGGCGTGGCCATCGGTGCATTCATCTACGGGGTCGTGCCCGAAGACGGCCTGGGATTTATGGCCGGTGGAAACGTCTGGTGGCTGATTCCACTGGCTGCGGCGATCGGTATCCCGCTGTATGTCCGACTGGAGACGATGCTGCCGGTCGCCCTGGCTTTATCGGGTGCCGGGGTGGCCATCGGCCCGATCTTCGCGATGATGATCGGCGGGTCCGGGGCCTCGCCACCGGAAATCTCGATGTTGGCGGCAGTGTTCAAGCCGAAACTGTTGGCCACCTTCGTGATCACCATTCTGCTGGCGGCCATGCTGGCCGGCTACGCGATGACGATCATCCTCTAAACCACGTACCTCTAACGAAAGGAGACCCTCATGGGCTTCAAAGACCTGTTTCACAAGAAGAATACGAACTCCGATTGCTGCAGTGTCGAGATCGTCGCCGACGACGACACCGACACCACCAGTGACCAGGAGGAGGAGCATCCGCAGGCTCAGTCCTAAGCTGCCACGCTCCTGGTATCTACCAGCATGTCCGGTTTCAGGCCGACGACGCTGATGATCAGTTCAGGCATCAACGACCCCGCGCGAGTTCGCGCGGGGTCGTTGATGGTGTGAGGTGGGGTGGTCAGTTCTCGAGCAGCTCGGCAACGAGCCGGCGTACACGCGTGTCGATGTCGTCACGGACCAGACGCATGCGCTCGATCCCCTCTATCCCCCTCCTAGACGGCTCGTCGGTTACCCACCGTTCGCACGTTCCGTGGGCGTCGTCGGGAAGCTCCAGCTGGGCATCACCTTCCAGGATGATCACGCGGTCAACCTCGCACAACAGCTGTGGATCCACACCCTTAGGCACGAGTAGTGACCGGATGGTGTTCCGAAGCCGTCGTCACAACCCTGGTCACCGGGGCCATCTGTGCCAACGCCTTCTGACTCTGACAGTAATTCTAAAACTGTTCTTTTGAGGTGTACCCCAAGCGAACACTTTGTGAATGACAAGATTTCCTGTTGGCTAGGGTTGGCTCCATGACTAACGGAACAGAACCGTCACTGCCTCTGGTTGCGTCCACTAGCGTGGTGTATCTGTTACCCGGGTGAAGCCTCGTTTCGGTACGCATAAAGGCGACCACCGCGGGTACCTTTCGAATCAACTCTTACCTATCCTCGAAAGGAAGTAACCCGCGATGGCCACTGACCCTCATCATATCGATCCGACTGCGTATCTGGAAGAATTGCTCACTCAGGCTTCCCCTGACTTGATGCGCCAGATGCTTACAGACTTCATCAATCAGATCCTCTCGGCTCAAGCAGATAGTGTTTGCGGCGCCGATTACGCCACAGTTCTCCTCAGCGGACTAATTCCCGCAACGGCTACCGCCACCGCAGGCTCGATACCCGCGTTGGCTCGCTTGATATTGCTATCCCGAAGCTGCGTAGCGGGGCATTCTTCCCTGAATGGCTCCTACAACGGCGTACCCGCACCGAAAGAGCTCTAACTACCGTGATAGCGACGTGTTATCTCAAAGGGGTCTCCACTAGGCGTATGAATGATCTAGTAGCTTCTTTGGGCATTGACAATCTGTCGAAATCACAGGTATCTGATATGGCCAAAGAACTCGACGACATGGTCGTTGACTTTCGTACCCGCCCTTTAGATAGCGGCCCTTATTTCTATCTGTCGTGTGACGCGCTGACGATGAAAGTTCGCGAAGGCGGAAGAGTCGTCAAAACCAGTGTGCTTATCGCTACCGGTGTCAACAACGACGGGTACCGAGAACTGTTGGGCATGCAGATCGCCACATCGGAATCCGTGGAATCATGGACTGGGTTCTTCCAAGACCTTAAAGCCCGCGGACTTGGGCAAGTCTATCTAGTTACCAGTGATGCTCACTTGGGAATCCAGGCCGCTGTTGGCCAAGTACTGCCGACAGCCAGCTGGCAGCGCTGCCGCACGCATTTTGCTAAGAACCTCTCATCCAAGGTGTCCAAACGCCAGTGGACCACACTATCTGGAATGTTTCATTCCATCTTCCAGCAAGCCGACGCTCAAGCCACGTGGGACCAAGCACGTGAGGTTGTTGAGTTTTGCCATGAGCGTTTCCCTGATGTCGCCGACTACCTAGAGGAGTCATTAGTTGAAATCTTTGCATTCACACTAACGCCTAAGCCTGTGTGGACGAAGGTGTGGTCGAACAATCCGACAGAACGGCTGAATCGGGAGATCCGGCGGCGTACCGACGTTGTAGGGATCTTTCCTAACCGCAGGTCTGTGATCCGCCTGGTCGGCTCTGTACTAGCCGAGCAACATGATGATTGGATCCAACAAAAGCGCTACATGTGAGAGTGTCTGATGGTTTGTGTGTGGGAACCGATCCCGCATAAGGAGATAAGCCAGAATGACTACTGTGGCGAGACGAGATCCGGCCGATAAGGCCAAGATTGATGCGATTGAAAAGAAGCTTCTTGCTAACCCTGAAATCGCGAAACTGATTGACGACCTAGGCACGTCCACAACGGATGCCAATGACCTGGTTCGCGGCATGCTGCAAGCCTCGATTACTAGGGGTTTGAATGCCGAGATGGATGCCCACCTCGGCTACGAGTCTGGTGATAGGAGCGGCAAAGCTGCAGCTGGGACAGACAATCACCGCAACGGGTCGTACACAAAGACCGTGGATTCTAACTACGGGCCGGTCACCGTGGATATCCCCAGAGACAGGACTGGGACGTTTATCCCAACTATGGTCCCTAAAGGCTCGAGACGTTTAACTGATGTCGATGACATGATTGTCAGCTTGTACGCCGGTGGGATGACAATCAGGGATATCCAGCACCACATGGCAACGGCGATGCGGGTTGATATCTCCCATGAGACGATTTCAGCGGTTACTGACGCCGTCTTGGATGAGGTTATGGTCTGGCAAAACCGCCAGCTAGATGAGTTCTACCCGGTCATTTTCCTGGACGCGCTGCGCATTAAAGTCCGCGATGGCGGCCGGGTAGTCAACAAGAGTGCGTACATGGCAATCGGTGTGGACCTTGACGGCATCAAACACATTTTAGGATTGTGGATTGCCAAAGAAGAAGGCGCTTCATTTTGGGCGCAGGTATGCGCCAATCTTTCTAACCGTGGTGTCAAAGACGTCTTTATCGTCTGCTGTGACGGGCTGAACGTCT
>NZ_JAKRNF010000009.1:0-103605 GCF_022347225.1 Corynebacterium sp. ACRPQ
ATAAGTCTGTTATACGTGCTGGCGTCTTCGCCGACGGGTATGAACTCTTCTCGTCGACCCTGGGATTTGGTGAGTCCTTTTTCGAAATCTAAACGCAGTCGACGATCAATTCCTACTGCCGCGCCAGCATCACCACCAGGCAGGCTCGCCAGCCGAAGGCGCAGATATTCCACTCTTAACTGCGTCTGGCGGACTTTCCGAGCATACTGACTCAACCGGATATGGCACCCAGCTTCCGTAGCTACGGCATAAGCCGCAGAAAGATGCATCCCACATCTTTTAGCAGCTTGGCGTACCGACAGTCCGCTTCGGACTAGCTCTACAAGCTGGAAAGCCTGGCTACCGCGGCGATCAACTCGTTTGGCTTTAAACACGACTGGCAATCCAAAGGCATGACAAAAATTCAAAGCATGCCCGTAATGACAACCAAGCTCACCAGCCGCCGAACGGACACTACGCCCACTGCCAACCAAGGCAACTAAGCCACGACGATCCGATTCAGACAACGAATGAAACGGGCCAATAATCTCAGACACAACAACACCCTCCTAAGGGAAAGTGTTGCAACGACCCTCTGAACTCAAGCCGATTCCAAACACGCAAAAGACCCCCGCAGCCTTCGCCAGTTTTCCTTGTACGCCAAGAGAAAATGGCAGAGACCATGGGGGCTTCTATGTGGGGCGCTATGCCCTACTGCTTCTCAAAAGCCGCGACTTTAGTCCTCGTCGATGAAGAGCTGACCGCGGAACTCTGGGTGCATGAGGTTTTCAACGGACAGGACCTTGTTCAAGGTTGCTTCATCCAGCAGGCCCTTCTCCAGGACGAGTTCCTTGACGCCCTTGCCGGTCTCCAGGGACTCCTTGGCAATCAGGTCACCGTTGTGGTGGCCGATGAACGGGTTGAGGTAGGTGACGATACCGATGGAGTTTTCCACGTAGGCACGGCAGACATCCGGGTTGGCGGTGATTCCGGTGACGCACTTTTCGCGCAGGGCATCGACGGCGTTACCCATGATGCGAATGGACTGGAACAGTGCCTCGCCGATGACCGGCTCCATGACGTTGAGCTGCAGCTGACCAGCCTCAGCGGCCATGGTGACGACGTGGTCATTGCCGAAGATCTTGAAGCAGGTCTGGTTCACAACCTCCGGGATAACTGGGTTAACCTTACCCGGCATGATGGAGGAGCCGGCCTGACGGGCAGGCAGGTTGATTTCAGCCAGGCCAGCGCGTGGGCCGGAAGACAGCAGGCGCAGGTCATTACAGATCTTGGCGAGCTTCATCGCGGCGCGCTTGATGGTGGCGTGCAGCAGCACGTATGCACCACAGTCAGAGGTTGCCTCAATGAGATCGCGGGCGGTCTTCATTTCCAGGCCGGTGACCTCAGACAGAGCTGCGGTGACCTGGTGGCGGTAGCCGGCCGGGGTGTTCACGCCGGTGCCGATTGCGGTTGCGCCCAAGTTGATCTCGAGTAGGCGGCGCTGGGCATCGCGCAGCAATGCCTGCTCCTCGTTCAGGTTATTGGCAAAGCCCTTGAACTCATCGCCCAAGGTCATCGGAACCGCATCCTGAAGCTGAGTACGACCCATCTTCAGGATGTCCTGGAACTCATTGCCCTTGACCTGGAATGCGGCACGCAGACCATCCATGCGCTCAATGAGGTGATCAACTGCTGCGTGCAGACCCAAACGGAAGCCGGTCGGGTAAGCATCGTTGGTGGACTGGGACATGTTCACATCATCATTCGGGTTGATGATGTCATAGGAGCCCTTCTCCTCACCGAGGTACTCCAGCGCGAGGTTGGCAACAACCTCGTTGGTGTTCATGTTCAGCGAAGTACCAGCACCACCCTGGAAAACGTCCAGAGGGAACTGATCCATGCAGCGGCCCTCTTCCAGAATCTGGTCGCAGGCCCAGATGATGGCTTCAGCCTTCTTCTTGGGCAGTACGTGGAGGCGGCGGTTTGCCATGGCGGCCGCCTTCTTGACCTGGACCATGCCGCGAATGAAGTGCGGGATGGTGTTGATGGTCACATAAGAAATCTGGAAGTTCTCCATGGCGCGTACGGTGTGCACACCGTAGTAAGCGTCAGCGGGTACCTCCAAAGAGCCAAGAAGGTCGGTCTCGGTACGAGTCTTCTTGCTGGAGTTCTTAGGTGCCTTTTGTTCGGCCACCTTCTGCTGTGCTGCGTGAGTGGAAGTGTCAGCTTCCTTCTTCTTCACGTCCTTTGCTGCAGACTTGGTGTCCTTTTCTTCTTTCTTAGAGGACTTTGCCATGATGGCTCGGCTCCTTTGCCTGTCGAGACTTATATTCGAATGAGTAACCTCAAGCGCTAATGTTAGCCACGACTGAATCTATTTGGGCCGACCCAGAGAAATTGATCCCCCTAAAAGCGGGCGATGCGTAAATCGGAAGCCAAAATCGCTTCCGCACCGAGTTGGGAAAGTCCGTCCATAACTTGGTTTGCTTGCTTCTTCGGAACCATCGCTCGCACTGCCACCCAATTCTCCCGCGTCAACGGCGACACCGTAGGACCGGTTAATCCTGGAGTAATACCAGCGGCTGCGTCGAGGTTGGATTGAGCAATGTTGTAGTCGATCATTAGATATGTGCGAGCGTGCAGAATTCCCTGAATGCGGTCGAGCACTACCTGCTCTTCCTCGGTGACCTCTACCCCCGTGCGCTTAATGACTACCGCCTCGGATTCAATGATTGGCTCCCCGAACGGCGCTAGGCCTTGTTGGCGCAAAGTAGTACCAGTTGACACGACATCAGCAATAACATCGGCAACCCCTAGACGAATGGAGATCTCTACGGCGCCGTCCAATCGAATAACATCGGCCTCAATCCCATGTGTGGCGAGGTTTGCGCGGACAAGATTGGGGTACGACGTCGCGATCCGCCGCCCGGCCAGTTGAGAGATATCCCACTCCTCCCCCTGCGGGGCTGCGTACCGGAACGTGGAGCCACCGAAGCCTAAAGGCAGCACTTCATCAAAGCTCGCTTTAGAGTCAAGTGCCAAGTCTCGGCCCGTAATGCCTAGGTCTAAGACCCCGCGGGCGACATAGATGGCGATATCTTTCGGCCGCAGGAAAAAGAACTCGACCCCGTTATCGGAATCCACTACGTTGAGCGTCTTGGAATGTCCGCGACCCTTGTAACCGGCCTCTGTAAGGATCTCCACGGCAGCTTCTGACAACGAGCCCTTATTGGGTACAGCTATCTTGATCATGCGGATCCTTCCATCCTGTGGGGGTTACCTAGAAGTACTTATAAAGGCCTTCAGGGGTAAGCCCGCGTTTGAGCATCATGACCTGGGTCCAATAAAGCAGCTGGGACATTTCTTCTGCCAGCTCATCGTCGGACTGATATTCGGCGGCGATCCATACTTCCCCGGCTTCTTCGATGATCTTTTTACCGATGAAATGCTCGCCTTTATCTAGCGCGGCAACGGTGCCAGAACCAGCTGGACGCTGGTCGGCCTTCTCGGCTAATTCGGCAAAAAGAGTCTCAAAGTTCTTCACGCCTACCTATTGTTCCACAGGTAGTTAAAGAATGTAGGGGGAACTCTAAATTTCTACTGCCCCGCCGAAATCTTAGCGAACCACTCATATACGTCGGTGGCCTTAGCCCCAGCGAGATGCCGCGAATCGCGGAGGCGAGAAATTTCGGTGACCTCTGGCGGTATCTCAACCTGGTTATCTTCTGGCAGTCCGATCACCGCACAGCCGGCATCAACTGCGGCGCGCATGCCGGTTGCGGAATCTTCGAAAACTAAGCACTCCGCGGGATCTGCTCCAATGCGGCGGGCAGCCTCGCGGTACATATCCGGCGCTGGTTTGCCGGCAGGAACCTCATCCCCGCAGATAGTATCGACGAAATAGTCCCGCCCCAACGCAGTGATGGCAGCGTCAGCGACATTGCGCTCGGTATTGGTCGTGACCATCATGGGCACCCCATCGGCTTTCAGTTCCTGAAGCAGTGCGGGGATTCCCGGGAAGATCTCCAGCTGACGAGCAAAAAGGCCTTTGACATAGTCAAACATTCGGGCGCGGTAACGCTCGCTGTCACCAGGTTGCAGCGTCACCCCCGCATTATCCGCACAGATTGCCAAGGTGGTATCAAAGGTCGCGCCCACAGTAGCCAGGCGTTGGGAGGGAGTGAGCCGTTTGCCCAGCAGTTCTGAAAGATAAAATGTGGCCTCCGCCCAGAGGGGCTCCGAATTGGTGAGGGTGCCATCCATATCCCAAAAGATGGCGGCGGGCTTAGTCAGGCTGGAGGCGGCGGTGGAGTGCGGCACGAGAATAAAGCTAGCTTTCTCTATCAGGAAGGAAATAGTGTCGCCGTCTACAGTGCAAGCACACGGCGCTAAGTGCCAGCCGCGTAGTTAGCGCGAGCTGGCACTTACTAAGGCGGAAGGGGCAGAACTAAAAGTCCAGTTCCGGAATCTGCGACAGGGCTTCGTCGTCTGCTCCGGTGGCCGCACTGGCGTTATAGATAAGCTCAGAGAGCTCTTCCTTCTCCTCTGGCTCGAGAACGGCATCGTGCTGAGCGCGATTAAAATCTGCCAACTTACGAACGGTCTTGGACAAGACGGTGACCAGCTGTGGTCCGTCAGGATCGTCCGGAAGTGCATCCAGCCCATCGAGCATCTGCTCAAGGTGGCCGCGCAGCTCTGGGAGGACGTTGGCGTCAAACGGTGCCTCCCAAAACTCCTTTTCCTCTTCCTTGAGGTAATCGCCGGTGGCGAAGGACTTCAGGTCACTAATGAACTCATCTACGGTGGGCTGGAAATCGGCGCGAATGCTCATGCTGTAGATACTGCCCTATCTTGCCTAAGCCTGCACGCCGAGGAGCGAATTTAGTGCGGTGCGAACCAAATCGGCCGCGCCGTCCTCGTCCGTGCCACGGTCGGCCTCCGCCCACTCATCCACGGCAGCGAGCGCGGCCGGGGTATCAAGGTCGTTCGCGATTGCGGCACGCAGCTTGGCGACGACCTCTTCGGCCCCTGCCATGCTTCCCGGGTGCTCAAGAGCCTCCCGCCATGCGGCGAGGCGGCGCTTAGCGCCGTCGAGCACCTCGTCGGACCAGTCGCGCTCGTCGCGGTAATGGCCTGAGAAGACGCCCAAGCGGATAGCGGAGGGATCCTCACCCGCTCCGACGAGCTTGTGGACGAAGACGAGGTTACCCAAGGACTTAGACATCTTGACCCCGTCGAGGCCAATCATGCCGGTATGCACGTAGAACTGTGCCATGCGATCAACGTTGAGGGCGGCCTCGGCGTGGGCAGCGGAAAACTCATGGTGTGGGAACTTCAGGTCGCTGCCGCCACCCTGGATATCAAAGGAAGAACCCAAGCGGTTGGTAGCGATGGCGGAACATTCAATATGCCAGCCTGGGCGGCCAGGCCCAAAGGGCGACTCCCAGGCTGGTTCGCCCTCGCGGTGGGCTCGCCAGATGAGTGCGTCGAGCGGATTCTTTTTCCCTGGGCGATCGGGATCGCCGCCGCGCTCGGCAAAGAAGGTGCGCATCTCTTCGACAGAGTAATTGGACTCATAACCAAAGTGCTCGGTGGCTTCGATGGAGGCATAGATATCTGGGTGCTCGGGGTCGTCTACGACGTAGGCCGCTCCGGCGTCGAGAAGCTTCTGTACCATTTCCACGATTTCATCGACGGCTTCCATAGCGCCGATATAGTCCTGCGGCGGGAAAACGGAGAGTAGCTCCATATCGGAGCGGAAGAGGTCAATTTGAGAAGTGCCGAGCTCGCGCCAATCTACACCGTCGCGTTCGGCACGTTCGAATAGCGGATCATCGACGTCGGTGATGTTTTGGACGTAGTGAACCTTCTTCCCGGCATCCAGGAACGCACGGTAGATGAGGTCAAAGGTCAGGTAGGTGGCGGCATGGCCCAAGTGGGTGGAGTCATAGGGCGTGATGCCACACACGTACATGGTGGCGGTATCCCCTGCGACCTCTACGGGAGCGATGGTTTGGTTCGCAGAATCGTACAAGCGCAGCTGTGCCGCATCACCCGGCACAGGACGGAAGGAAGGTGTTGGCCAAGAATGCATAGCCACCATACTAACGCGGCGTGCCTTAGAGCGGCTGCAGGACTCCCAATGCCAAGAGGATCATGACGAGCACGCCGACCGGGATGCGGTAAGCGGCAAACCAAGAGAAGGAGTGGTTGCCCACAAACTTCAGCAGCCACGCAATGGAGGCGTAGCCCAGTAGAAAGGCGATGCCGGTGCCAACGAGAAGCTGCAGACCGGAGGCGGACTGGCCGGATTCGGGAGAAAAGGCGTCGGGAAGCGAGAAAAGCCCCGAAGCCAGCACGGCTGGAATGGCGAGCAAGAAGCTAAAGCGAGTAGCCACCTCGCGGTCCAGTCCCAGGAATAGACCACCGGAAATGGTGCCGCCGGAGCGGGAGACACCCGGGATGAGCGCCAAGCATTGGCACAGGCCCATAATAATGGCGTCTTTCATGGTCAACTGGTCAAAACTGCGTTCCTTCTTACCCAGTTTTTCTGCGGCGATGAAGACGAAGGAAAAAAGGATGAGCATTGCGGCGGTAATCCACAGGTTGCGCAGGGCGCCGCGAATCGCATCCTCGAATGCGTAGCCGATGATGCCGATGGGAATGGAACCCACGATGACCATCCACCCCATGCGCCAGTCCTGGCCACGAGAGGCCTTATCGGCCCAGCCGCGGAACCAGCCGGAGAGAATCTGCCAAATCATTGGGGCGAAATAGACCAGCACAGCCAACTCCGTTCCCAGCTGGATAACTGCGGTGAAGGACGCGCCGGCGTCGTTGCCCCAAAAAAGCTCGGAAACAATGCGCAGGTGACCGGAGGAACTTACCGGAAGAAACTCGGTAAGCCCCTGCACGATGGACAAAACAATGACCTGCGCCCAAGAAACAGCGTCAGTTGCGGTATTAGAAATCACCCGCTTCACACTACAGCCGCGCTGGGCTTCGAGTTTTTACAACGCGCGCTGTTAGGATTAGTAGCCGTGAAATCTCAACCTGGCTCCGCACTTATCCTTTCCAGTTTGCTGGCGCTGAGCGCCACCGCGTTGGCCGCCTGCCAGCCCGACGTGGGCGTGGGCGCCGATCCAGAGACCGCGGTCAAGGGCAATGCCACCCCAGCGGCCTCCCCGGTTAAGGCGGATCCGGAAGGCACCGTGGTCGACCTTAAGGCAGACATCACTGACCTTGCCGCCTTTGATGACTCGCTGGCAGTGCGCACCAAGGACGAGCTTCTCATCGGAAGCCAGAAGGATTTTGAAGGGGAGAAGGCTACCTCGCTAAACATTTCTGCAGAGTGTGGTGACCTTAGCTCTTCGGAGTCGGGCTTCGTCCTCGCCTGCCCGGATAAGGTTCTCCTCATCGATCCTGCATCCCCGGATTCTCCCCAGGAGGTCCACATGGAGGAGGACTCCCCCGTTACCGCCGCCACCCAGCTATCCAGCGGCGAGATCTTTGCCACCTCGGCCGATTCCACCACGGTAGGCATCTATAAGGACGGAAAGCGCGACGGTGATATCGAGGTGGAAGCCGGCTCGGACCAGCTATTGGCCGTGCCCAATTCCTCAGGCGATGACGGAGTGGTACGCATCCACCGAGAGGATTCCACCATCCAAAACGTGGACTGGACGAATGATCGCGCGGGCGGCCGACTGCGCGTTGGCCAGGGAGTCGGCAGCATCGCGGTGGGCGATAACGGCGTGGTCCTCGCCTCCGATACCGAGGGCGGCCGCTTGGCCATCTACACCTCTGATGACGTCGTCCGCCTGCATCAATACGGCAACGTAGAGGGCGCCCCATGGGGCGTAGCCTGGGACAATAAGCGCAATCTAGCGTGGGTGAGCGCCACCGATACCAATAAGGCTTATGCCTATAAAATTGGCAAAGGCGTACCAGAGCTGCGCGCAGATCTCTCGACCGTGCCGGATGCGCAGAATATTGCCCTGCTTGGCGACGGCACCTTTGTCGCCGCCTCCGCCACCGGCCACGGGCTGCAGTTCGTGGACACCCCGCACCTGAAAAAGGAGTCTTAACACCATGACCAGCACTATTGACCAATTGCGCGCGCAGGCTTACCAGCTTGCCTTGCGGGGCATGTTCACACTGAGCCCGGAGCGCATCCACGAGATTATCAACACTGCGCTCAGCGGACTCCAAGCCGCCGGGCCAGCCAACCGGGCCCTGGCAAAGATCCTGCCGGTCAACGATCCAGTGCTGCGCCAAGAGGTCTTCGGAGTAGAATTCCCCCGCCCGTTGGGACTTGCCGCCGGGTTTGATAAAAACGCCGCGGCCGCTGATACGTGGGCTCCCATTGGCTTTGGCTTTGCAGAGTTGGGCACCGTCACCGCCCAAGCACAGCCCGGCAATCCTGCTCCGCGGCTCTTCCGCCTGAAGGCCGATAAGGCCATCTTGAACCGGATGGGCTTTAACAATAAAGGTGCGGCAGCCGCCGCGGAAAACCTGCGCAAGCGTCGCTACAGCGATGTCATTGGCATCAATATTGGCAAAACCAAAGTCACCCCTGCCGAGCATGCAGTGGAAGACTACCGCCGCTCCGCGTCGGTGTTGGGCGATTTGGCAGAGTTCTTGGTGGTCAACGTTTCCTCGCCGAACACCCCGGGCCTGCGCGACCTGCAAGCAGTGGAATCACTGCGCCCTATTCTCTCCGCCGTGCAAGAATGCACCGCGGTTCCGGTGCTGGTGAAAATTGCCCCAGATCTTTCCGATGCCGACGTTGACGCCGTGGCAGACCTAGCCCTCGAACTAGGCCTCGACGGAATCGTAGCGACAAATACCACCATTTCCCGCGAGGGGCTCAAGACCTCAGCCGCCGAGGTAAAGGAGATGGGTGCCGGTGGCGTATCTGGACCTCCGGTAGCTGAGCGCTCCCTAGAGGTACTGCGCCGCCTTAATGAGCGAGTCGGCGGCCAGCTCACCCTCATCTCCGTGGGCGGCATCTCCACGCCAGAACAGGCATGGGAGCGCATCACTTCCGGTGCTTCCCTGCTGCAAGGCTACACAGGTCTCATCTACGGCGGTCCGGACTGGATCCGCGATATCCACCGCGGCATTGCCGCTCAAATCCGTGCCCACGGTTTGAGCAATATTTCCCAGGCCGTAGGGTCCGGCCTCCCCTGGAAGCCCTTGGATTAGTCCAGACCAAGGTTGCACAACACAAGGTCCGCCTACTTCTCCTGCTGCACGCAGAGGAAGTAGGCGGACCCTTTGTCTTTGCGGTGCTGACTAGGTCTGCGCCATAGCGCTGCGCTTGAGAACCAGTGCGCACAACACCGCGAAGCCGGCGTAGAACACGACCCAAAACTGTGGTTGAGTGAATAGGATATCGCCGGGCACAAAGCGGCTTGCTGCAATGATCACAATGGCGATCACCAATGCTGCAACTTGCGCGCGGCTTCCCGCCTGACTTTTGCTCATGGTGCTAAAGGCCCCGACGATGACCGCGGCGACAATAATCGCCACTTTGGAATACGTCCATTCGAAATCGGCGCCCCACCCATCCGTGAAAACGGAGATTAACGCAAAGAGCACCAGCACGAATGCGACCACCATGAAAGCGCCGCCCACCCGCAGCGCCGTCGGCGGACTAGGCTGCGATGAAGTAGAGCTACTCGCCATTACTTTGCCTCGTACCAGCCCCACAAAATGGCGCGGCCAAGAGCGTGGAAATGCAGGTTGAACCCAAGCACGGTCGGCGAAGCATCTGGGTCGATGTCGAGCTTTTCTACGTCGACTGCATGGACGGCATAGAGGTAGCGGTGCGGGGCGTGTCCGGCAGGCGGGTTAGCGCCGAAGTAGGTGCGCTCGCCCGAGTCGTTGCGCAAGCTGATGACGCCATCGATACCCAAGTCCTCGGCGGCACCGGCATTGGTAGGCAGCTCGCTTACCTCGACGGGGATATTGAACGCTGCCCAGTGCCAGAAACCAGAAGCCGTTGGCGCATCTGGGTCGAAACAGGTCACGGCCAGGGACTTAGTGCCTTCCGGCAGTCCGGACCACGCAAGCTGAGGCGATACGCTCTCTGGGGCGCGGACCTTTTCCTGCAGCTCGTCTCCTTCCACCACATCGGTGGACGAGAGAACGAAGGAAGGGACATCGCGCAGCGGTGCGTAAGGATCTGGACCAGGAAAGCGGGAATCATCTGCGTAAGAAGTCATAGACCCATTTGTACCCCACCTCACAAGCCGCTGTCGATGTGGTGTACCCGCCGCGCCCTGCATATTACTTGCCGCACACGCGGAAAGCCCCCAACCAGACTTACAACCATGTATTTCCACACGCCGCCAACGGTAGCTTTTTCACGCCACACGCAGGCGATTTGTAAAGCAAGCCTCGAGCAGGATACAGTATCGGAGTGCCCAGCCGAGAGGCTGATAAACACCCTGCCCGGGTGGCGGAATGGCAGACGCGCTAGCTTGAGGTGCTAGTGTCCTATTAACGGACGTGGGGGTTCAAGTCCCCCCTCGGGCACCACGGACCGGCGGTTACCACTGAGGTAGCCGCCGGATTTTTCTATTCAGTACCCCCACAAGGACTACGATCTCCCCCATGACCACAGTTTTGAGTTGGGCGCGCAGCTTCGGCCATTTCCTCATGTCGCTCGCCCGATCCGCTTGGCGGTCAATTCTCCAGTGGTCGATGCCGCGTTGGATCACCGTCCTCGCCGCCATCGTCGTCGGCGCCACCCTCCTTTATTTCTTCGATCTGCCGGACGTGTCCCAGCTTCGCGACGCCTCCACCCGCTATGGCGCGTGGTTTCCCCTCCTTTTCACCCTAGGTTATGTCATATTTACGCAGCTTCCCTTTCCACGGACCTTCTGGACGGTAGCCGCAGGAATACTTTTTGGCCCATGGAAGGGCCTCGCCCTCTCCTTGTGCGCCTTGACGGTGTCAGCGGCCCTGTCGCTCCTCATCGTCCGCACGCTCCTTGGAGACTGGATCCGCCCGCACCTAACCCACCCCGCAGTGTTTAAAATCAATGCCCACTTAGAGCGGCGCGGCTGGCTGGCCATCGCTTCGCTGCGAATGGTGGCCGGCGTCCCCTTCAGTCTCTTGAATTATGTTGCCGCACTAACACCCGTGAAGCTTAGCCATTTCACCGTGGCCACTCTCCTCGGTTCCATCCCGACTACTGCCCTCGGCGTCTTCTTCGGCGATGCCCTCACAGGCCACTCCTCGCCCGGCATCATTATCGCCATGGTGGCTTTTGCCACCATCGGTATGGGCGGGCTGTATATGGATTCACGTCTACCCACTCGCCCATAAGTCAAGTACGAGCGGTAGACTATTTCGCAATTGGTTCCTTAAGGAGGATTTTCTGTGCTTGCTGTCCACGCTCGCTACCGGGGCCGCTCCGTGCGTCGCGCAGAGTTGGTCCAACGCTCTGCAACGGCGCTATCCACCCTCAATGGTGTGGGCGAGTTCCACGTGCTCGGCGTGGAAGATATTTGCGCCGTAGTAGATTCAGCAACTGCCGTGTGCGACGTGGTCATGGCTTTGCTTGCCGACGGCGACTGGGCCATCGGCATCGGCATTAGCCCCGGCAACCAAGAAGATGAGGAAGGCGCGCGCCAGATAGCAACCGCCGCATTGCGGAAGTCCGCCCGCATGGGGCAGGTCTACGCCAAACTCAATAAACGCGGCCGCGCCTCGGAGGCGAGTGATATCGCGGCCACCTTTGCCCTGCTTGGGTACGTCCTCCACAAGCGCACCATCGAAGGGCGCGAAGCAACCTCGCTCGTCCGCGCAGGACTCAACCAGAATGAGGCCGCCGAAGAGCTAGGAATTTCCAAGCAGGCCATGTCACAACGCCTCCAAGCGGCCGGCTGGAGCGCCGAGATGGCGGGGTGGCAGTTGGCCGTCAACCTCATTGAACGCGCCAACCTTGCCCATCCCTAGAGCAAGTCAGATTTACTCAGCTCAGGTGTAGTAACGAAGTCCACGAGGCGCTCCACGGCGCCGATCAGGCTGGAGTCTAGGTCGCGGAAAGAATGCACGGCGTTATAGACATGACGCCACCCATCCTTCGGGTCGCTCCACCCTACGCGGCGGCAAATACCAGTTTTCCAATCCTCGCCGTAGGGCACATCTGGCCATTCGCGCAGTCCTACGCGCTGCGGCTTTACCGCCGCCCAGATATCGATGAAGGGGTGTCCAGTTACCAGGACATGCTCTCCCACGGTTTCCGTTAATCGGGTTTCCTTAGAGCCTTGAACCAAGTGATCCGCCAATACGCCGACCCTGCGGCCCGGCCCTGGCTGAAACTCTGCGAGGCGCGCCTTTAAGTTGTCCAAGCCCTCGAGGTATTCGACGACCACGCCTTCCACACGCAGGTCGTGACCCCACACTTTTTCCACAATGGCGGCATCATGCACGCCTTCTACCCAAATTCGCGACGGCGCGGCGACCTTAGCCTCCACGTTTTCTACGCGGCGGGAGCCGGAGTTAGACTTACGGGGAGCCTGCTTTTCGACGTACCGGGTAAGCGTCACTGGCTTGCCTTCCACTAGGAACCCGCCTTTGACAAGGTTAAAGACCCGTTCTACGCCGTGGCGATCCTCAAGGCGTACCACCTCACCGAAAACGGTTTTGTCCACGCCCATAACAGCCCCCACAAAGTCATCGCCGCGCACTTCCACTACCATTCCGCGCTCGGCTGGTACTTCCGGGTACTGGCGCGGCTTCGACCGCGAGTGGCCAGCAAAAATATCTCCGCCATAAGGATCAAAACTCATGGCCCGTTAGTCTATCTACTAGACTGGCTCGCCATGGATATGCGCGCCGAAGTATGGTCACCTTTACAAAACACCGCCGTCTGGCTTGGCTCGTGGCTATGGGGACATGAAACCACCGATGACTTGCTGGACGCGCTTACTGAGCTTGGCGGACGTCCAGAATGCTGGGACGAATCCCCCTTCGTCGATCTGCTAGCCATGCTGCGCGCGGAGACCTCCGAGCTTACGGCTCATCGCGGTGTACGTGCAGAGCCTATTGTGCGCCTCGCACTGTCCGGGCCAGGCGAGCCGCCTGCATTGCCGGCAGGATCGGAGTCTTATCGCGCGGCCGCACAAAGTTCTGCCGGGGCAATCATAGTTCGTACCAATGATCCCTTGCGTAACTTAGTCCTCATCGCCCACATTCACCACAGCCATACAGCGTGGCAAGTGGTCGTCGAAAAGCAGCAGCTCCCCGCGCCCGCCTGGCTAAGCCCCGGTGAAGCTGATGCGCTCCTCTCTCAAGCAACCAATGAGTCCGCCGATCTCATCGCCGCAACCGGGTATACCACCGAGGCCTTGCCCAACCCCCGCCTCACCGTGGGAACCCTGAGCGACTTCTATGACACACCTGGCCTTCCCCACTCAACGCCAGCTCGAGCAGCCAAGCTCTTTGCCCGAGCCGATCGGGTAGCCGCAATCATCGAAACCGTCACTGACCGCATCAATGACCACAGCCTTGACCCACAATTGCTTCGCTTGTGGCGCCACATACGCCAGGCCCGCATGACAGGCGTGTCTTATGCGCTGGGAGAATTTGCCCGTTAACGGGACCAGATATCGCAGCACCCCGCCGCACACGGTGCACCATTGACTGTGCACCCTTGCACCGTGACACTCCCGCTGGTCTCCCACTCGCGGCCCTGCTCTAGCTCATCGATGAGATCAACGACCATCTCCGCAAACCGTGGAGTCGGACCCGCTGTCCGGGTGCGCAGGACCTTGACACCCATCTCGTCTGCCGCCTTCTGCAGCTCGGAATCGAGATCCCAGATAACCTCCATATGATCAGAGATGAAGCCAATCGGACACACCACTACCGTGTCGATACCTTCGTTATGGTGAATATCTGTGGTGTGATCAACAATGTCTGGCTCGAGCCACGGAGTGCGTGGGTTGCCCGAACGTGACTGCCATACGAGGTCGTAGTCAGAAATACCTGCCTGCGACGCCACCAACCGCGACGCCTCTGCTACCTGGCGGGAGTAAAGGTTTTTATCGCCTTCCACACCGCCCACGTTATCGTGCGCGACGGGAACCGAATGGGCGGTAAACAGCATGCGAGTGGATTCCTTCTTTTCTTCCGGAACCTGTCCCCAGACCTCTGTGACGGCGGCTGCCATTTCGACCACGAACTTCGGATGATCGAAGAATTGGCGAATCTTAGTAAATTCAATGTCCGGCAAACCCTGCTCCGCCAGATGCTCGCGCATCTGCTGAATATCCTCATCATATTGCCGGCATGCGGAGTACCCACCCCATGCAGAGGTAGCGAAGACGGCTACCTTGCGCACCCCGTCCTGAGACATCTTCTCCGCAGTCTCGCCGGCAAAGGGATGCCAATTTCGATTGCCAAAGTAGACAGGTAGATTATGTCCGCGTTTTTTCAGCTCCCCTTCGACATGATCGATGATTTCTCGGTTAAGTGCATTGAGCGGACTTACACCCCCGAAGTGGTAATAATGCTCGCCCACCACTTCTAGCCGCTCGCGAGGGATACCTCGACCTTGGGTAACGTTCTCCAAAAAAGGAACGACCTCCTCGTTTCCTTCCGGGCCACCGAAAGAAAGAACGAGGAGGGCGTCGAAGTTTTGGGCATTCTGTTGTGCGTCAGTCATGCCCTAAACCATACCAACCAAAAGTTGGAGATTAGAGAAGGCGCACGACATCCGGAGTAGCGCCACCCCAGCGTACTGGGACTACTGAAACAGTCTGACCAGACTGTGGCGCTTCAATCATTTGGCCGTCGCCTAGGTAGATAGCTACGTGCTGGCTTCCACCAGCTCCGTAGAAGATAAGGTCACCACGCTGTGCGTTCTCGCGAGGAATCTTCTTGCCCTGCTGGTACTGCGCACCAGTGTAGTGAGGAAGGTCCAGGCCGGCTGCCGCGTAGGCATACTTAACTAGTCCCGAGCAGTCGAAGCCAGACTGGCCGAAGTCGCCGAAGGAATCAGCCACGCCACCGTCTCGAAGACCGCCGGTTGGACCATTATTATCGCCGCCACCCCACACATAAGGGACGCCGACCTGAGACTCAGCGCGAGAAATCACGGCCTCGATCTGAGCGTCTCGGCCCGCGTCTGCACCAGTGGTGGTTTCCTCGGACTCAGTTACCTCATCCAATTCGGGAGCATCAACATTGGCGGCAGGTGCAGTGTTCGGACTGCCCAAACCAAGCAAGTCAGAAGAGCCCTGCATGAGGGTGCGCACATCGTCCTCATCAACGGCTGCAGCGATATCATTCGCAAGTCCGAGCGCATCGTTAACAGAGGACCCAGTGCCGAAATCGACGTTCTGGAACGTCGGAGTAGCACCCTTGTTGAGGGCGTTTCCAAAGTCCGCTTCTGGAGTAGTCTTATCCTGCTCAGCAACGGATGGAGCCTCCGGATTATCGGCAACGTCCGCACTGCCAGGAGCCTCAAGCGATCCCCGATCTACTACCTCATCCGTAAAGCCCTGAGACTTGTCCTCGGAAGTCAAGTCTTCAGAATTGACCGTAAAGGCGTTAGCCGGAGCTGCAGAATCAAGATTATCAACTTGATTTGGCGAGGTTGGAAGAGAATCCTGCTGCGAGAGCTGCATCCCGCTTGCTGCCTCCTCTTGGGGCGCAGCCTGCTGCTGGCGGGCAAAAGTGGCCTCCGCAAACCTTTGGGTAGCGTTTAGTCGCGCTTCATTCTGGGCCAGCTCCCGACGCTCCTGCGCAACCCGATTCTCGGCTTCTCGCTTTTCCTCACCGGCCTGGCGCAGCTCATCTTCCAAGCTGGCAACGTACTCTTCATTAGTGCCCGGCTCGCCGTTCACTTGTTCCAATTGGGTTCGGATCTGAGCAATACGGTCTTCCGCTCCGGAAACATCTGCTTCCGCGCGACCTAGCTCTGCCCGGGACTCCTCCACAGCGGCCTGCAGCGAATCTGCATTGGCAACCGCACGGTCAATTGCTACGTGGTCTGACTCTTGGTCCTGGACCGAACCCGGATTTGGCGTCGATACTTCATCGGCGCCTGCTGGGGCTACGGTGGAAAGTGTTGAAATGGCTGCGGTACCTGCTACTGCAGCAATGAAAGCGCGAACATGTCGAATGCGCGGAAGGCGAATGGTGGCCACTGAAATACTCCTAGTTTGGGCCCACCCTGCTCCTTTTGTGAGAGTCCACGAAGACCTCCGGACATAGGTATGCCCGGGCTCCCCGCCTGCATATTTCGCACAAACACAGGCGTTATCGCATGCCTTATTGGGTGGCCTAGGAAATCGCTTCGACTAGATATCTATAGCTACGCGAAACTATCCCCTAGCGCCCGCAGACACTAGAGCGGTAACTGGTATTGGACTGCCTACATTGGCTGAGACTTCACTCCGGGTGTGCACATTCTGTGGACGCTCAGCAGACTTAGGGCTTTCATGTTGGAACTAGAGAGAGTTGAGGACGATTGCTGCGCCGATACTGGATGACTCTAACCGCTACTGTTTCCCCACAACAGCGATATCCAGCCAACTAGTGCTCCGACAAGAGAGCCTAAAAGTCTACTTGCGTGAGTCCGACAAGTCGGCCACAAATGGTCTACAACTATTCTCTGTTCAAACAAATTCCCACGACTGCGAAATCCACTTCTATTCTTCGCTGTGCGCGACATACGCTCCAGGATGCGTCTAACAACCCGCGATTCCGTATGCCCCGATCACGTCTTCGTTGCACTGAGCACCGTGAGAACTGCTCTACGGGTTCTGGCAGACCTCGCCGCGGCGCCGACCGGAACCCAAAAGGTCTAGCCTTTTAGTACTACCGAGCCGTCGAGGGCAAGCAGCCACAAACCATGAACAGGCCGCACGAAGCTGACCCTTGTGGAGTGATTCGGCGTTCCCAGACCCTATCCCTATGGACCTCTCCGTACGCACCTTCTGCAACAACAGGCTTTCAGCCTTAGCCATATAAAGGTTCGCACCAAAATTTCCACACGGTGGAGTTCTAATGAACCCGTCTCACCTCATAAACGGAAGGTGGGTTGATGTGTAATTTTTCGAACATTGTAATCGCTCAAGTTCTTTGCCTGCGTTCCCAATCGCTATCGAAAGGTCCCGGTTCATTGACTTCCAAGAACGGCCACTCGACGTTCTAACTTTCGCTCGAGGCGTGCTTCCCCACATACCCGTGCGAGTTCTCTCGTGACAGTCAAGGCTAAGCCCATGAACCCAGGAAGCAAGAAATGTCTCCTGAGTCGACACCCGAACCTTACGTCACGACACGCCCGTTTCGCACAATTTTCCCGCAATTCACGTGAGTCAAGTTAATTCACATGACTCAACATGTGCACCTAACCTGCAATGATTTTGTTACCGTCCCGTTATTGTGACTTTAATCACTATCAAACCGGAGCCCATACGCTCTACCAACCCCGAGTCTGACCACGACCAGGCCAACTGAACCACTCCCCCACCGGATGTCAACCCCTAAGGGTTTACTTTGACCACTCCCCCGCCCCATCCACGGTCCCCAATTAGGCATCCGGCTCACGCTAAGTCCAGGCCGAACTTCTGCCTCCCCAATCCGCAACCGACTCTCCCGGCACCCCGTGAGTGAACGAAACTGCGTCATCCACATTCGCCCGGAGTTCTTCAGTACACGCCTTCGGGCCAGTTGCCCGAATTTTCCGCGCATCAAAGGCTCGCAAAAGTTTCACCCTCTAACGCAATACTTTCTCGAACAAAATTAATTTTCAGGTACTATTTGTCGAATTCTGGAAGGCCATGTTCCACGCTTCTCGCCCGGCTTTCATTACTGGCCGGCTCGCACCCTCAGCTTCCGTAGATCCTTTTCAACTATTAGGGCTTGCGACGGCCGGCCGCTAGGAAAGAGCCAACCAATACAATCACGGCGATTACGGCAACTGCCCCTACCACTGCGCCGACCGGGAAGCTGATTTGGTCTAGCCCCCTGTAGTACTCAGACAGAAGGTCTACTTGTTCAACCCCAGGCGGGATCTGCGCCTGTACCGACTCAATGTCAGCGCGGCTATAAGTGTCACTAACGGAAGAAACATGGCGAGGGGTTTGTACGATGACGGTGTTCAAACCTGTCGCATCCTGGAGCTCTTGGGCAATGTCACGGACATCAGGTGCACGATCAGCCACCACATCAACCACGGCCACTCCGTCACCGTCTCGCAAGCCTTGAGCTACCTCCGCGTTGAGCTGTGCATCTTGGCTGAGCGTTGGGGACGTGTAGGCCACGCCGTCCTCTTCCAGCTGGCCTGCCAAATCAGCTACATCTACGCCCGCGGGAACCATGCGTATCTCTTCCTTATATATAGGGCTCCTAAACTTCTTCTCCCCCAAGATACGGGCGGGCCACAGACGTCCATCCCCTCAACTCGCCGAATTTCTCAAAAAGGTGAAAACAGAACGCTTGTACTGTTACAATGGCAGCGACCGAAGGTTTTAGCCTCTACAATATCTAGGTGAACCATCGCGTTCTTTGTCGCCTTCAACACAGCAGGCCCCATGGTCGCGTCGAGTCACACTCGTGACCGTTGACGCTGAGCACTGCCCCGCTGTGACGAAAGGCGGCGAGTACCAAACAGAACACACTGTTTATTAACAAGGAATGGAGCTCCCTGTGACTGAAAGCTTGAACTCCTTCGAGGCCAAGAAGACCCTTGACGTCAACGGCAAGTCTTATGACTACTTTGACATCAACACCGTCTCCGGCTTGGAGAAGTTGCCTTACTCCCTCAAGGTGCTGGCAGAAAACCTGCTGCGTAACGAGGACGGCAAGAACGTAACCAAGGATCACATTAACGCCTTGGCAAACTGGGCTCCGGAGGCAGAACCGGACACCGAAATCCAGTTCACCCCGGCGCGCGTCCTCATGCAGGACTTTACTGGTGTTCCTTGCGTTGTTGACCTCGCTACCATGCGTGAGGCCGTCTCCGCACTGGGTGGCACCCCAGATCAGGTTAACCCTCTCAACCCGGCCGAAATGGTCATTGACCACTCCGTCATCGTTGAAGCTTTCGGCTCTACCGATGCGCTGGAAAAGAACGTTGAAATTGAGTACCAGCGCAACGAAGAGCGCTACCAGTTCCTCCGCTGGGGTGCTGAGAACTTCTCCAACTTCCGCGTAGTTCCTCCGGGAACCGGCATCGTCCACCAGGTGAACATCGAGTACCTGTCCCGCGTTGTATTCGACAACGAGGGCCTTGCTTACCCGGATACCTGTATCGGTACCGACTCCCACACCACCATGGAAAACGGCCTGGGCATTCTGGGCTGGGGCGTCGGCGGCATCGAGGCAGAGGCTGCCATGCTCGGCCAGCCGGTATCCATGCTTATCCCGAAGGTCGTAGGCTTCAAGCTGACCGGTGAGATTCCTACCGGCGTTACTGCAACCGACGTCGTTCTTACCATCACCGAGATGCTGCGCGAGCACGGCGTTGTTCAGAAGTTCGTTGAGTTCTATGGCAACGGTGTTAAGTCTGTCCCGCTGGCAAACCGCGCCACCATCGGTAACATGTCCCCTGAGTTCGGTTCCACCGCTGCGATCTTCCCGATTGACGAGGAGACCACCAAGTACCTCGAGCTCACCGGCCGCCCGCAGGAGCAGATCGACCGCGTCGAGGCCTACGCCAAGGCGCAGGGAATGTGGCTGGAGGAGGACGCTCCAGAGGCAAAGTACTCCGAGTACCTCGAGCTGGACCTGTCCACCGTTGTTCCTTCCATTGCCGGCCCGAAGCGCCCGCAGGACCGCATCCTGCTGACCGAGGCTAAGGAGCAGTTCCGCAAGGATCTGGCTAACTACACCACCGACGAGGTTTGCGTTGACGAATCCACTGTCGAGGCAAAGCGCATGTCCGCAGAAGGCGGCGCTCCAGTTATGGAAGACGTCACCGGCGGCTTGAACAAGGCTCGTGAGGGTCACGGCGAGTCCTCGGCTACCGGCGCGAAGGGCCGTCACTCCAACCCAATTACCGTTGAGTCCCAAAACGGTGGCGAGTTCACCTTGGACCACGGCATGGTTGCCATTGCCTCCATCACTTCCTGTACCAACACCTCTAACCCATCCGTCATGGTGGGCGCAGGCCTTATCGCCCGTAAGGCAGCAGAAAAGGGTCTGCAGTCCAAGCCATGGGTTAAGACCATCTGTGCTCCTGGCTCCCAGGTTGTTGATGGCTACTTCCAGCGTGCAGACCTGTGGAAGGATCTCGAAGCCATGGGCTTCTATCTCTCCGGCTTCGGCTGCACCACCTGTATTGGTAACTCCGGCCCACTGCCGGACGAGGTTTCTGCAGCCATCAACGAGAATGACCTCGCTGCGACCGCGGTCCTTTCCGGTAACCGCAACTTTGAGGGTCGTATCTCCCCGGATGTCAAGATGAACTACTTGGCTTCTCCAATCATGGTCATCGCCTACGCCATCGCCGGTACCATGGACTTTGACTTTGATGCACAGCCGCTGGGTCAGGATAAGGAAGGCAACGATGTCTTCCTGAAGGACATTTGGCCATCCCCGCAGGAGATTGAGGACACCATCCAGTCCGCTATCTCTCGCGAGATGTACGAGGCTGACTACGCCGACGTATTCAAGGGCGACGAAGCTTGGCGCAACCTGGACGTGCCGGAGGGCGAGACCTTCAAGTGGGATGAGGATTCCACCTACATCCGCAAGGCTCCTTACTTCGACGGCATGCCAACCGAGCCGAACCCGGTTGAAGACATCAAGGGTGCACGCGTTCTGGCAAAGCTGGGCGATTCCGTCACCACTGACCACATCTCCCCTGCTTCCGCTATTAAGCCGGGCACCCCGGCTGCGCAGTACCTCGATGAAAACGGCGTTGCCCGGCAGGACTACAATTCCCTGGGCTCCCGTCGCGGTAACCACGAGGTTATGATGCGCGGTACCTTCGCAAATATTCGCCTGGCCAACCAGCTGGTCGACGTCACCGGTGGCTACACCCGTGACTTCACCCAGGAAGGCGGCCCGCAGGCCTTCATCTTCGATGCTTGCCAGAACTATAAGGAAGCCGGCATTCCGCTCGTTGTCATTGCTGGTAAGGAGTACGGTACTGGCTCTTCCCGCGACTGGGCAGCTAAGGGCACCAACCTGCTTGGTGTGAAGGCTGTTATCACTGAGTCCTTCGAGCGTATCCACCGTTCCAACCTGATTGGCATGGGCGTTATCCCACTGCAGTTCCCGCAGGGCGAGTCCCACGAGTCCTTGGGCCTGGATGGTACGGAGACCTTCGACATCGAGGGCATCTCCGCCTTCAACGATGGCTCCATCCCGAAGACCGTCCACGTAACCGCTACCAAGGAATCCGGCGAGGCCGTGGAGTTCGATGCTGACGTCCGCATCGACACCCCGGGTGAGGCTGACTACTTCCGCCACGGCGGCATCTTGCAGTACGTTCTGCGTCAGATGGTCAAGAACTAAGCGTCTTCGCGCAGTCCTTTAGCCCAACCGATGGGTTAAAGGACTAAGTTCAGTCGACAACGCGGGGTTGCACCGCCCTCTCTCAGGAAGGGCAATGCGGCCCCGCGTTTCGTCACGTCGACTTTATTTCTTATTTAAAATTACTGATTAAACAATCTTTAGATATCCCCCATTAAGGAGAGTTCCCTACTATGCCCATCGTGAGCGAATCTGAACTTAGCCGCCGCCGGCACGACATTCTCGTAGGTGCCCGCCGCTGCTTTGCAGAGCACGGGTACGAGGGAGCAACTGTTCGGCTACTCGAGCAAGCGACGGGTAAGTCACGTGGCGCAATTTTTCACCACTTCGGTGACAAAGAGTCACTATTTCTTGCCTTGGCGCAAGAAGATGCCGCTCGTCAAGCCGAAGTCGTGGCTCAAAATGGCTTGGTAGAAGTCATGCGGGAAATGCTCCAACATCCTGAGCGCCACGATTGGCTGGCCACTCGCTTGGAAATCACCTCCCTGCTACGCACGGACCCCTCGTTCGCCGCTCGGTGGAAAGAAAATCAATCGGTTCGTGATGAAGCCGTTCGCGCACGATTGGCATCTAATGCGGATAAGGGTCGCCTACGAGATGATGTAGGAATCGATACCTTAGCCATCTATCTTGAGGTATTTATGGACGGATTCATTAATCGACTTGCCTTGGGCGATACAGCGGAGCTGGAGAATGTTCTTGACTTAGTAGAGCAATCCATCCGCGGTGCTCAGGCGAGCCCACAGTAACCCCATACAACTACTTTTGCTCCCGGCAGCGTCTTAACTGATGTTGGAAACAGCCGGGAGCAATTTTGTATGTGCTTATAGATGCTGCGCCGGCAGTGTCTTTTCCGTTACTTCAGCATAGGTTTCTATTTCAGCCACAAACTTAGGATCGTGGCAGGTAACTGCGAGGGCGCTGCCGGACTGCAGTGCGTGGTGGATAAGTTGGTGCATGAGCCAGCGGTCAGCAGCTGAAAGCAAGGTGTCTGGTTCGTCGAGCAGAACCACCGGTCGCTGCTGCCCGATCACGTGGGCAATCTGCGCAAGCCGCAGGCGAGACGATGATAGGTCGAGAGGATGATCTGCCGGATTTAGTCCCAGCAGGTTGCGCAAGGTGTCGTTGGGGACGAATTCCTCCACCGTTGGAAATACCGCCTGATCAAACGGCGATTGCAAGGCAAGAGCGGGTGGATTCGGGACAGCTCCGGCGCCATCGAGCCCAGCAGCAGCGCGCAGGAGCGTGGTCTTGCCACTGCCATTATCGCCTCGCAGCCACGTAACCGCAGATTTCGCGATAGGGATTTCTACCGGTCCGACGCTGAAGGAAGTGCCACGGGGCTGAGAAAAGTGCCACCATTTCTTCTTTGCTGCACCCCTGCGTGCTGTTAGCGGACCGATACTCCCTGTCCGGGGGCTTGCAGAAACCCGCGGTAAGTCTACGGCCGCTACGAGTGGGTCTGTTCCAATGATGTGCCCACCCAATTCTTGCCAGGAAGCACTGGATATAGAAATGACGCAGGTTTCCGGCAATTCCTGCAAGAGGCGAACCACTTGCGTGCGCGAGTCAGCATCAAGCCCGGCTGCAGGCTCGCACACAATCATGACTTCCGGATCGCGAATGGCGACACAGGCAGCCGCAAGCCTGCGTGTTTGGCCACCGGATAGCTGTGTTGGATCGTGTTCGCGGTAGTCAGACAGGCCCACGGCGCGAAGCATTCGCTCCCCGCGCCGCTGCATTTCAGGGGCAGGAACGCCGGCATTTTCGACGCCTAAAACTACTTCTTCGATACAGGTTTCCCGCAGGAAGCTAATCTGTGCTGAGGCATCCGTACCGATGATGGCTTCGGTAGATAGGTGCTCGGCTAGTTCCACGGCAACGTCTTCGACGGCTGTGTCAGGCTCGACGAGTACTTGATAAATGGCCCCAGGGGTGGGCTTAATGCGGGCTAGATCCATGTAGCAATCACCACCGCAAGGGTTACTAGCGGAATGAGGAAGCGTACGACGCGGGAGGCCATGGAATCGGAAACGGGGCGCAATAGGCTGCGTTGCCCTTCCTGGTCGAATCCGACGGCGGCGAGGGCCTGGCCACGTTGGGTTCCTTGGGTAAGGAGGCGAGCGATAACGGGAATAATGACGCGCGAGATGGTATTGCGCCAAGTCACGGTGATGCCTGCGAGCTGGTTGGCTTCGCGGACGCAACGCCATGCGTGCGCACCTTGGGGCAGGGTTTGTAGGGAGGCTCCAACGATATACGCGACCTTGTGGCCAGCGCGCGAAACTTGCAGCCACTTGGCGATATCAGCAATGCGCAGCACTGCCATGGCCGCGATGAAGCAGGCCATGAGGGCGCAGAACCGCAGGGTGAGGGTGGCGGCGAGCACCAGGCCGTCGCTTGTTACCAGCGGCAGCACTGGGTCATCACCGTAGGGGGCGTGAATGACCAGCATGGAAAGGGCCGCTGGGGCGCTTAACGCCACAGTTGTCAAAATCACGGAAGCGTTGCGGGTAGCGGCAGTACCGCAGGCTAGGGCGATAAGCACTACGCTTGCCGACGCCACCGGGGTATTCAGCGCCAAAGTAAGGACCCAGCCGCAGGCCGCGATGGTGACAACGGTGGCGGGATGAAGGCCCTGCATTAACGTGGCTGGAGGGATTCTCGGGTGCGCTGCGGCAGTGCCTTGACCGCTGCCCAGACAATGAGGAAGACCAATGCCTTATCCAGGGGATCCGAAATAAAGGACTGCAGCGTAACCGAGGCGATGAGGGAATTGCCCAGCTCTCGGAACAGCGAAACAACCGCGCCCGTACCAAGACCTGCGGTACCGCCATAAACAAAGGCCGCCACTGGTGCGGCGAGCATGCCGGAAATGATGCCGATGATGGCGCCGCTGAGAATGACCCACCACACCTTAGTGAAAGCACCCTTCTTGATTACCAGTCCAGAGAGGAACCCCGTGGCCGCGGACACGGCGGCGAAGGGCAAAGCGGCGGGGTTCAACAGTCCCCATACGACGGAGGACAAGGTACCAGTAGCCAATCCGGCGATGGGGCCCGCGAACGCGGCTACCAGGATCGTTCCCACGGAGTCGATATACAGCGGAACGCCGATAGAACCGATGATTTCGCCGACAACAATATTGAGCACTAGCGCTACCGGGATGATGGCGATGGTTCGCGCCGGTAGCGCCGGAACGGTGCCGGCTAGAAGGAGCGCGGCGCCAACGAGGTAGCCGGCGAGGGTAATAAGCGCCTCTGTCGAGCCGGCAACGGATTCCCAATCAGTAGGACGCAGAAGAACCAGATAAATCCAGGTTGCGGCGACAATGAGAGCACCCGCGATGACCATAGCCTTGCGGGCGGGGGTGAGAGAAAGCTGTGACACAGTAAAAGTCCAAATCCATATACCGAAAAATGGGCAAAATAAACGACGACCGCGGATGGTGCTGCGTTCCTATGTCACCTCGGAAAGCGAGCTTGCACGGCACGTGCGCCGCGGATAATAGTAGAGGCTCTGCGTGTTAAAAGCTACTAATGCGAAGCCAATAGCGTGAATCCCCGCGCGCATTCGTGGTGTGCGGCCTCTATATCTGCGCCTGTTACCAGCCGCGCGTTGTGGGCGCGGCCCCAATGGTTGCGCAAATCTGCAACGCACGTGCCCCGCAACAGTGACGATTCCGCTTCAACGTCCACGGTGGTTTCTGTCGCTTCATAAGGGATGCGCCCCAGGGCAATCATGCAGGTCAAGAGGTCGTGGATCTGGGCTTGATAGCCCTCTCCCTGTGCCTGGTGGAATTCAAAATAAAAACGCAGCACGTCCGGCAGGATCTGTGCTGTAGGGTGATCCCCCAACAATTCCAGGACCTCGTCTAGGCGCTGCGGAGTAATGAGAAACTGTTCCGTTACTTCGAGGGAACACAGCGTGGTGAGAACGCGTGGGGCGGTTGAATGAAAATGTTGGGCGGCGGCGTGTGGATCCACCCAAAAGTTCCACTCTGCAGTGGGTGTGGTGTTTCCGCGGTAATTGACCGCGCCGCCCATGATGGTGATGGCGCCGAAGCGCGCGGCAGCCTCGCTATGGGTTGCCTCGAAAGCAGCAAGGTTGGTGACCGGTCCAGTAACGATCAGCTGCAGATCGTCGTGGGTGGCTAATGCTTCTTCCCATACCTGCTGCCAATCGCGCTGTTGTAGCTTGGCGGCGGCAGCGCGGGCATGTGCATAGCCCAGCCCTGTCGGGCCATGGGTCTCAGGGGTGGTGGTGAGATCCACCTTGAGGGGTTGGGGTAGGCCGGGGGCGACGGGGACGTCGGCAAGCGAGCAAAGATCCAAAATCCAGCGGGCATTAGCCGCGGTCTGGTGGACCTCGACGTTGCCGGCCGTGGTGGTAACGCCCACCAGCTCGATCTCACCGGCATGATGCAGACCCGCCAAGTACATAAGGGCGAGGCAATCATCGATGCCGGGATCGCAATCAATAAGTACAGCTGGTGGCTTAGCAGTCATAATGCCAGCCAGTCTAGCGCCTTACTTGATGGAGCTCACCGGATTGTCGCCATCAACGAAGGCGAGCGGGGAATCCGGCAGGTTTTCGCGGCCAAGGACCTCGACGATGACGTCCGCAACCAGCTCGCGGGAAGAAGTCAGAGACTCCTTCAGCATCTTATCCTCAATCTGCTCAATGCCCTTGGCTGGTTCTTCGGTCAGCATCGCTGGCTTGAGGATGAGGTGCGGGTAGCTTGCCTGTACAAGGCGGTTGTCTACTTCCTTCTTAGACTCCACATAGGCATACCACTTCTCATCGGCAGGATCCGTGGTTGCTACCTGGGAGCCGACATAAGAGATCATCACATAGGCAGGCACATTCTTGCCCTCCTGCTGCAACTTGTCCATGGCGTCGAGGGTAGCGAGGGCACCATCGCGGTCGACGGCCCAGGTGAGGTCTGCCCCACCGCGGCCGCCATTGCCAGCGCCCCAGACTACAGCGTCATAAGCGGCGAAAAGCTCTGCCCACTGATCCACGGTTTGTTCAGTAATATCCGCCATAACTGGGGTCGCGCCGAGCTTTTCAATCTCGGCCTTTTGCTCTGGGTTGCGGATGAGGGAGTGGACCTCATGACCGGCCTCAACCAGCTTTGGTGCGGTCAGCAGTCCGACCTTGCCGTGTCCACCGATGTACAGAATCTTCTTCTTTTCAGTCATACCTCCCCACGGTAACAACGGCGCGGCCGGCGTGCAGACGGCCTCCTTACTCCGGCACGTACAAACCACCGCGGCGCGCCCGGCAAGCAGATAGAATTGCACGCATGTATGCCATTATGACCGTCACCGGCGCCGATAGCACCGGCATCATCGCCGCGGTGACCACTACCCTTGCAGAACTCGATATCAACGTCATCGACGTCTCCCAGACGCTCATGGGCGGATACTTCACCATGATCCTGCGCGTCGAATTCGATGCGGACAAGGTCTCCATCCAGACCATCAAGGAGCGCATGCGCCCCGTGGCGGAGGAAAAGCACCAGTCCATCCGCATTCAGTCCGAAGACCTCTTCACCGCCATGAACGAAATTTAATATGAGTACGCGTTTTAATACCACCAATATCTTGGACACCATCGAGATGATTGAGAACTATCGTCTCGATATCCGCACCGTGACCATGGGCATCTCCCTCCTCGGATGCACCCGCTCCACCATGGAGGCCACCTGCCAGGCCATCTATGACCGCGTCACGCAGCAGGCAGGGCGCCTCGTCGAGGTATGCGAAGGCATCGAAGGCGAGCTCGGTATCCCCATTGTGAATAAGCGTATTTCCGTAACCCCCATCTCTTTGGTGGTGGCCGGCGTAGAGGGAAACCCCGTTGATGCGGCGAAGGCTCTGGACAAAGCAGCCAAGGAGGTAGGCGTCAACTTCGTAGGCGGCTATTCCGCCTTGGTAGAAAAGGGCGCTACCACCGCCGAGCAAAAGCTCATCAGCTCCATTCCGGAGGCGCTGGCTACTACGGACGTTGTGTGTTCCTCCGTAAATATCGCCAGCTCTCGCGCCGGCATCAACATGGATGCGGCGAAGAAGATGGGCGAGGTCGTCAAGGAAGCGGCCGAGCTGACCAAGGACGATTCCGCCATTGCGTGCGCCAAGCTCGTGGTCTTTGCTAACTCCGTGGGAGATAACCCTTTTATGGCCGGCGCCTTCCACGGCATTGAGGAACCCGATTGCGTGGTCTCCGTGGGCGTTTCCGGCCCGGGTGTAGTCGACCGTGCCTTGGGCTCGCTGGAGGGGGCCAGCTTAGACCAGGTTGCAGAAGAGGTGAAGAAGGCTGCTTTCAAGATCACTCGCGCCGGGCAGCTGGTAGGCACCATGGCCTCGGAGCGCCTGGGCGTTCCTTTCGGCATCATCGACCTTTCGCTTGCCCCGACCGCGGAATTGGGCGATTCGGTTGCGCACATCTTGGAGCACATGGGCCTAGACCAGGTAGGCACCCACGGCACCACTGCGGCCTTGGCTCTGCTTAACGACGCCGTTAAGAAAGGCGGCATGATGGCTTGTTCCCGCGTGGGCGGTCTGTCTGGTTCCTTCATCCCCGTTTCCGAGGACAAAGGCATGATCGATGCGGTCAAGTCCGGCTCCATTTCCATGGACAAGCTGGAGGCCATGACCGCTATTTGCTCGGTTGGCTTCGACATGATTGCGCTACCGGGCGATACCTCTGCCGCGACGATCTCGGGCATGATTGCTGATGAGGCCGCCATTGGCGTGATGAACCATAAAACCACCGCAGTACGCGTCATTCCGGTACCTGGCGCCCAGGTAGGCGACGAGGTCAGCTTCGGTGGACTTCTTGGCTACGCTCCTGTCATCCCGGTCAATCAAGTGGGCAATGCGCAGTTCATTAACCGCGGCGGCTTTATCCCCGCCCCGGTGCACGGATTCCGCAACTAGCGCCAGCGACAACCGCGCCGCGGGCTAGTCCGCGGCGTGCTCCTCGCCCGGCTTATCAGATTCCGCCCACGCAGCTAGGTTGGCCTGGAAGTGCTGGTAGGAGTCCTCCAACTGCTTCAGCTCCACCTCGCCGCCTACCTGGCGGCGGGCATCGGAATAGATGGCCCGGGCGGTGTCGTCAAGCACACGCCGGCGTTCCGCTGTGCGAAGGAGAGCAACGACCTTAGCTAGGTTATCCAGCATGCTGAGGTAAATCTCCGCGTTATCGGCCGCATCGCGCCGAATCTGTGTAAACATCGCCTCGACGATTTCGTCATAGCTAAAGGTCTGATAATCCAGCCGAAACTCGCCGCTCACATGCACAATGCCCTGCGGAAGACGCTTATCCCCAATCACCGTAAGAATCTGGGTGAAGCGGTCGATGATATCAATTACCGTGAATGGGTCATTAACGCCGGTACTCAAAGCGCGGGCAGCAATTTCTGCGAGGTGCCGGGCGGTAAAACGCGGGTCATGGGCAGAGGCGTTTTCGCGGTGTTGCGTGAGCACGATATGACGCTCAATATCTTCCGGCAACCGTGGCACGCCGTGGGCAATGACCTCGCCTTCCAGCACTAGGTCTCCCGGTGCCACGCCGAGGTGCACCGCGCAATTTTCCCGCGCCGCAGCCTGCGCGATGGCGTCATAGTCCACGAATTTGAGATAGCCAGTCTCACCACTGCGGCGCTTTTCCGCGTTCGCGTAGAACTCTGGCCCCGGCGCTTTTACTCTCTCTTCCTCCTCACCGCGGCGGATGAGCCGGCGCATGTGGCTTTCTACGTCTTGGGCAACCACGTGCACCACGTGGGACATGCTGATCGATTGCGCAATGTGCACGATGAAGTAGATGAGGAAGACAACGCAGGCGATGGCCAGCAGCACCGTTACGGCTACATTGAGGGAAGGAACGTATTCTTCTTCCCCACTGCCGCCGCTACGGACCGCGCGCAGGGATAGGAGCGCAAAAATAAAAGTTGCCAGGTAGATCGCCAACGTGGATTGAATGGAGCGATCCTTTAAAAACTCATGCAGGAGGCGTGGTCCCATCACCGTGACCACGCCCGACAGCGCGGTCAGGGTGATGAAAAAGACGGTGCCGGCTAGGGACAGTGACGAGGTTGCTACCGCGCTTAAAATCCCTTGCGCGCTATCGGCGCTGCCGTCATAAAAGAGCGTGGCCGACACATCAAAATTGCTACCAACCGCAATGAGCAATTCCGCGCCGATCGCGGCTATGGCCACCGCCACGGCGGGGATGAGCCAAAACTTCTCCCGCCAGGCGGGCATCCTCTCCAGCAGTGTCTTCATAAATCCCTAAGCTAGCTCCACGATCTCCATATAGTCATCGGACCACAGGTCCTCATCACCGTCGGGCATGATGATCACGCGTTCCGGATCCAGTGCCTTAACCGCACCTGGATCGTGCGTCACCAGCACCACAGCGCCCGTATACGTTTTTAGTGCATCAAGCACTTGCTCGCGCGAAATTGGGTCCAAGTTATTGGTCGGCTCGTCTAGTAACAGGACATTCGCGCGACTGGAGACCAAGGCAGCCAGTGCAAGGCGCGTCTTCTCGCCGCCGGAGAGGGTGCCCGCAGGTTGCTCCAACTTCTCGCCGGAAAACATAAAGGCACCAAGCAGGCTGCGCAACTCCTGCTGATCCGCGTCAGGACAGGCATCGATGGTGTTTTGCCACACGGACTTATCCGGGTCGATGGTGTCATGCTCCTGCGCGAAGTAGCCGATACGCAGGCCGTGGCCGCTGACGATACCACCTTCACCATCGGTGCGTTCCACACCGGCCAGCAATTTCAACAGGGTGGTCTTACCTGCACCGTTGTAGCCGAGAACAACCACCCTAGAACCTTTGTCGATGGCGAGGTCTACACCCACGAAAACCTCCAGCGAGCCGTACATCTTGGTCAGGCCCTTGGCATTCATGGGGGTCTTGCCGCATGGCGCTGGCTCGGGGAACTTGATATTGGCCACCTTATCGGCCACGCGGACCTCATCGAGCTCGCTCATCATGCGTTCAGCACGGTGGAGCATCTGCTTTGCCGCGGCGGCCTTGGTTGCCTTGGCACCGAGCTTGGCCGCCTGCTTTTGCAGTGCAGACGCCTTCTTTTCCGCATTGGCGCGCTCTCGGCGGCGCCGCGCTTCATCGGTAGCACGCGCATCGAGGTACTTCTTATAGCCCATGTTGTACACATCGGCCTCACCGCGGACCGCGTCAAGGAACCACACCTTGTTGCACACGGCTTCTAGCAGTTCGACGTCGTGGGAAATCATAATGAGCCCGCCCTCGTGCTTGGACAGGAATTGGCGCAGCCACGTAATAGAGTCCGCATCCAAGTGGTTAGTCGGCTCATCCAGGAGCAGCGTGGTCTGGGATTTACCGGAGCCTTCAGTAGCCGCAAAGAGGATCTGTGCCAGCTCCACACGGCGGCGCTGGCCGCCCGAGAGAGTCTTGAGCTTCTGATCTAAGACGCGCTGTGGCAGGCCCAAATTATCGCAGATCTGCGCGCATTCGGAATCGGCTTCATAGCCGCCGAGCGACTCGAACTGCTCCTCCAAGCGGGAATACTTACGGATAGCCTTATCCCGGAACTTATCGTCCGTGGCCGATTCCATGAGCTCTTGTTGCTTCGCCATACGGCGCTTAAGATCATCTAGACCGCGTGCGGAAAGAACGCGCTCGCGCGCCGTTTGCTCAATATTTCCCTCACGGGAATCCTGGGGCAGATAACCAATGGGGCCCGAGCGAGTCACAGAACCACCATAAGGCTCCGTCTCCCCTGCCAAAATGCGCATGGTCGTCGTCTTGCCCGCGCCGTTGCGGCCGATGAGGCCGATGCGGTCGCCGGGCTGCACGCGGAGGTGCTGCCCGGGGGCGTCGAGAAGCGTGCGCGCTCCTACCCTGACTTCGAAATCATTGGTTACAATCACGAAGAAATAGTCTAGCAATTGACGCCGCCAACGCTAAGACGCACTAACGCCCCCAACAGCCGCTTCCCTAGTCCGAGAAATGCGCTGCTGGGGGCGTGTGATTAATACGCGATTTTAGACCGCGAAGCCGAGGGCCTGAAGCTGCTCGCGGCCCTCCTCAGTAATCATCTGCGGGCCCCATGGTGGCATCCATACCCAGTTGATGCGGACGGCATCGGCCAGCTTATTTGCCTTGACGATGTCTTCCACCTGTTCCGCAATGACATCGGTCAGCGGGCAGGCCGGCGAGGTCAATGTCATATTGATCATGACGATTTCCTTGCCATTGTCCTCTTCAAACCAGAGGTCATAGACAAGACCCAGGTCGACGACGTTAATGCCGAGCTCGGGGTCAATGACATCACGCATGAATTCGGTGACATCAAAGGCCTTAGAGATCTGCTCTTCAGTCTGCTCCGGGCGCTCGCCGCTGCCGGAGAATGAAGAGTTCTCGTTCTGATAAGGATCTACGGGTTCGGTCATCTAGTTCTCCACTTCAGTTAGTGCATCGGCGGATGCAGCCTGGAAGGCCTTCCATCCGAGGAGCGCACACTTGACGCGCGCTGGGTACTGGGACACGCCGGCGAAGGCGACGCCGTCACCGATAAGGTCTTCATCGCCCTCTTCTTGGCCGCGAGAGGTAATCATCTTTTCGAACTCGGCCAGCTTCTCATTGGCTTCCGTAAGCGGCAGCCCCACAATTTCCTCAGCCATAACCGAGGTAGAAGCCTGCGAAATGGAGCAGCCTTCCGCGTCATAGGAGACGTCCTCTACGGTCTTGCCGTCGTCCGAAAGGCGCACGCGCAGGGTGAGCTCATCGCCGCAGGACGGGTTCACGTGGTGGACCTCGGCCTGATATGGCTCCCTCAGGCCGGCGTGTTGGGGGTTCTTATAGTGATCCAGGATGACGTCCTGGTACATGGAATCTAGGTTCATGAGGCAACTCCAAAGAATTCGCGGGCAGCCTTGATTGCGTCCACCAGCTTATCTACTTCTTCCTCGGTGTTATATAGGTAGAAGCTAGCGCGGGCGGTGGACTGTGCGCCGCAGGCACGGTGCAGTGGCCACGCACAGTGGTGGCCAACGCGAATGGACACACCGTGGTCATCGAGGACCTGGCCCAAGTCGTGCGGGTGAACGCCTTCCACAGTGAAGGAAATGGCGCCACCGCGATTTTCGGTGGTCTCTGGACCGATGATGCGCAGACCCGGGATTTCCTTGAGCTGGCGCAATGCGCGCTCGGTGAGCTTCTTTTCGTGCGCGTGGATATTGTCCATGCCCACTTCTTCCAAGAACTTCACCGCTGCGCCGAGGCCAACCACCTGGCTGGTCATCTGCGTGCCCGCCTCAAAGCGCGTCGGCGGCTCGGCAAAGGTGGTCTCTTCCATCTTGACAATCTCAATCATGGAGCCACCGGTCAGGAAGGGCGGAAGCTTCTTGAGCAGCTCATCCTTGCCGTACAGCACACCCACGCCGCTGGGGCCGCACATCTTATGGCCGGAAAAGGCCGCGAAATCCACGTCCAAGGCGTGGAAATCCACCGCCATATGTGGCACCGACTGGCAGGCGTCAAGGACAACCATGGCGTCCACCGCGCGGGCGCGGCGCACCAGTTCATCCACGTCCACCACGGCACCCGTGACATTGGATTGGTGAGTAAACGCAACTACCTTGACGGAATCATCAAGCTCGAGCGAATCAAGATCGATACGGCCGTCTTCGGTCATGGAATACCACTTCAACGTAGCGCCAGTGCGAGCGCAGAGCTCCTGCCACGGCACCAAGTTGGCGTGGTGCTCCAATTCGGTGATCACGACGGTATCGCCCTCGCCCACGTAGAGGTCTCCCGCGCGCTCGTCGCTCAGCACATAGGCAACTTCGTTCAGGGCCTCGGTGGCGTTCTTGGTAAAGGCGATTTCGTCGCGGTCCGCACCCACGAATGCGGCGATAGCTTGTCGCGCGGACTCGTAGGCGTCATCGGCCTCTTCCGCCAGCTGGTAGGAACCGCGGTGGACAGGAGCGTTCGTGTGCAGCACAAACTCCTCCTCCGCCTTCCATACCGGCAGCGGGCGCTGGGAAGTAGCGCCCGAATCCAGATACACCAGTGGCTTATCGCCGCGCACAGTGCGCTGGAGGATCGGGAACTGCTCCCTAATTGCGTTTACATCAAATCCAGTCATGAATCTTCTTTAGATAGTCGCGGTTGACCGGCCCGTGGTCGGTCCTTACTTCAGGAACTGGTCGTAGCCGTCAGACTCGAGCTGATCCGCTAATTCGGCGCCACCGGTCTTGATGACTTGACCGTCTGCAAAGACGTGCACAAAGTCCGGCTTCACATAGTTCAGGATGCGCTTGTAGTGGGTAATCATCAAGATGCCACCATTGGTTTCCTTCTGGTAGCTATTGATGCCCTCAGACACGATGCGCAGAGCGTCAACGTCCAGGCCGGAGTCGGTCTCGTCCATAACTGCGAACTTCGGCTTCAGGATATCCAGCTGCATGACTTCGTGGCGCTTCTTCTCACCGCCGGAGAAGCCTTCGTTGACGGAGCGGGAGATGAAGGACTTATCAATCTTCAAATTCTCGCGGGCCTGGGTAAGCTCCTTGTTCCATTCACGCAGCTTCGGTGCTTCACCGCGAATGGAGGTAACTGCAGAGCGCATGAACTGAGAGACCTTTACGCCTGGTACCTCAGTTGGGTACTGCATAGCCAAGAAGAGGCCGGCGCGAGCGCGCTCGTCGACGGGCATCTCCAGCAGATTTTCGCCGTCGAGAAGCACCTCGCCCTCGGTGACCTCATACTTTGGGTGGCCGGCGATGGTGTAAGACAAGGTGGACTTGCCGGAACCGTTCGGACCCATGATGGCGTGGATCTCACCGGAGTTGATGGTCAGGTTAACGCCCTTGAGGATTTCCTTCGGCTCGCCGCCTTCTTCCGTCGGCAGCACCTGGGCGTGGAGGTTCTTAATTTCCAGAGTAGACATAATGTGTGTGGTTTTCCTTCTATGAAAGCTTTAGGCGGAGATCTTTTCCAGTTCTTCGGAAATGCGGTTTTCCAATTCCTCGGACAGGGACTGCACCGGGATGCGGTGGATGACCTCATTGAAGAAGCCACGGATGATGAGGCGGCGGGCTTCAGCCTCTGGAATGCCGCGAGACATCAGGTAGAACAACTCGATGTCATCGAAGCGACCGACGGTGGCCGCGTGGCCTGCACCGGTAATTTCGCCGGTCTCAATCTCCAAGTTAGGGATTGCGTCTGCGCGAGCGCCCTCAGTCAGAATCAGGTTGTTGTTGGTCTCGTAGGTATCGGTGCCCTGTGCATTGGAGCGGATAAGGACATCGCCCACCCAGCAGGTGCGGGCCTCATTGTCCTTGGTGCCCTGCAGTGCGCCCTTGTATAGGACGTGGGAGCGGCAATTAGGGACGGAGTGATCCACCAACATGCGGTTTTCAAAGTACTGGCCTTCATCAGCGAAGTAGACGCCCAGCAACTCTGCGTCGCCGCCCTGCTCGGTGAAGTTCACGCGAGGCACGATGCGTACCACCTCGCCGCCAAAGATAGCGGAGTTGTGGCGCAGCACGGAATCGCGGCCGAGCTGTGCTACGTGGTTAGACAGGTGTACGGCATCGTCTTCCCAATCAACGTCAACAACGACGGTCAGGTGAGCGCCATCGCCCACGATGAACTCGACGTTATCTGCGTGGGTGCCAGAGCCGACGTACTTCAGGATGACGGTGGCTTCCGCGTGGTGGCCTACCTCGATGGAGGTGGCGCCAAAGGAAGTTACGCCCTCGCCCTTGCCGGTGTAGGTAATGACAACGGGCTCTTCCACCTGAGCCTCAGCGTCAATGGTGACAACCTGGCCTTCAGGCATAGAAGTCCACGCCTGTGCCGCAACGCGGTCAGACGGGGTACCAACGCGGCCCAAGCGCTCGTCATCGCGAGCGACGGTCTCGGAGCTTACGCCTGGATGTTCGCTCACGGTGACATCCTGTGCCACTGCCTCAGCGAACTCGCCATTGTGCAGTCCACGGAGCTTGCGCAGGGAGACAAAGCGCCACACCTCATCGCGGCCGTGCGGCACCGGGAAGTCCTCCACGTTGGTGGAGGTAAAGACGTCACCCTTGGTGATCTTATCCGGATTGAATTCGTTCGAAGCGACCATTTTCTTTAGCCGACCGATCCTTCCATTTGCAGTTCGATGAGGCGGTTGAGCTCGAGGGCGTACTCCATCGGCAGCTCCTTAGCAATCGGCTCAACGAAGCCACGCACGATCATCGCCATTGCTTCTTCTTCCGCAATACCGCGGGACATCAGGTAGAACAGCTGTTCCTCAGAAACCTGGGAAACGGTTGCCTCATGGCCCAGCGTGACGTGGTCATTGCGGATGTCGTTATACGGGTATGTATCCGAACGCGAGATATTGTCCACCAGCAACGCATCGCACTCGACGTTAGAGGTGGAATGGTGCGCGTTTTGATTAACCTGCACCAAGCCGCGGTATGCGGCGCGGCCGCCGGCACGGGCAACCGACTTGGACACGATATTGGAAGAGGTGTGCGGAGCCATGTGAGTCATCTTGGCGCCCGTGTCCTGGAACTGGTTCTCACCAGCAAAGGCAACGGAGAGAACCTCGCCCTTGGCGTAAGGACCGGTCATCCATACGGCTGGGTACTTCATGGTGACCTTGGAGCCGATGTTGCCGTCGACCCATTCCATGGTGCCGCCTTCTTCTACCTTGGTGCGCTTGGTCACCAAGTTGTAGACGTTGCTGGACCAGTTCTGAATGGTGGTGTAGCGGCAGCGGCCGCCCTTCTTCACGATGATCTCCACTACCGCGGAGTGCAGGGAGTCAGACTTGTAGATAGGAGCGGTACAGCCCTCGACGTAGTGAACATAAGCGTCCTCGTCGACGATGATGAGGGTGCGCTCGAATTGGCCCATGTTTTCCGTGTTGATGCGGAAGTAAGCCTGCAGCGGAATATCTACATGCACGCCCTTGGGCACGTAGATAAAGGAACCACCGGACCACACTGCGGAGTTCAGCGCGGAGAACTTATTGTCACCGGCTGGGATAACGGTGCCGAAGTACTCCTTGAAAAGTTCAGGGTAGTCACGCAGTGCGGTATCAGTATCGACGAAGATGACGCCCTGGCTTTCCAGGTCCTCACGGATCTGGTGGTAAACAACCTCGGACTCGTACTGGGCTGCCACGCCGGCAACGAGGCGCTGCTTCTCGGCCTCTGGAATGCCCAACTTATCGTAGGTGGCCTTGATATCGTCAGGGAGTTCGTCCCAGGTCTGGGCCTGCTCCTCAGTGGACTTCACGTAGTACTTAATCTGGTCGAAGTCGATGCCAGACAGATCCGCACCCCAGGTGGGAACGGGCTTCTTATCAAAGATGTTGAGTGCCTTCAGGCGCTGGTTAAGCATCCATTCCGGCTCGCCCTTCTTGGCGGAAATATCGCGTACTACATCTTCGTTCAAGCCGCGGCGAGCAGAAGCACCGGCCGCGTCCGAGTCGTGCCAGCCGTACTCATATGCACCAATGGAATCAATGATTTCATCATCGGTCATCTTGTTCTCGGGTGCCGATTGTGCCTGGGTCATGACTCGCTCCTTTCAGTATTTGTATTAACGGGTGTCAAGGGGATGTTCGTGGTACAGATCCCATGACCGCCGGCGATGGAGGCCAAAGGCTGTACGTGTTTGCCTAATAGAGCAGAAAAGACTTCTTGTTCCGCCTCACACAGCTCCGGATGCTCGGCCGCCACATGGGAGACCGGACAATGGTGCTGACAGATTTGCACTCCCTGACCAGCGCGGTCCACCGTGGCGGCATACCCGTGCTCGTCCAATACCTCGGCCAGCTTGCGGGCCACATCCTCTACAGATTCGCCCTCTTCTACGAGGGGGCGCACATCTGCAACGAGACGCCCGAAGCGGACCTTGGCAAAGCGCTTAACGGCCTCAGACCCGCCGACGTCGCGAAGCGCCGTCAAGGCATCAGAGGCCAAATCATCGTAGGCGTGGCCGAATTGCGCTCGGCCACGATCGGTGAGGCGGAAGTGTTTGGCTGGTCGCCCGCGACCAGAGCCGCTACCCGCTGAACCGCGGGTAACTGGGCGGCGGCGCACAACCTCCGTCAATTCCTCTTCCACCAAATTGTCTAAGTGCCGGCGGATTCCGGCAGCAGAAAGGCCAAGGCGTTCACCCAAGTGGGAAGCGGTAACGGGCCCGTCCTTCAGCAGCAACAGCATCACTTGCCGGCGGGTATCGCCATCCGTAGTGCGGGATTCCTTAGCCGCCTTATGCGTAGTTTCTACGCGCTGAGGTGTGCTCATGCCGGGACCTCCCTTCGTGCTTCGCTCACTTACAGCCGCCCTGCAGCCGGCTCCCGTAATTCCGAGAGTCGCGCCGCAGTCCAACTGCGCCTCCTTTATTAGACAACACTAGTGTTCCTTAATTCATTCCGGAATGCCACCATTAGCCATTCTTCGGCGTGGCACGGGGGTGGCTTACTCCCCTCATCGCCACAACTGGCGGTGCTGCGCGCGTCAAAATGGCGGGCCTGCTGGGGTTGGGGCGGAGGATTCGCGTAAGGTCTTAACCCATGACAGGCAAATTCCGCGGCTTTCTTTCCGGCGTCAAGGCCGAGCTGCCGCAGCTGGGCACCGCTGGTTCCCGGTCTGCGCGGCTACACGCCGAGGACACCGGAGCCGCAGAACCTGATTCTCGTTTTGATTTTGTCCCCGCCAAAGAAGATGGCCTAAAGCGCACCACCACCGCACAATGGCGGACATTTTTTATCTTGCGCTGGGTGGGCACAGTGGGTTCTCTACTTATCGCCTTCGGCGCGTTAGGTGCCGGCGCCCTCCCAGTAGTGGGAAACCCTTATGACAACGTGCCTTTTGGATCCCTCATGTCTCGCATGCTGCAGACCTCTTCTGCCATAGTCATGGTGGGAGTAGGCCTGATGGTGGCCGCCTGGGTTTTCTTGGCCCCTTTTGTAGGCACCCCGCTGCGCCAACCCCAGGAAGGTGCCCTCACCCCAGCGCGCGCTCGCCGGCTCGTGACCACACACCAACTATGGCGCACGTGGGCCGGCTGGGTCATCCCGCTGATTTTTACCGCCCCGCTCTTCACCCAGGACATTTACTCCTACTTGGCCAACGGTTCCATCGTGATGCAGGGCATGGATCCGTATTCTGCAGGACCGGTGCAATTGCTTGGCGCGGGTGATGAGCTCGCCCGATCCGTACCGTTTATCTGGGCCAACTCCCCTTCTCCCTATGGCCCCGTAGCACTCGGGCTTGCTGGGGTGGTGAGCGCAGTTACCTCAAATTCCATCCTCTTGGGAGTTATCGCCCACCGCCTCCTATCCATCGCCGGTATCATGGTTGCTGGGTGGGCCATAAGCTGTTTGGCGCGGCGCTGCCGGGTATCTCCAGAATCTGCCCTATGGCTCGGCATTCTCAACCCTCTCACTATCTTGCACCTGGTGGGCGGAATCCATAATGAGTCCATCATGTTGGGCCTGCTTCTAGTGGGTATGGAGCTGGGCCTGCGGGGCGTCGACAAGCTGGAAAAGTCCACGCGCAGTGCCTACCTAACACTAATTGCTTCTGGATTTTGTCTGTCCTGCGCCGGGATGGTCAAGGTTACCGGCTTTATCGGGCTGGGCTTTGTAGGGATGGCCTATGCCCGCCACCTGATAGACAAGGACGGTGCAACACGCTGGAGGGCTTTGGTCTACGCCATTGCCCTGCAGCTAGTTATTTTAATTGCAACCATTGCACTTATTAGCGCCTTGACCGGTATTGGCCTGGGGTGGATCACGGGACAAGGCGGGGCGGCCTCCATCCGCTCGTGGCTTTCTACCTCCACCGCCGTAGGCGTGGGCACCGGCTTCATCGGAATGCTGTTGGGTCTAGGCGACCACACCGAAGCTATTCTCACCGTAACCCGTACCTTTGGCGTGCTGGTGGCAGTAGCTTTCATGGCCCGCATGCTCTTTGCAACGTTGCGCGGCTACATCCACCCTGTGGGAGGACTCGGCACCGCCTCCTTAGTACTGGTTATCTTCTTTCCCGTCGTCCATCCGTGGTACATCCTGTGGGCGGTACTGCCTTTGGCCGCATGGGCCAACCGGCTTATATTCCGTTTCTGCGTCGTGGCTTATTCGGCAGCTATGAGCTTCTTTGTACTGCCGCGCGGCCTCGGGTTGCCGCCCAGCACTATCATCGTGATCTACGTGTCGGCAGCCTGCACTTTCGCCGTCATCGCCACCCTGTGGTGGGTTGCAGTGCGGCGCAGCGGAATCCGTGTCCTAAACTAATCCCACGTGAATTCCATTTCAGCCGATCGCCCAGCCCTCACCGTGGACAACGTGGTGAAGAAATTTGGCCCCACCACCGCCGTTAACGGTCTAAGCCTTAGCGTTGCCACAGGTGAGGTCTTTTGCCTCCTTGGCCCCAATGGCGCCGGAAAGTCCACAACGATTGAGATGTCAGAGGGTTTTATCCACCCCACCAGCGGCACAATCGACGTCCTAGGACTCGACCCGAGTTCCGCACCGGACAAGGTGCGCGAAAAGGTCGGCATCATGTTGCAGGGTGGTGGTTCCTACTCCGGCATCCGTGTTCTGGAAATGCTAGAACTTTCCGCTAGCTACAGCGCCCATCCCCTCTCCCCGCACTGGCTACTGGAAACGCTCGGGCTTGATGGAGTAGCCCGGACTCCCTATCGCAGACTCTCCGGCGGGCAGCAGCAACGGCTTTCCCTCGCCCTAGCAATCATCGGTCGGCCCGAGCTAGTTTTTCTCGATGAGCCCACCGCTGGCATGGATGCACAATCCCGTTTGGCGGTCTGGGACCTTGTTCGGGCCCTGAGGCGCGATGGCGTCACCATTGTTCTTACCACCCACCTCATGGATGAAGCGGAGTCACTAGCGGACCGAGTGGCAATCATGGATCATGGCGAGCTTGTAGCCCACGGCACCCCCGCGGAACTTACCGCCCAGTCGGACTCGGCAGGGCTTAGTTTCAGCACCGATATCGATGTTGATATGGAAGCTTTGGCTGAGGCTGGAATTCGAGCAACCAAATCCCGGCCGCTGCATTACCGCTTGACCCAGGCCGGCACTCCCGAGACGATTGCCGCGCTGAGCGCCGAACTCGCCCGCCAAGGAGTCCTGCTGCGGCGCTTAGACGCAGCCCACCGCAACTTAGAGGAGGTCTTCCTTGACCTTACCGGGCGCCATTTGCGCAGCTAGCTGCGTCCTCCGCCAGGATCGAATTCAATCAACTGCGTTGCGGAAAGAAACCACCACATGAGCACTACATTTAACATTGGAACCTTTACCCCGGCCCCCAAACGGGCTAGCGCCGGCGCCATGTTGCTCGCGCAAGGAAAGATGGAAGCAAAACTCATGCTGCGCCACGGCGAACAGCAATTGCTCAGCGTCATCATCCCGCTGGCCCTGCTCATTGGCGCGGCCCACCTAGAGTCGCTCACCGGACATGGCTTGCACGAAGTCTTTCCCATGGTGCTTGCAGTAGCGGCCACCTCCGCAGGCTTTACCGGTCAGGCCATTTCACTTGCCTTTGACCGGCGCTACGGGGCCCTTAAACGCACCGGCGCGTCCGGTGTGCCCGCATGGGCCATTATTGGCGGCAAAATCCTCGGCGTGCTCACCATGGTGGTATTCCAAATCCTCGTTTTGGGCATAGCTGCCTATATCCTGGGCCTCCGCATCAGCCTGGGCGGGGTGCTGCTCATGATTCTTTCGCTATTTTTTGGCGTTGCGGCTTTTACCGCCATGGGGCTGCTGCTCGGCGGCACCCTCAGCTCTGAGGTGGTACTCGCACTGGCCAATCTCATCTGGTTCCTGCTCCTCGGCGTAGTCGGATGGACCCTCTACTCCCAGGGGCTGGGCGATAACGGCATCCTCAACGCGGTGCCGACCGTCGCCCTAGCAGGCGCGCTTACCGACGCCTCTAATTCCACCTTCCCCGGCCTCGAGCTCCTGTCCTTGTTGGCGTGGCTTGCGGTGGCGTCGTTCGCTGCGGTCCGTTGGTTCCGCTTCGATGGCTAAATGTGACTTTTGTCCGGTTCCTCTCGAAACGAGAGGAATTTTTATGCCCGAAATCTCCCGACTAGTAGGATGCTATGCGTGAATTACTGGACGAAGATCAAGCGCTTCTTTAAGGAAGCCGCCCCTACACTGCAACAGCAGCGCCTCATCGCGCTCATCCTCCTCTTGTGCCAGGGTGGCATCACCGTGTCTGGTTCCATTGTCCGCGTGACCGGCTCGGGATTGGGTTGTCCCACCTGGCCGGAATGCCAACCAGGCTCCCTTGTCCCTATGGAAGGCGCTGCGCCTGCTCTCCACCAGGCCATCGAGTTTGGTAACCGCCTGCTTACTTTCGTCGTGACCGCAGCGGCTGTCGCCGCCGTCATTGCCATGCGCATGGCGCGTCGCCGTGCAGAGCTCAAGGTGTACGCATGGCTCAACGTCGCTGGCATCGTACTGCAGGCGATCATCGGCGGTATCTCTGTCCACCTAGACCTCCGGTGGTGGTCCGTGGCGCTGCACTTCCTACCTTCGATGCTCTTGGTATGGCTGGCGGCAATGCTTTATTCCCGCATTGTGGAACCCGATGACGGAACGCCACGCGTTCGCTTCCCTCAAGCGATTCGCCTCCTTGCAGCGGTCGCTACCGTTGCCCTGAGCATTGTGCTCATCACCGGCACGATGGTTACCGGTTCGGGCGTTCACTCTGGCGACTCCGGGGTGGGAATGGAAGGCCGCCTGCAGGTAGATACCGAAGCCATGGCCGTCACCCACGCCATGTGCATGTACGTCTACCTGACGCTTACGGTTATTACCGTCTTCCTGCTTTACAAGAACCGCGCACCTCAAGACGCTAAGAAGGCTGGCTGGGTCCTCGTTGTATGCATCCTCATTCAGTGGGCAGTAGGCGTTTACCAGTTCTACATGAGCATTCCGCGCTGGACTGTCCCCTTCCATATTGGCCTCTCCTCCTTCGTCACCGCGTATACCGCCCTGCTATGGGCACACGGTGTACGCCGCACCGACGGCACCGCGGATCTCATCACCGGCTCCCCCAGCGGCGATGAAAAGTACGCGGCGCGCCAAGCCTCTCTCGAACGGGAGCGCGCGAACGCTTAACCCATAACGCTCACGGCCGGCCGAGGTACTGCACTCGGCCGGCTTTTTGCGCTAGCCTGGCTATATGCACGCAATTCAGGTCACAGAAACCGGCGGACCAGAAGTACTTCGCTATACCGAAGTTCCCGCCCCCACCCCTAATGACGATGAGGTATTGGTGGACGTCATCATGGCTGGCGTCAATTACATCGATACCTATTATCGTGAGGGTATTTATAACGCGGCCACCCCGTTCATTCCCGGATTCGAAGGCACCGGGCGCGTAGTCCACGACCCCAAAGGGGAGATTGCCGAAGGCACTATGGTGGCCTGGAACCAGGCTTTTGGCTCCTATGCGGAGCAGGTCTGCGTCCCACGAGAGGGACTAGTGGCGGTCCCGGATGATTTCCAGCCAGAAGTCGCTGCCTCTATGCTGCTGCAAGGCATTACCGCACACTACTTGGCGCATGGCGTTTATCAACTGGGTGAAGGTGCTTCCTGCCTGATTACCGCCGGCGCCGGCGGTGTCGGCCAGATCCTCACCCAAATGGCATCGTCGCTCGGCGCTACCGTTTATACGGTGGTCTCCACGGACGAAAAGGAAGAACTCTCCTACGCAGCCGGTGCGGATAAGGTATTTCGCTATGGCGAAGGACTCGCCGAGCAGGTCCGTCGCTACAACGGTGATAAGGGGGTCGACGTGGTTTATGACGGCGTCGGCAAGGCTACCTTCCACGAGTCACTCGAAGCAGTACGCCCCCGTGGCACCGTCGCGCTCTTCGGCGCTGCCTCTGGCCCAGTTGAGCCTATCGACCCGCAGCTGCTGAACAAGCATGGGTCTATCTTCCTCACCCGGCCTTCCATCGGCGCATGGACAGCCCAAGAAGGCGAGTTCCAAATGCGTGCCCAGGCGGTCGTCCAAGCTGTTATCGACGGCGATCTGAGCTTCAACGTCACGGCATCTTATCCACTGGAAGATGCCGCTGCGGCCCACCGCGATCTCCAAGAGCGCAAGACTACCGGTTCGATCGTGCTGCGCGTCCAAGCTGGCGATAAAGCCTAAACCCACCCACAAACGCCAAAAGCGCGGGAAAGCATTTGCCTTCCCGCGCATTCGCCTTCTTATCCTAGGTATTTGGGCACAATTAGAATAACGTGGCTGACCAGCCGAGCATCCGGCCTAGTGGCTCCCAGCCCAATACTGCGTCGATGGACAACCCGATAAAGAGCACTGACAGATAGTTATTGGAGTAAATGAACAGGCGCATCGGCTTCACCTTGGCGCCGTTCTTGACTCCCTTGTGCAGGCGGATAGCCATCCACAGGAATACCGCGCCGGAGGCAAGTGCTGCGACCAAGTAAATCCACGATGCAGCGGGGACGATAAGTAGGGTCACGATAACCGTGCCCACGGTATACCACACGATCTGTCGAGTGACTTCCTTCTCATCAGCCACTACGGGCAGCATCGGCACGCCGGCCTTGCGGTAGTCTTCCTTGTACTTCATGGCCAGCGCCCACGTGTGTGGCGGAGTCCAGAAGAAGATGATGAGGAAGAGCACGATTGCCTGCCACCAGCGGTCAGGCTCTCCAGCAGGAGCGTTATCCCGGATAACCGCCCAGCCGACCATCGCCGGCATGCAGCCTGCCAAACCGCCCCAGACAATATTTTGAGCATTGCGCATCTTCAAAAACTTGGTGTAGACGAAGACGTAGAAGAAGTTCGTCAAAACCACGAAGAAGGCCGCCAGCCAGGAATGGGCAAGGACGCCCAACCATAGGACGGAGATGATGAGCATTACCCAGGCGAAAATTGCCGCGTTTCGCTTAGTAATCTTGGCCCTTACCAACGGGCGGGCCCTCGTGCGCTGCATTTTTTGATCCAGCTCGTAGTCCACGACGTTATTAAACGTGTGGGCAGCGGCAGCGCCCATCCAACCGCCAAAAATGGTCGACACGATAAGCCAGATATTGTCTGAAACGGCCTCCACGCCGCGTTGCGCTTGGAGCATCGCCGGGATTGCGGCCACGAGGAGGAGTTCAATGATCCTCGGCTTCGTTAGCGCAAAATAGGCCTTGATGGTCTCCAAGGGATTCCTCCACTATCTGAACGTTGGTGAACTGTGCCCCGCACACTTACTGCGCGCGGTCACCCCTAGCGGTCGCACATGCCCGTGAAAAAGTTCCAGTTCTCTCACTCACAGTTTTCGGCGCAGGGGTGAAAGACAACAGGCCTATGGCCGCTAGATTCGGTGCGCGCTCTAGCGCCGACGCGCACTCCACTTAGCCATGCCAGCATACCGTTTATGCCTAGCTTTCTATAATTGCGCACCGCCGGTTAAAAAATTACTAGACTGAATAAAGTTAAGTACTTTTTGCCTAGACGTAAGCGAGGCTTTCCAGTGTCGAAAGATAAGTTGTCCCCAGAACTCCAAACTATGGTCGAGCGCCGTTACCCGGAGGATTGGTCGGAGTTTGACACCCGCGCCGTCGACACCGTGCGAGTACTAGCCGCAGATGCTGTACAAAAATGCGGTTCCGGCCACCCAGGCACCGCAATGTCCCTTGCTCCCCTCGCCTACACCTTGTATCAGCGCGTCATTAACCATGATCCCGCCGATGTGCACTGGGCCGGCCGCGACCGCTTCGTTCTATCGGTTGGTCACTCTTCCCTCACCCAGTACATCCAGCTCTACCTGGGCGGCTTTGGCTTGGAGATGGACGATCTCCAGCAGCTGCGCACCTGGGGATCGCGCACGCCTGGACACCCTGAGGTGCACCATACCGATGGCGTGGAAATCACCACTGGCCCCCTTGGCCAAGGCCTTGCTTCCTCCGTTGGCATGGCCATGGCGGCACGGAAAGAGCGCGGCCTTTTCGATCCAGAGGCACCGGCCGGCGAGTCTCCCTTCGACCACTACGTCTACACCATTGCTTCCGATGGTGACCTGCAGGAGGGCGTTACCGCTGAGGCTTCTTCCCTGGCGGGTACGCAAAAGCTGGGCAACTTGATTGTCTTCTGGGACGATAACCGCATCTCTATTGAGGACGATACGAATATTGCCTTCAACGAAGACGTGGTCGCCCGCTACAAGGCCTACGGCTGGCACGTCCAAACGGTCGAATCCGGCGAAGACGTCGTAGCCATTGAGGAGGCCGTCAAGGCAGCCCAGGCAGAGACCGAGCGCCCGTCCTTCATCCGCGTGAAGACCGTCATTGGCTACCCGGCCCCGAATAAGATGAATACCGGCGGCGTTCATGGCGCTGCACTGGGCGATGACGAGGTAGCTGCCACTAAGGAGGTCTTAGGCTTCGATCCGGAACGCAGCTTCCATATCGACGACGAAGTCATTGCACACACCCGCAAGCTGCGTGAGCGCGGCGCCGAAAAGCACGCCGCGTGGCAGAACAAGTTCGACGAATGGGCTGCAGCTAATCCGGAGAACAAGGCACTCTTTGACCGAATGCAGGCGCGCGAATTGCCGCAAGATTTCGACGCTGAATTGCCGGTGTGGGAACCGGGCGAGTCCTTGGCCACCCGCAAGGCTTCTGAGGCCACCATCCAGGCCTTGGCTGCTTCCCTTCCTGAAATGTGGGGTGGCTCTGCTGATCTTGCCGGCTCCAATAACACCGTGATTAAGGGCGCGGACTCCTTCGGCCCCGCAGCCATTACCACCGATATGTGGTCGGCTCAGCCGTATGGCCGCAACCTCCACTTCGGCATTCGCGAGCACGCGATGTCTGCGATCATGAACGGTATTGCTCTGCACGGCAATACCCGCGTTTATGGCGGCACCTTCCTTATTTTCTCCGAGTACCAGTACCCCGCTGTGCGCTTGGGCTCGTTGATGTCTACCGATACCTACTATGTCTGGACCCACGACTCCATCGGCTTGGGCGAGGACGGCCCAACCCACCAGCCGGTAGAGACCCTTTCTGCCCTTCGCGCCATCCCGAACCTGTCCGTTATTCGCCCGGCCGATGCCAACGAAACTGCACAGGCATGGGCCGCAGCGCTCGAGTACAAGGCCGCACCAAAGGGCCTGGCACTGAGCCGCCAGGGACTGCCAGTACTGGAAGGCACCAAGGAAAAGGCACATGATGGCGTGCGCCGCGGCGCTTATGTTCTGGTGGAAGCATCCAAGGAAACGCCAGACGTAATCCTCCTCGCTACCGGCTCTGAGGTGCAGCTTGCCGTCGCCGCCGCTAAGGAACTGGAGGCCGCCGGAACAGCCACCCGCGTTGTCTCCGCACCGTGCCTTGAGTGGTTTGATGAGCAGGATGACGCATACCGCGAGTCCGTGCTGCCTAGCGAAGTGCAGGCCCGCGTGTCCATCGAAGCCGGCATCGCTATGCCGTGGCACAAGTACACCGGTTCTTTCGGCCGGACCATTTCCATCGAGCACTACGGCGCCTCCGCTCCTGCGGGCGAGCTCTTTGAGAACTTTGGCTTCACCACCGCAGCGGTTGTTGAAGCGGCGCAGGAATCGCTCGCCGCCGCGAAGAAGTAAACCCCCACGACTGGATAAGGAGTAATCATGAACCACATTTCCGAACTTGCCCAGCTGGGAACCTCAACCTGGCTCGATGACCTTTCTCGCGAGCGCCTAGTATCGGGCAATCTCGAGGAGATAATTTCCACGAAGTCCATCGTGGGAGTTACCACCAACCCGGCTATTTTCGCCGCAGCGATGACCAACGGCACCGCCTACGACGCCGAGCTTTCCACGTTGAAGGAAGCCAAGGCTTCCGCGGATGAGGCGGTGTACGCATTGGCTATTGAGGACGTCAAGAATGCCTGCGACCTCTTTGCAGATATCTACTCCTCTACCAACGGCGCAGATGGCCGCGTGTCCATCGAGGTCGACCCGCGCATTTCTGATGACGCTAACGCCACCCTTGAACAGGCGCGTGAGCTCTGGTCCAAGGTTGATCGTCCCAATGTCATGATCAAGATTCCGGCCACCACCGCATCCCTCCCAGCCATCGAAGATGCCCTAGCAGAGGGAATCAGCGTCAACGTCACTCTTATTTTCTCCGTGGATCGCTACCGCGATGTCATTGAGGCTTTCCGTACTGGCCTCAAGCGTGCCGCCGAAGCAGGCAAGGACGTCTCTACCATTCACTCCGTGGCTTCCTTCTTTGTTTCCCGTTTGGATACCGAAGTAGATAAGCGCTTGGAAGCCATTGGCAGCGAGATTGCTCTGGCACTGCGGGGCAAGGCGGGCGTCGCCAATGCGCAGCGCGCCTATGCCCTCTTCCAGGACGCCTTGCTTGACGACGCCGACTTGCCCGAAGGCGCCCACCTCCAGCGTCCACTGTGGGCTTCTACCGGCGTAAAGAATCCGGAGTACCCAGCCACCTTGTACGTATCGGAGCTGGCTGGCCCGCACACGGTAAACACCATGCCGGAAAAGACCATCGATGCGGTTCTCTCTGAGGGCAACCTTCACGGCGATGCCCTGTCTGATAGCCGCGAGGCTGCAGAAGGCGTCTTTGCCCAGCTAGAAGAGGTCGGCATTGATTTCGATGATGTCTTTGCAGTGCTGGAGCGCGAGGGCGTCGATAAGTTTGTCGCCGCGTGGGAGGAACTGCTTGCTTCCATTGAGGAGCGACTCGCGTAAACTAGCCGTGTGACTTGTGCCCCGCCGAGAATTCGGCGGGGCATTCTGCCGCTAGAATATTAGCGAGCTTAAAGCCCATAAACTCAGGAAGGATTCTTCGTGACCGACTCAGCCGCTTGGGTCAACCCCTTGCGCAATGCCAGCGACAAGCGATTGCCGCGAATCGCAGGACCCGCGGGCATGGTCATCTTCGGCGTTACCGGTGACCTAGCATATAAAAAGCTACTGCCCGCAATCTACGACCTAGCGAGCCGTGGCCTCCTCCCCGCTGGCTTTACCCTTGTGGGTTATGGTCGCCGCGACTGGGACAAGGTCGCATTCTGTGACTACGTTCGCTCAGCCGTCATCGCTGGCTCACGTACCGAGTTCAATGAAGATGTCTGGCAGCATCTATCCCAGGGCATCGAATTTGTACAAGGCTCTTTCGACGATGCTGGATTCGATCGCCTCTCGGCGCGTTTGGGCGAGCTAGATCGCGAGCGCGGCACCGGCAGCAACTGGGCATACTACCTTTCGGTTCCACCGGAATTCTTCTCCAATATCTGCCACCAGCTGGAGCGGGTGGGCATGGCCAACTCCGTCGAGGACTCGTGGCGCCGAGTAATCATTGAAAAGCCTTTCGGCCACGATCAAGAGTCTGCCCGCAAGCTCAATGAGATTGTCAACGCCGTCTTCCCTGAGTCCGCGGTATTCCGCATCGACCATTATCTGGGCAAGGAAACGGTGCAAAACATCATGGCTTTGCGCTTTGCCAATCAGATTTTCGAGCCCATGTGGAACGCCCACTACATCGATCACGTCCAAATCACCATGGCCGAAGATATTGGCTTGGGCGGCCGTGCCGGATACTATGACGGCATCGGTGCAGCTCGCGATGTCATCCAGAACCACCTGCTGCAGCTTTTGGCTCTAGTTGCAATGGAAGAACCCTCCTCCTTCGAGCCCGAGGCCCTGCAGGCAGAAAAGGTCAAGGTGCTACGCGCTACTCACGCCGTGCACCCGCTAAATAAGACCACTGCTCGCGGCCAGTACTCCGCCGGCTGGCAAGGCTCCGAATTTGTCAAGGGCCTGCGCGAAGAGGAAGGCTTCGATCCGGAGTCCACGACGGAGACCTATGCAGCCTGCACCTTGGAAGTGAACTCCCGCCGCTGGGGAGGAGTGCCTTTCTACCTGCGCACGGGCAAGCGCTTGGGCCGCCGCGTGACCGAGATTGCGCTGGTATTCAAGGCAGCGCCAAATCAACCATTCGTTGACGGCCAGACCGATGCGCTGGGACGAAACGCCGTAGTCATCCGCGTGCAGCCGGATGAAGGCGTCACCATGCGCTTTGGTTCCAAGGTGCCCGGCTCCACCATGGAGGTCCGCGACGTCAATATGGACTTTGCTTATGCTGAGGCCTTTACCGAGGAATCTCCGGAAGCATACGAGCGCCTGATTTTGGATGCCCTGCTCGATGAGTCTTCGCTCTTCCCCACCAACGAAGAGGTGGAACTTTCCTGGTCAATTTTGGATCCCATTATCGATTACTGGTCCGAAGCAGGCCAACCGGAGGAATACCGCGCTGGCACGTGGGGCCCAGAATCCGCCGATAGAATGTTGCGCCGCCGGGGGCACTCCTGGCGCCGCCCATAGGAGGGACGCAGACAATGATTATTCCATTGCCCAACACCACTACTCGTGAAATCTCCAAAAAGCTAGTAGAGGCCCAAGAGCATTACACCCTTACTACCGGCCGAGTACTCACCCTCATCGTGGCTGCCCGCGAGGACGATGATCTGGAAAACATCCTGGCCTCCGTGCGCGATGCCTCCCATGAGCACCCGTCGCGCGTTCTGGTCGTCGTGACGGGCGACCCGCAGGCAGATACCCACCTAGATGCGCAGCTTCGCGTGGGCGGTGAAGCGGGTGCTTCTGAGATGGTCATCATGAAGTTGCACGGCGCTTTGGCAAATCAGGACGAGGCAGTCGTTACTCCACTGCTGCTTCCCGACACCCCTTTGGTCGCCTGGTGGCCTACCTTGTGCCCGCCTGACCCAGCTTCCAGCTCGGTGGGTAAATTGGCTCAACGCCGCATCACCAACGTTGCCTATGACGGACGCGTCACTGGCGAAGATCTGCGCACCTTATCCGCCGGTTACACGCCGGGCGATTCCGATATGTCCTGGGCCGCCATCACTTTGTGGCGCGGCGTCGTGGCCTCCGCATTGGACCGCCATCCTCACGAGCCGGTGCAGTCCGTCGAGGTAGCGGGCCCTGCGGGCCACCCAGCTCCAGACTTCGCGGCCGGATGGCTCCTCGATCGTCTGGCAGTCCCCGTCCACCGCACAGTGACCGACTCTCAGGAGCCGCACTTCCCAGTGACCCACTTGCGGTTTAACCGGGAAACGAGCCACGTCGACGTAGATGTCGTCGACGAGCGCACGGTGCGTGTGTGCGTTCCAGGTTCCCCGGATTCCCTGGTGAGCCTTAGCAAGCGCTCCCAAGCTGAGGTTCTCTCTGAAGAATTGCGCCATCTGGATGCCGATAAGACTTATGCGCAAGCGCTCCGTGCGCTAGCCCAAGTAGACTACAGTAAGCAGTAAAACGGCTTAACTCTGATTCTTTGCAAAGGATAGCGATACCTCATGGTAACTCTTCACCGCGTAAGCGATGTGGATGACCTTATCTCCCAGGCCGCGCTGAAATTCGTGGATACCGTAGCGCGTATCCAAGCCGCCGGTGGCGGGCTCCACCACGATGGGGTCGCGCGAGTTGTCCTAACCGGCGGCGGCGCTGGAATTGGCGTTCTTCACGAGCTGGCCCGTTTGGATTTCGCGGCACAGCAGCAAGGCGAGGACTTTCCAGCCCAGCGCATCGATTGGTCGCGCGTTCACGTCTTTTTCGGCGACGAGCGTAATGTGCCCGTCTCTGACGCAGATTCTAATGAGGGTCAAGCACGCAGTGCCCTGCTCAACCACGTAGATATTCCGGACCAGAATATTCACGGTTTTGATCTAGGTGCGGTGTCCATGGAAGCCGCAGCGAGTGCGTATGAGCCAGAGCTAAAGGAATTCGCCCCGAACGGATTCGACCTGCATCTGCTGGGAATGGGCGAAGAGGGCCATATCAATTCCTTGTTCCCCCATTCTGAGGCGGTTCGGGAACAAGAAGAGCTAGCTGTTCCCGTTCATGACTCTCCCAAGCCGCCGAGCGAGCGCATTACCCTTACTCTTCCCGCGGTAAACAAGTCTGCTCGTATTTGGCTTCTTGTTGCAGGCGAGGCCAAGGCGGAAGCTGCCAAGCACGTCGTTGAAGGCGCTGAGCCCGAAGAATGGCCGGCTGCAGGCGCGCACGGTAAGGAAGAAACCATCCTCTTCCTTGCCGATGACGCCGCATCCGAGCTCTAGGCACGGCCGCCTAGCGCGCAGCCGAGCTGAACTTGTGGCTCGGCGCCACACAAAAAGCGCCGGTACCGCTTCCCCACCGCCAGTTCCCACAGGGAACCAAGAGGTTGGAAGCCGATACCGGCGCTTTCGCTATTCCAGCTGGTAGCTTAAGCGAATGCCTGGATGAGGTTGAGGCCTACGATGCACGCAAGCCAGATAATTACCATCACCACGGTGTAACGGTCCAAGTTCTTTTCCACGACGGTCGAGCCGGAAAGGTTAGACTGCACGCCGCCGCCGAAGAGGCTGGACAGGCCGCCACCTTTGCCCTTGTGCAGCAGCACGAAGATGGACATCAAAATAGCTGCGATGACCAAAATGATTTCCAGTGCCAAGACCATGAGGATAATCCTTATTTCTAACGTGCGCCCTGCGGGTAACTCTCGCCACCCGCTAGCGCGGAATCGTACTTTTAGGCTTCGCGTACAGCGAAGTAATCACACCGGCCCACTGTACACGATGGCGCGGGCTGGAACCATTCCAACCCGCGCCTTAGCGCGAACCTGTGACAGGTGATAACTCCTGTTAGCTCAGAGCATTAGCTGCGTTAGCAGCCAACTTGGCAAACTCCTCGCCGACCAAGGAAGCGCCACCAATGAGGCCGCCGTCGACGTCAGGCTTGCTGACAATCTCTGCAACGGAATCAACCTTGACGGAACCACCGTAGAGAATGCGAATACCTGCAGCAACTTCCTCACCTGCGAGCTCCTTTACGAGCTCGCGGATGGCGGCGCAGACTTCCTGGGCATCGTCTGCGGAGGCAACCTTGCCGGTGCCAATCGCCCACACTGGCTCGTAGGCGATAACGGTCTTGGCAAGCTGGTCTGCGCTCAGGCCAGCCAAAGAATTGCGGGTCTGGTTAACCACGTAGTCCACGTGGGTACCGGCCTCGCGTACAGCCAACGGCTCGCCTACGCACACGATGGGGCTGATGCCATTGTCCAATGCTGCGGCTGCCTTCTCTGCAACGAGCTTATCGGTCTCGCCGTGGTACTGACGGCGCTCCGAGTGGCCCACGACCACCCAGCTGCAGCCGAGCTTGGCCAGCATCTTGCCAGATACTTCACCAGTGAATGCGCCGGACTCGTGCTTAGAGATGTCCTGCGCACCGTAGGTGACCTGCAGCTTGTCGCCCTCTACCAACGTTTGGATGGTGCGAATATCAGTAAACGGGACCATGTAGGCCACGTCGACCTTCTCGTAATAGTCCTTTGGCAGGGAGAAGGCGAACTTTTGAACGGAGCCGATGGCCTCGACGTGGTCGAGGTTCATCTTCCAATTACCTGCAATAAGTGGGGTGCGTGCCATGAATTTTTCCTCTCTTTTTGGCAAGTTGATCAGGCAGTTTTAGGCTTCCAGGACAGATACGCCCGGAAGTTCCTTGCCCTCGAGGTACTCGAGGGAGGCGCCGCCACCGGTGGAGATGTGGCTAAAGCCGTCCTCGTCCAAGCCAAGCATGCGCACGGAGGCAGCGGAGTCGCCGCCACCGACGACGGAGAAGGAACCGTTGTTTGCGGTGGCGTCGATAATAGCCTGCGCTACACCAGCAGTGCCCTTGGAGAAAGCTTCCATTTCGAATACGCCCATTGGGCCATTCCAAAAGACGGTCTTGGAAGAAGCAAGAACATCTGCAAACTTTTCCACGGACTTTGGTCCAATATCCAGGGACATCCAGCCCTCAGGAATGCCATCGAGCTCGACCACCTGGGTCTCTGCATCCGCTGCGAACTTGCTTGCAGCAATCAGATCAACCGGAAGCACCAGCTTGTCGCCAAAGCGCTTGAGCAGGTCCTTGCAGTTTTCGATCTGATCTTCTTGCAGCAGGGACTCTTGCACGTTGTAGCCCTTGGCAGCCAGCAGGGTGTAGCACATGCCGCCACCAATGATGACCTTGTCTGCCTTGCCGGCCAGTGCTTCAATCACGCCGAGCTTGTCCGAAACCTTGGCGCCGCCGAGGACGACCACGTACGGGTGCTCCGGCTCCTTAGCTACCGTGGACAGAACCGACAGTTCCTTTTCTACGAGCTTGCCTGCGTAAGCCGGCAGGCGCTTAGCGACGTCATACACAGATGCCTGCGCACGGTGAACAACGCCAAAGCCATCAGAAACAAAAGCGCCGTTATCGGCTGCCAGAGCAACGAGCTCGTCAGCGAACTGGCCGCGCTCAGCCTCGTCCTTGGAGGTCTCACGAGGGTCGAAGCGGACGTTTTCTACCAACATCACGTCACCATCGTTGAGGCCGTTGGCACGCTCATGAGCGTCTTCTCCGGTGACGTCGCCGGCTAGGGCAACGTACTGGTCAAGCGCCTCAGACAGCGCTTCAGCTACTGGAGCCAAAGAGAACTTAGAGTTTACCTCACCCTTTGGACGACCCAGGTGTGCGGAAAGAATGACCTTTGCGCCACCTTCTACCAGTGCCTTGATGGTCGGAAGAGAAGCGTTAATACGTCCGGGATCGGTAATGTTTCCCTCTTCATCAAGTGGAACATTGAAGTCAGAGCGGACGAGGACGTGGCGGGATTCGACGCCCTCCTTGAGAAGATCGTCAAGTGTCTGGAAAGCCATTATTTACTCCTTAAATAATTCGGACGGGTCAAAAGGCTATAGATATAAGAATACCGGCCGCGACGCGGCGCCGTTAAGGCTTGCATCAGGCCGGTTCCTCATTGCTAGAGCTCTAGTTTAGAGCTTGTCTGCCACCAGGTTGGTCAGGCGAACGAGCTGGGAGGTGTAGCCCCACTCGTTGTCGTACCAGCCCAGAACCTTGACCAGGTTGCCGTTGGAAACCTTGGTCATGCCGGAGTCGAAAATGCAGCCGTGCGGGGAGGTAACAATGTCGGTGGAAACCAGCGGATCCTCGGTGTATGCGAGGGTGTCCTTGAGCTCGCCCTCAGCAGCTTCCTTCAGGGCGGCGTTGATTTCCTCGGCGGTGACATCGCGGGAAGCGGTGAAGGTCAGGTCGGTAGCGGAGCCGGTGATAACCGGAACGCGCATTGCGTAACCATCCAGCTTGCCGTCCAGCTCAGGCAGAACCAGGGATACGGCCTTAGCAGCGCCAGTGGAGGTAGGCACCATGTTTACTGCAGCGGCACGGGCGCGGCGCGGATCCTTGTGCGGAGCGTCCTGGATGCGCTGGTCGCCGGTATAAGCGTGAACGGTGGTCATCAGGCCCTTTTCAATGCCGAACTTGTCATTGAGAACCTTTGCCATCGGTGCCAGGCAGTTGGTGGTGCAGGATGCCGCGGAGATGACGTTGTGATTTGCCGGATCATAGGTGTCAGAGTTGACGCCATAGACGAAGGTTGCGTCTACTTCCTTGCCCGGAGCGGAGATGATGACCTTCTTGGCGCCAGCCTCGAGGTGAGCCTTGGCATCGTTGCCGTTGGTGAAGCGGCCGGTGGACTCGATAACGAGGTCTACGTTGTACTCGCCCCACTTGAGCTGCTTCGGGTCCTTCTCTGCGGTTACCACGATGCGGTGGCCGTTAACAGTAATGGACTCATCGTCGTGAGTAATTTCGCCATCGAAGCGGCCCAGTACGGAGTCGTACTTCAGCAGGTTAGCCAGCGAGCCGTTGTCGGTCAGGTCGTTTACTGCAACAACTTCGAGGTTGTTGTCACCCTGAGCGACTGCACGGAAAAAGTTACGGCCGATGCGGCCAAAGCCATTGATACCTACGCGGATAGTCACTGTATTTCTCCTCAAAGAGTCGAGTAAATGTGTGTACGGGCATTAGCGCGGGTCCTTCAATGAAGTCTGTGTTTGAGAAGCGCCCGAGCGTTTTCCCTTACATTGCCGATACTACCGAGCGTTTTTTGTCAGCGCAGGCTCCCAGCGGCCTTGAGAACTAGTGGATGACAGATTTTCCAAAAGCGCGTACACTCTTTCCGATCCTTTTTATTTCCCACATACAAACCAGCTGGATAGGCCCGAACACGTGGGTTTGTGTTGGGTTTACACCGTTATCGTGAGATATACCACTGTTACACTTCAGGGGTTACACCCACCTCTGTCCGATCGGACATTGAGAAATGCTCCCGCTAACACCAAACAAGACGACCGTATTGTTTCCATGACGCCCACCGCACGATATGCTTTCCTTACTCACTGGCTCACAAAGCGTTTAAGGCAACCCTGCCTGCTCTAGCGCCACCGTTGGTCACCGTGAGAATGCTTTCAGGTGCCCGTAGTTTCCTACGGGCAAGACCACCGTAGAAATCAAGGACGTCTCTTGTTCGAAATAAATACCTCTGCTGTGGGTGACAGCCTCGGGCTTACCGCCCTGGTGGCGATTCTCCCGCTCATTGCATTCTTTATCATGCTGCTAGGCGTAAAGGCACGCGCGCATACTTCTGGCGCCGTTGCCCTGGCAGTATCCCTCATTATTGCCATCGCCGGCTTCTCCATGCCGGTAGATATGGCTTTGTCCTCCGCCGTACGCGGCGGGCTATTCGGTCTCCTGCCCATTGTCTGGGTCATCATTACCGCAATCTGGTTCTATGAAATCACCGTAGCCTCCGGGCGCTTCGAGGATCTGCGCAAGACCTTTGACCTTTTGGGTGATGGCGATATTCGCATTCAGGCTATCCTCATCGCCTTCTGTTTTGGCGGTTTGTTGGAGGCCCTCGCTGGCTTCGGCGCCCCCGTGGCCATTACCGCAACCATGATCATGGCCCTTGGCGTGAAGCCACTGCGCGCGGCAACAGTAGTTCTGATTGCTAATACCGCTCCGGTTGCCTTTGGCGCGGTTGGCATCCCGGTAACCACTGCTGGCGAGGTAGCCGGTCGCAGCGCCGAGCAGACCCAGGACATTGCAGCACTTATCTCCTTGCAGGTGCTGCTCATCGCCGCTATCGTGCCATTCCTCATCGCCTTTATCTTGGACGGCATCCGCGGTGTTAAGGAAACTGCCCCAGCAGCTGCCGTGATTGGCGTTTCCTTCGCGTTGGCTCAGTGGCTGTCCGCGACCTTCTTTGCGTACCAGCTCACCAACGTCATCGCCTGCATCGTCTCCTTGGGCTGTGCTTTCGCCTTCCTCCGGGTATGGAAGCCGAAGGGCGTCAAGGAGTTGCGCGAGCGTCTCGAGCTGCCTGCCGCCGAGTCCACCACCGACCTCAACGGGCGCCGTATCTGGATGGCGCTGCTTCCCTACGCGGTAGTAACCGTTGTCTTTGCTGTGGCAACCGCAGCCCCCGCCATCTTCGGATTCCTCAAGATCCACTTTGCCTGGCCTTTGCTTGATGACGCGATTGTCGACGCCGACGGTAACCTCATGGATACCAGCTTCAGTTTCAATGTCTTTGGCAACCCAGGTACGCTCCTGCTGCTCTCGGGCATTATCGTTGCGGTTGTCTACCACTTCTTCAATGAAAATGGCCGCTACAGCCTAGGCTTTGGACAGCCGGTAAGCGCCTTTGGGGACGTCGTCAGCCGCATGAAGTTCTCGGCTCTTACCATCATCCTGGTGCTGGCCTTGGCCTATACGATGAACTACTCCGGCCAGACTATTGCTATTGGTGAGTTCGTCTCTTCTGCCGGCAGCATCTTTGCGCTCTTCGCCCCAGTCCTGGGCTGGATTGGTACCGCGGTTACTGGCTCCGATACGTCTGCTAATGCCCTCTTTGCCAACCTGCAGGTAGCAGCGGCAGAACGAATTGGCGTAAACCCTGACCTCATGCTCGCGGCCAATACCGCAGGCGGCGTCGTGGGCAAGATGATCTCCCCGCAGTCCCTTGCAATTGCGGCTACCGCCGTCAATATGGAGGGCAAGGAATCTGTCATCCTGAAGAACGTAGTGGGCTACTCCGTGGCCTTCCTGGCTTTTGTCTGTGTCATCGTGTTCTTGATGACCAACGTCCTAGGGTTCCTGGTTCCCTAATTCTTTAACGCTTCTGGCTAGCCGGTTGCGCACCTGCTAGCCAGAAGGCACTAAAAATCTCCCCGCAGCTGCGCCTACCGCTTTGGCATCCGCACTGCGGGGAGTTCTTTTAATGAAGGTGATTCCGAGCGTCAGGATTCGTTGAAGAGGTCATCTGTAATCGCTTGGTTGGTGTCGGGGATATCAAGCTCCTCGGCTCGTTTATCGGCCATCGACAGCAAGCGGCGAATACGCCCAGCTACTGCATCCTTGGTCATAGGAGGCTCGGCCAAGCGGCCCAACTCTTCGAGCGAAGCCTCGCGGTGCTGAACTCGCAAGCGGCCTGCGTCTGCCAGGTGCTCAGGAACATCGTCGCCTAAGATCTCCATGGCGCGGTCAACGCGCGCTGCCGCGGTAACCGCGGCGCGTGCAGAACGCCGAAGATTGGCGTCATCAAAATTGTCCAAGCGCCGAGACGTATCGTGCGCCTCCCGCTTAACTCGCTTCTTTTCCCAGCTTAATCGAGTCTCCTGAGCACCCATACGCGTAAGAAGCGCCCCGATAGCATCACCATCGCGTACAACGACGCGATCTTCACCGCGAGTCTCCTTGGTCTTCGCAGAGATACCAAGGCGGCGGGCGCAGCCCACCAAGGCCAACGCAGCCTCTTGGCACGGGCAGGTAACTTCCAGCGCGGAAGAGCGGCCTGGCTCCGTGAGGCTGCCATGGGCAAGGAAGGCTCCGCGCCATGCTGCTTCGCTATCGGCCACGGTGCCGGAGATGACCTGCGGCGGCAGCCCCACTACTGCATGGCCGGAGCGGGTGATAAGGCCCAGCCGACGGGTCAGCTCTTTCGCGCCGGTGGAGATGCGAACCGTTACGCGAGTCTTCTTGGTGGTTCCTGCCGGGCCGGCGACATGGCTATCGGCAGTGATCCCATAGAGGTCATCAAGAGCGTTCATGAAGCGCCGCGCAATGGCGTGGCTTTCTAGCTCTAACTCATAGGACATGCTGTCGCCGGAAATATCTAGCTCGCCGGCGAATCGCAACATCGCCGCGAGTTCGGCAGCGCGAGCGGACTGGCGTGGCACAACGACAGCCGTCAATTCTTCTTTGACCTGGTCGGTCAATGGTGTGGTCACCTAGTTCGCCCCATTTCTATTCTCACAGTCACAAAGTACGCATACCGGGGCTAGAGCCATCGCTCCCAGCCCAGTGCGGTGAAAGGATTTCTGACATCATACCGCGCACGCTTGGTCGCCGCGCAGTCGGTCGAGCGCGAGCGGCCGCACGAAAGCCTGAAGAGTAGGTACCAGTTCTAATCACTAGTGCTGCGATAGTCCGAATATAGGTCCAGAAGTGCTGTAGACAGCTTTTCAGGGTCATGCTTATTGATGCTGCGACCATTGGCATCAACTTGGCTCACGTCCGCGAAGGTAGCGCGAGCGCCTAGGGACTGCGCGGCGCGCTGAATATAGACGCGCTCACTATCGGTAGGCAAAGCCGTCTCGTCCACCAAAATGCGGTCAATTCGCAGATCAGGGGCGTGTTGAGCGAGCACATGCAAGTGACGCTCTGCGGAGAAGCCATGAGTTTCGCCCGGCTCGGCCGAAAGGTTCAAAACGACGACGCGCAACGCATCGGAACCAGAAATCGCATCCACTACCTGTGGCACGAGAGTATGTGGCAATACCGAGCTAAACCACGAGCCTGGGCCGATAGTAATGAGGTCCGCGCGCTGGATGGCATCGAGCGCATCAGGATTCGCTTCGGGCCGTTCGGGCACGATGCGCACGCGACGCACCTGGCCCGGCGTGGAAGCGACGGCAACCTGGCCGCGGACCTGGCGCATGACACGGGGGTCGTCGTCAAGCCCGGCTACGTCCGCTTCAATCTCTAAGGCCTGGTTGACTACTGGGAAGACTCGCCCCTGGGAATTAGTAAGTTCTGCGATGGTATCCAGGGCAGCTTGATAATCGCCGAGCACACCCGTCAATCCCGCAATCATCAGATTGCCCACCGCATGCCCTGCCATCGCGCCATTGCCACCGAAACGGTGTTGCAAGGTTCGTGCCCACAAGTCCCCCACTGGGTCACTATTAGCCAAGGCGGCCAGCGCCATGCGCAAGTCACCCGGTGGAATGATTTCCAGCTCGCGGCGCAAACGGCCAGAGGAACCGCCATCATCCGCGACCGTAACAATGGCAGAAATATCGGTCGCCTCGCTAAAGCGTGCGGACAGAAGGGTTTGATAAAGTCCATGGCCGCCGCCAAGGCAAACCATGTGTGAAGGATTGGTCATAAAAGCGTTAAAACTCCTGTGCTCTAGCCTCGAGCGATATCCCTATGCAGGGTGCTGACGTCTAATGTGTCATTGTCCCGCAGGCGCGCCGCAATAGCCTCTGCGACGGCAACGGACCGGTGGTGACCGCCCGTGCAACCGACGCCAACCGTGATGAAGTTCTTGCCCTCATGGCGGTAGCCATCCAGCATGGTAGAAAACATCTGCAAGAAATTGTCCACGAATTCCTGCGCCGCTGGCTGCGAGAGCACATAGTGGGCAACCGGTTCATCCGTACCGCGATATCCGCGCAGTTCCGGAACCCAATAGGGGTTAGGCAGGAACCGCACGTCTACCACTAAGTCGGCATCGCGGGGCGAGCCATTTTTAAATCCAAAGGATTCAACGGTGACATGCTGCTTTTCATTTTGCATCTCACCAAAGGCGGCCTCAATGGCACGGCGAAGATCATGAATGGATAGGCTCGTCGTATCGATAATGATATCCGCATGGGAACGCACATCTGCCACTGCCCGGCGCTCGCGTTGGATTCCTACTTTAAGCGTGTCCCCCTCCTGCAGCGGGTGGGTGCGCCGCACCGAATCGAATCGGCGGATGAGTACATCATCGCGGGCATCCAAGAAGAGCACGGTGGGCTTCATATTTAGTTCCGTAAGCTCATCCATAATCTCCAACAGAGACCCTGGGAACATGCGCGAGCGCACATCCGTTACGGCTGCTACCTTGCCCACTGGAGTTTCCTCTTGGTTGCACAGCTTGAGCAGGTCAACAATGGCGCGAGGCGGAATATTGTGGGCCACGTAGTAGCCCTTGTCCTCAAACACTTTGGCAGCGGAACTCAACCCGCCGCCGGACATGCCGGTTATCAAAATGGGTGGAGTTTCGAAATGCGTCATGCTCTTCAGTCTAGCGCTTCAAGATTCGCTGCCTCTAGGAGAATGCCACTTAATTGCTCGCAGAATCATGCAAGCTCTCGTACACGGTCTGGGCCAGTTTGGGACCAAAACCGTTTACCTCACAGATCTCTTCCACAGTGGCGGCCTTGAGCTTTTTCACCGAACCGAAATGCTTGACCAGATCGGTGCGCCGTTGCGGACCCAATCCAGGAACGGAATCGAGTACCGAGGAACGCATCCGCTTTGAGCGCTGCTGCCGGTGGTAAGTAATGGCAAAGCGGTGGGCTTCATCGCGAATTTGCTGCAGGAGGAAGAGCGCTTGCGAGTTTCGCGGCAAAATCACCGGCTCATCATCGCCAGGAACCCAGATCTCCTCGAGGCGCTTGGCCAAGCCCACCAGGGTTACATCCACGATGCCTAACTCATCAAATACCTCTTGAGCCGCGGCCACCTGGGGCGCACCGCCATCCACGATAAAAAGCTGCGGTGGATACGCAAAGCGACGCCCCGCTTCGGCAGATTCTTCCGCCACCTTCTCCTCTGCAAAGGAAGACTCTTCTACTTCCTCATCCGGATGGGCCAGCTTATCTTGCTTATGGCGCTTAAACCGACGGCGCGTGATCTCTGCGATAGAACCGACGTCATCCGAGCGGCCATCACCTGCCGCTTCCTTGATGCGGTAGCGCCTATAGTCCGACTTCTTGGGCAAACCATCTTCAAAGACCACCAGGGAAGCAACCACATCTGTGCCTTGAATGTGCGAGATATCGGTACATTCAATGCGCAATGGGGCTTGCTCCATGCCTAGGGCTTCTTGAATATCCTGCAATGCCGCCGAACGTGCGGTGAGGTCTCCTACCCGCTTGAGCTTATGCTGACGCAACTGCTCCTTGGCGTTTTTCTCCACCGTGGCCATAAGCTGCTTTTTATCGCCGCGCTGGGGAACACGCAGGTCCACCTGGGCACCGCGCAGCTCCTCCAACAACTCGATGACCTGCTCCGGTTCATCCGGCAGGGCCTGAACCAAAATTTGGCGCGGAATAACCTGCACGCGGCGAGATTTCATGTGCGATTCTTGGTCCACCCCGCGCCGCTTCACGTCCGCGGCAAGCGCAGCATCTTCGCGCGCCTCTTGTTTCTCGCGCTCTACTGCATCGGAATAGAACTGGATGAGGAAGTTTTGTACCAACGCGGGCAGCGCGGGATCAGGTTTTCCTTCGTCCAAGGGCTCTGAACTCGCCTGATCGCCGGCGCGTTCGACTACCCAACCGCGCTGACCGCGAATGCGCCCATCGCGAACATGGAAAATCTGTACCGCTGCCTCAAGTTCATCGGAGTTAAAAGCAATGAGATCAGCATCCGTGCCGTCTGTGAAGACCACAGCCTGCTGTTCCATAATCTTGTCAATAGCGCCCAAATCATCGCGCAGGCGCGCCGCGCGCTCGAACTCTAGGTTCTCGGCGGCCTGCTCCATGTCCTGGGTGAGTTTGCGGCGTACTGAACCGGTGTTGCCATTCATGAAGGACACGAGATCGTTGACCGTCTCGCGGTGTTCTTCCTTGCTTACTCGGCCAATGCAGGGTGCATCGCATTTGCCGATGTATCCCAAAAGGCACGGACGCCCTAGCCGCTCATGCCGGTTATATACTCCCTTGGAGCAGGTACGCATGGGAAAGACGCGGGTAAGCAAGTCCAAGCTTTCGCGCACGGCCCAAGCATGGGAATAGGGGCCGAAATAGCGTACGCCCTTGCGCCGCGGTCCACGGTAGAAGAAGGCGCGAGGGACCGTCTCTCCGACCGAAACCGCGAGCATAGGATAGGTCTTATCGTCGCGGTACATGACGTTGAAGTGTGGATCAAAGCGCTTGATCCACGTGTACTCCAACTGCAAGGCTTCCACCTCGCTGGCAACTACCGTCCACTCCACCGAGTTGGCGGTGAGGACCATTTGGCGAGTACGCGGGTGCAGTTGCGTGATGTCCTGGAAATAGTTAGACAGCCGAGCGCGCAGGTTCTTGGCTTTGCCCACGTAGATAACGCGGCGGTTTTCATCGCGGAACTTATAGACGCCTGGGTCGGTGGGAATGGTTCCCGGAGCCGGGCGGTAGGTGGTGGGGTCAGCCAATTGTTAATCCTGGGGCATGTACTTGGCTTCCACGTCGCGGAAGCGGCGGACGTTGTCAATGACGGTGTCCTTATCGCCAGACTGCAAAGCCCAGACGGGAACGAACTCGAACTCGGGCAGCTCAAGGCGTGCCATACGTTGGCCCACGGGGAAGGAAAGTCCGTAGACCACCTGCCACGGATAAAAGCGGGTGCCCACGATATTGCGGACTTCTACCCCATCCTCATTGGCGCGCAAGCGGGGACGGTTAAGAGCGATCCAGGAGAGAACGGAAATGAGAACACCAACGCCAGGGAAAGCGAATTTGTCGATGGTGGTCACGTGCGCACCGGTAAAAGACACATCCAAGGTGACTCCCATAAAGATATGGATGGCCAGAACGAGAATCACCCAGGCGATAGCCACCTTGCGCAGGAAGGGCGAGGTCGCCGTGTACTCCCATGGTTTAGACGTGGTCTGTGCGAAGGGATCGGCGCTGGTATAGGCCAATACTTCGGCGTCGCTAAGCTGGCGGCTGTGCTGCGGATTCTTTGGGGCCTGCGCCTCGTTCATGTGCATACTCCTTGGGGCGCGCCCCGCCGGCCACCTTGGTGGTCAAGCGTTGGGCGCTGACGCATTGCTAGAGGTTACTTTTGTGCTGCGTTTAGTGTACGCAACTGCAGCGCGGTGTCTAAAGCGGCGATCATAGCTTCGGCGCCCTTGTTTTCTACCGAATCTGCAAAACCGGCGCGGTCGATAGCCTGCTGCTGGTCGTTGACGGTCAAAACGCCATTAGCTACTGGGGTGGATTCATCGAGCGAGATACGGGTCAGCGCTTGGGTGACGGAGTCGCAAACGTAGTCAAAGTGGGGGGTGCCGCCACGGATAACGCAGCCTAGTGCCACCACGGCATCGTAGGAGCGGGCTGCTGCTTGGACCACAACGCCAAGTTCCAGGGCACCTACCACTCGGTATTCGGCAACCTCAGCTCCATTATCGGTAGCAGTCTGCACCGCCTGGGCATGGAGCTGGTCGCAGATTTCTGCGTTCCACGTAGCAGTAACCACAGCAACGCGCAGTCCACTGCCATCAACCTGGGCAATATCAGGCAGGCCTTCTTTACTCATCGCTATCCTTTCGATTGCACGTTAAAGCTTTACTTATGTTCGGCATCCCACTGGGCAACCTGCGGGAGGTCGTGGCCCATGCGGTCGCGTTTAGTACGCAAGTAGTCAATATTATCCGCGTGGGCAGGGGTTGCCAGCGGCGTGTGGTGGCTGGCGTCCAGCCCAAAGCCACTCAGCCCCTCGCCCTTATGCGGATTATTGGTTAAGAGGTGTGCGGATTCTATGCCGAGATCGCGAAGGATCTGCCCGGCCACGGAATACTCGCGGGCGTCCTCGGGCAGTCCCTGCTCCAAGTTGGCATCGACGGTGTCCATGCCCGAATCCTGCAGGCGGTAGGCCTCCAGCTTATGCAAAAGCCCGATGCCACGGCCTTCCTGACCGCGCAGGTAAATGACCACACCGCGGCCCTCCTGGCTGATAAGGCGCATGGACTCATGCAGTTGGGGCCCGCAATCGCAGCGCCGTGAGCCAAAGGCATCACCGGTTAGGCATTCGGAATGGACACGCACCATGACGTCGCGTGCGCCGCGCAGTTCGGAAGGTTCCCCTGCGACCAACGCAACGTGTTCCTGCCCGTCTACCTCATGGCGGTAGCCGATGGCGGTGAAGTGACCATATTCGGTGGGTAGCTCAGTGGCAACCTGGCGCGTGACCTGCGTTTCATTATGGCGGCGCCACTCGATGAGCTGCGCGATAGAGATCATGGAGAGCCCATGCGTATCGGCAAAGCGACGCAACTCTGGCGAGCGCGCCATATCCGTGGGGTCATCCTCGGAGACGATCTCGCACAGCACACCAGCCGGGCGCAGTCCCGCCAATCGGGCCAGATCAATAGAAGCCTCCGTATGGCCGTCACGCTCCAGTACGCCGCCCGGGCGAGCACACAGCGGCACCACGTGGCCTGGACGGGTGAACTCCCCTGGAGTGGTGCTGGGGTCTGCCAGGCGGCGGATGGTTTCTGCGCGCGAGGTGGCAGAAATACCGGTACTGCCCGTTGCTGCATCCACGGTCACCGTGTAGGCGGTGCCGCGTACATCTTGGTTGACCGCCAGCATCGGCGGTAGGTTCAACCGATTGCAATCGTCTGGCAATAAGGGTGCGCAGATATATCCAGAGGAATAGCGCACCATGAAAGCCACGAGTTCCGGGGTGGCTAGCTCCGCGGCGAAAATCAGATCGCCTTCATTTTCGCGATCCTCATCATCGATGACAACAACCGGCTTACCAGCGGCGATGTCCGCGATGGCCTGGTCGATGGAATCTAGACGGATGGAATTATCACTCGCGCTCATAAGGTAGCAGTCTAGTCCTTAGCCTCAGGGGGTTGAGCTTCGGGGTGAAGCATCTTTTCAACATACTTGGCCAGCACATCCACCTCGAGATTTACCTCTCCTCCCACCGGCAAGGCGCCATGAATAGTATCGCGCAAAGTGGTGGGGATAAGGGATACCTCGAACCAGTCTGGGCCCACGGCGCTCACGGTCAGCGAGGTGCCGCTCACGGCAATGGAGCCCTTTTCCACGACGTATCGGGAAAGCTCCGACGGCAAGCTAAACCGCAGCACATCCCAGTTCTCGGAACTAGTTCGGGTCTGCAGCGTAGCGGTACCGTCCACGTGGCCTTGCATAATGTGCCCGCCCAGCCGGGTGGTGGGAAGCAGTGCCGGTTCGACATTGACCGGATCGCCCTCGGCAAGGCGCCCCAGTGCGGTGCGGTCGAGGGACTCCTGCATCACATCCGCACAAAAAGTATCCGCCGACAGATCCGCCACGGTAAGGCATACGCCGTTAATGGCAATGGAATCACCCAGTGCGGCCCCCGCAACGGTACGCGGGGCACGAATGCTCAGGCGAAGCGCGTCTGCGTGCGGCTCCATTGCATCCACGGTGCCCAACTCTTGTACTAGCCCAGTAAACACTTCCAACCTTTCTCGCTCACTACTATGTCCAGCGTCTAGCGCACGTACTCAATAAGAACGTCGTCACCCAGCGCCTTCATTCCCACCCTGTGGAAACGGGTGGCCTCTGCCAGTGTCTGGGTCACGGGGTGCGCAAGCACGCCACGGCCCTCGCCCAGCAAAAGTGGCGCGATATAGGCCGAGATGGCATCTACCAAGTCAGCCTTGAGAAAGCTGCTGGCCAGGCCTGCGCCTCCTTCCACGAGGACGTCGCGGGCACCGGTGGCGTAGAGTTCGTAGAGAGCTTCTTCGATGCTGTCGTACTGCTCGTACCCCAACTCGCGCAGGTGGCTTGCTGCATCGCCTGCCGATTCCAAATCACGCTTGCCAATGACCACCCGGCGGGGCTGGTGCGCGCGCAAGCTGCCGTCGCTCAAGCGCGCGGTGAGCGAGGGATTATCAGCCAGCGCCGTGCCGGTACCTACCACGATGGCATCGCGGTGCGCCCTATCGGCATGCACCCAGTCGCGCGCTGCCTCGCCCGTAATCCATTGGCTGGTTCCATCGGCCGCGGCCGTGAAACCGTCCAGCGTTTGCGCGAACTTCAAGGTGACGTGGGGTCGTTGGGTGCGCACGGCAAATAACCATGGTACCAAAGCATCCTCGGCGTGCGGGGGCTTTTCTAGCTTGGCGACATCCACTCCAGCCCCCGCCAACACTTCTGCTCCACCCGCAGCCTGCGGGGTGGGATCGGCGTGGAGGTAGTACACGCGAGCCACGCCGGCATCGATAAGCGCCTGCACGCAGGGACCCGTGCGACCGGTGTGCGCGCAGGGTTCCAAGGTGACCACGGCCCTGGCGCCGCGCGCCTTATCTCCGGCCTCCTGCAACGCCATGACCTCGGCATGCGCACCTCCCACGGGCTGGGTGGCGCCGACGCCCACAATTTCCCCGGCTGAGGACACGATGACCGCGCCAACGGGTGGGTTAGGGCTCGTGGTTCCGCGGACCTCAGCACCGGCGGCCATTGCGCGCAATAGCGCCGCGGAGATGTTGCTGTCTTGTAGCTCCGCGCCCATTAAGCACCATCCGCCAGATCACGCAGCTGCTTCACGATGCCGGCGGGGTCGTCCGATTTGAATACGGCTGAGCCTGCCACGAAAGCGTCGCAGCCGGCCTCGGCGGCTGCCTCGATGGTCTCTGGTGAAATGCCGCCATCGATCTCGATGATGGTGTCAAGGCCCTGCTCATCAATGCTGCGGCGCAGCTTATGGACTTTCTCTAGCATTTCTGGCATGAACTTTTGCCCGCCGAAGCCAGGCTCCACAGACATCACGAGCACCTCATCGAAATGGTGCAGCTTATCCAACCACGGCTCGATGGCAGTGCCTGGCTTGATGGAAAAGGCCGCACGCACGCCCAAATCGCGGATGCGCTGGGCCAAGTCCACTGCCGCCTGGTCATCGGTGACGGCCTCCACGTGGAAGATAATCGTATGCGCGCCCGCCTTGGCATAGGTCTCAACCCACTTTTCGGGTTGCTCAATCATGAGGTGGACATCTAGTGGCTTATCGGTGCTGCTATGGACCGTGGCCGTGATATCTGGGCCGAAAGACAGGTTGGGCACAAAGTGCCCATCCATAATGTCCACATGGACCCAGTCTGCGGTATCAATCGCCGCTAGCTCCTCGCCCAAGCGAGAAAAATCAGCGGCCAAGATGGAAGGGGAAATAATCGGTGCGGACATGCCCACCAGTCTATCGCGATTAGTTGGCTGCACGGCGAAGGGCCGCAAAGAACATGGCGTCGGTACCGTGGCGATGTGGCCACATCTGCACGGATTTCTCGTGGCCTACATCGCCCATATCAGGAATGAGAGCATGTGCGTCGAGTTCTTCGGCGCCGAGTTCGCGCACGGCGCGGTCAACGATGCCCCGGGTTTCGCGCAGATCTGGCGAACACGTGGAGTAGATGACCACGCCACCTGGACGCACCAGGTTTAAAGCGGAGGACAAGAGCTCGAATTGCAGCTGGTTAAGCTCGGCAATATCGGCCTCCGACTTGCGCCACCGCGCCTCGGGTCGGCGACGGAGGGCGCCGAGGCCGGAGCAGGGGGCATCGACAAGCACGCGGTCAAAGCCCTCTCCCACGCCGGGATTGCGGCCATCTGCCACATGAACGTCCACGGGCAAATCGCTGACCGTCTTTTCAATCAGCGCCGCTCGGTGCGGGGATACCTCCACTGCATCCACGTGCGCGGAGTCGATGCGGGCAAGCGCTCCCATCAACGCCGCCTTACCGCCGGGACCGGCGCAGAGATCGAGCCACCGGCCGGTGTCCTCGCCCTCGAGGGGCGCCTCGCATACCGCGCGGGCAATCAGCTGCGAGCCCTCGTCCTGCACGGCCGCCAATCCCTGGCGCACGGGTTCCAATTGGCCGGGGTCACCGGATTCCATGTACACCGCATAAGGGGAATAACGCCCCTCCTCATTGCCGGTCATCAGGGCCAATTCCTCGGCCGAGATTTCGCCGGGGCGCGCCACTAGATGCACCGAAGGTCGATCCGAATCCGCCGCCAGGGCAGCCTCCAACTCCCCTAGGCCCAACACGCGGCTAAACGATTCCGCAATCCAGGTGGGGTGGGCATGCTTAAAGGCGATGCCGGCGATTTCTCCCTGCGGGGCGAGCTTGTCCAGCCAGGCCTTGGCCGGCGTCCGCGTAATGGTGCGCATGATGCCATTGGCAAAGCCCTTGGCCTTGACTTCACCGGCGGCTTCTACCAAACGAACGGTGGTATCAACCGCCGCGTGTGGCTCCACGCGGGTATAAAGAACTTGATAGGCACCCAGACGCAAGGCATCAACGACGGCCGGGGAAATGGCCTCGAGGCCGCGCGAAGAGCATTCCGCGATGACGGCATCAACTACGCCAAGGGTGCGCAGCGTGCCGTAGGTGATTTCGGTGGCGAAGGCGGCATCGCGCCCCTTGAGCTTTTGCTTGCGCAGCGCCTTGGGCAAAATGAGGTTGGCAAAAGCATCATCCTCACTTACCCTGCGCACCACGTCGAAGGCGACCGCACGCGGCGCATCCACGCCCGCAGCCAGCGCGGCCTGAATCAGACCGCCTTCCTGGCGCTTGCCGGGACGCTGGCCCTTAACAGCCTGCCGGCCCCTGTGCTGCCCACCGCGGCTGCCACGCTGCTGCCGTTGCGGGCGGCCATCTCGGCCCTTCGCACCAGTGGATTTGTGGGAGTCCTGCGGCTTGCCCGCCGGCGACTTATCCCCGGACTTGCTGCGGGAACGGAAACCACCACTCATTGAAACTTCACCTCGGCATCCTTGCCTAGTCCGCGGGCCCAATCGGCCGCATTCATCATCTTCTTTCCCGGAGGCTGGATTTTACCCAGCTGGACTGGCTGCGTACCGGTACCGATGAATACGGCGTTCTTGGCAATGTGCAGCTGCCCTGGTTCTAATTCCTGTGGAACCGCCACCTCTTCTATGAGGCTGACCGGTCCAATCTTCACGCGGGCCTCGTCCCACATGGTCCATGCACCCGGCCCAGGCGTGTGTGCGCGAATGTGCCGATCGATAGCAAAGGCAGGCTGTGACCACTCCACGCGGGCCTGCGCGGTAGAGATTTTCGGCGCATAGGTAGCCTCGCCCTGCTGCGGCTGTGCCTCCAGCTGTCCCGCCGCTAGGCCATCCATGGTGGCCACGAGCAGATCGCCGCCGGAATAGGCAAGGCGCGTCAACAGGTCATCGGCAGTATCGGTGCCTTTAATCTCCTCCGTCACGGTGCCGAGCACCGGGCCCGTATCCAGGCCCTCTTCGATGCGGAAGGTTGATGCGCCGGTAACGTCATCGCCTGCGGCAATGGCAGCCTGCACCGGGGCCGCACCGCGCCATGCCGGAAGCAAGGAAAAGTGCAGGTTTACCCAGCCATGCTGTGGTAGTTCCAGGAGGTCTTTTGTCACCAAGTTGCCGTAGGCCACCACCGGAATCGCCTCTGGTTGCAAATCCTTTAAGCGGGCACGCAGCGCCTGACCGTCCTCGGAGTCAGGGCGCAGGGTGGTTGGGGTCAATACTTCAATGCCATGTTCTTGGGCGAGCGCCTTCACTGGGCTCGGGTGAAGAGTGCGGCCGCGGCCCTTCTTCGCGTCTGGGCGAGTAATTACCGCCACCACCTCGTGCGACGAGGCAAGTAGCTTTTCCAAGGCCACAACGGCTGGCTCAGGGGTACCGGCAAAAATGATCCGCATGCGGGGAAACTCTCCTCTTAATATCGTTCAAAATACTAGGCTACAACGCCGCAACGCTGCCGCCACAGCGAGTGGGCTACGAGGCGTTAAACCACTCGGATTCACGGATGGCGCGCATGGTCTCCTTGCGCACTGGTGCCTCCAAGCGTTGTAGGAAGAGCACCCCATCGAGGTGATCGGTCTCATGCTGGATGCACCGAGCCATCAGTCCTGAGGCCACCATGGACACAGGGCGCCCCTCAATATCCAGGCCAGACACAAAAACCCGGTTGAACCGCGTGGTTTCCGCGCTAATCCCCGGAATGGATAGGCATCCTTCCGGGCCTGTTTGCTGCTGCTCTCCCACCGGAGTCCAGACCGGGTTAACAATCGCCCCGCGCAGCCCAGATTGGGTATGCGAGCAGTCATAGACAAAGATGCGCTTCAAAATCCCCACCTGATTAGCCGCCAGCCCTACTCCCCCGGCTTTATCCATGGTCTCGAGCATATCGCTCGCCAAAGCGCGCAGACCGGCATCAAATCTACTAATTTCCTCCGCGCGGCTGCCCAAGACTGGGTCGCCGTAGATACGCAGCTCTCGAAGGGACATGGCAATCACACCTTTCTCATGGCACCGTGACCAAACCGGCCGGTGGTGGCGGCTTCCTCCGTCGAGATTAGCGCATGAGCGCCTACGGCCCCGATATGGCTAACCCACGTGGATGGGGTCAACCACGATGCGCAAAGGCAGGTCATCCTTGCGGGCGCTGCGCGCGGCGTTGGCGCTGCGCAATGCCCGCCCCAATTGGGAACGCGGCCCCAGCGGGGTGCGCACGACCAGTCGCTGCGGTGGGCCAAAGCGCTGGCTATCGTAGTCACCAGGCAGGCTCTGCCCCGGTGGAAGGGGAACTGGGCCCAAGACCTCCGCGTGGTCTGGAAGATCCACAAGCTCGGCAAAGCCATCTAGGGATGCATCCGCACCGTCGATGGCAGCAAAATGCACCGCGGGTGGGAAGCGCACTTCGCGCCGGGCAGCAAGCTCTGCCGCGGCCGCGCCCACCATATCCCAACGCAGGAAATGCTGGACTACGGTAAGAGACTCATCGGCGGCTAGGATTACTCGACCACCCTTGAAATGCGGCTGCACCAAGGTAGCCGCCTGCGCCCACTTCGCTAGGGTATCCTCCGTGGCGCGCAGGTCTTGCCGGTTGAGCAATGCCCCGGCATCCAAGAGCAACGCCGCGCCATAGGCTCCATCGTTTACTCTCGGTTCCGCACCAGGGGTGGCAATGACCAGCGCCGGCGCATTGTCTACCGCATCGAGCACCTTGTTTCCACCCGAGACCACCACCCGCGTATTGGGAAAGGCCCGGCCCATTTCTTCCGCAGTGCGCTCCGAGCCCAACACGATGGCCCGCAGGCGCGGGGACCCGCATTCAGTGCACCGATGCCGCGCCTCAATGCGACCACACCAGCGGCAGGTAGGCATTCCCGCCTCTTCCGAGCCCGCGCTTGCCGACGCCCCCTTGGGCGGCAGCCCCAATGGCCCATTGCAATGCCGGCAGCGAGCCGGCGCTCGGCACTGGCCACAGGCCAAAATGGGTGCATACCCCTTGCGCGGTACCTGCACCAGCACCGGCTCTCCCCTATCCAGCGCCTGGTGGGCGGCTTGGAAGGCCTGCGCCTGTACTTTTGTGGTACCGCCCTGGAGGTCGCGCGCGATAGAAAGACCGAACGACCCCACCGCCTCGATAGCCGGGCAACGCGCCGTTATGGTTTGCTCTTTGGCCACCACGTCGTGCGCCCATCCTGATTCCACGAGGAGCTGTGTCTCCGCCGTCCGCGAATGGTTGGCCAAAACCATGCTGCAGCCTTCGAAGGCTGAGCGGGTGGTGAGTACTTCCCTCGCATGGACATAGGGCTTGAGGTTGTCGACCAAATTATCATTGCCATCATCAAGGATCACCGCCAGCTGCAGGTCTTTGACCGGGGCAAAGGCGGCAGACCTGGTGCCAATGACCACGCGCGCTTGGCCCACTAGTGCGGAGAGATAGCGGCGGTAGCGCGCCTGCGGGCCCATGCTATTAGTCAGCACCGTTATCTGCTTTGCGCCAAGTACCTGGCGAAGCGCGGCGTCTAAGGCATCGACGCTCTTTTGGTCCGGGGCGACGAGGAGAACTCCGCCACCGCCAAGCGCCACTTTGGCAGCGAGTGCAGCCAGCGCATGTGCCCAATCATCGCCCGGGGCGATTTGCCAAGCGGCACGGGCGAGCTTGCCGGCCAGAATCGAATCGACAAAAGCCTCGCCATGCTGGTACGCCGACCACCCTGATAGGTCGGGCTCGCTCGTGGTGCCGAGCTCCTCCCACGGGGTTTCCAGGTCGGATTCCTCCGCCTTGGCGTGCCGCGGCGGGATAGCGGAGCGGATAATGTCTGAGCGCACGCCGCCGTAGCGGTCTGCCAGGGCGTCGCCAAGCCGGGCCAGCTGCGGCGGATAAACCTGGAAGGGTGAGATGATGCGCTCGATAAAGCGCAGGTTGCCCCCAAATTCAGAATCATGCCGGCGTTCTAAGACAATCGCGTCCACCAAGCGCCCGTTGAAGCGGATACGCACCTTAATCCCCGGTTGGACTTCTTCCGAGTCCGCCTCTTCGACGAGGTAATCAAACCCTCGGTCTAGGTGCGCAACCCCTAAAAGAGGCAACACCCGCGCAACCGGCTTCCGGGTGGCGGGTGTTTTCTTAGGCATAGGCCTCGATTCTACAGACCAGCGGCAGCACGCAATGCTTCCACTCGGTTCAACTGCTCCCACGGCAGCTCAACGTCGGTGCGACCAAAGTGTCCGTAGGCGGCAGTTTGCGCATAGATGGGGCGCAATAGGTCGAGCTCGCGAATGATAGCGGCCGGGCGCAGGTCAAATACCTGATCTACCGCAGCCTGGATATTCGCATCGCTCAGGCCTTCCTTGGCGGTACCGAAGGTCTCCACGTACAAGCCGACCGGCTTGGCGCGGCCGATTGCATAAGCCACCTGAACCTCAGCGCGATCTGCCAAGCCCGCGGCCACGATATTCTTAGCCACCCAGCGCATGGCATAAGCAGCGGAACGGTCCACCTTGCTCGGGTCCTTGCCAGAGAACGCGCCGCCGCCGTGGCGAGCCATGCCGCCGTAGGTATCGACGATGATCTTGCGGCCGGTAAGACCGGCATCGCCCATCGGACCGCCAAGGATGAAGGAACCGGAAGGGTTGACCAACAAGGTCGTGTCTTCGGTGTAGTACTTCTCCAAGCCGGCGTCCTTGATAACCCATTCCAGGACCTCACTGCGCAAGGGGCCTTCCAACCAAGCGCTATCGACCTCGGCATCGTGCTGCGTGGAAATGACCACGGTATCCAGGTGGGACGGCTCATTGTCGTCGGTGTAGGCAAAGGTCACCTGGGTCTTGCCATCCGGGCGGAGGTGATCGACGATACCTTCCTTGCGCACCTGCGTCAGGCGGCGGGACAGGCGGTGCGCCAAAGCGATGGGCAGTGGCATGTACTCAGCGGTCTCATTGGAGGCATAGCCGAACATCAGACCCTGGTCGCCTGCGCCAGCGGTATCGTTTTCGGCGTCATAGTCCTCGTCATGGGCGCGGGCTTCAGTGGAGTTGTCTACTCCAGCGCCAATTTCCTGGGACTGCTCGCCAATGGCGATATTCACGCCACAGGTGTTGCCATCAAAGCCGACTTCCGAAGAAGTAAAGCCGATGGATTTAAGTGTGTCACGCACCAGCGCCGGGATTTCTACGTATGCCTCGGTGCGAACCTCGCCCACCACGTGAACCTGGCCGGTGGTCACCAACGTCTCGACGGCGACTCGGGATGCTGGATCCTTTTCCAGCAGGGCATCAAGGATGGCGTCAGAAATGGCGTCACAAATCTTATCGGGATGGCCTTCCGTAACGGACTCGCTGGTAAAAAGACGAGTTGCCACTGCAGCGTTATCAGTCACAAAAACTTCCTTCGTTCTCACTGTTGATTCGATGCTGTGGGTTTCTACGCCCAAGCCTAATACCTCGCAATCCTAGACCAAGCGGTCTATAAATGCAATTTTAGTTGTCTACACCTGAAACATTTCATTCACGGCCAAAAGAATCTGAGCGGCGACAACCTGCTTCGAGCCATGCTCCACGCGTTGTGGCGCGCTATCCGGACGTAAAATCCATCCCTCATTGGACTTTTGGCCAAAGGTTCTTCCGCGCCCGACCTCATTGGCCATGAGCACGTCGCAGCCCTTACGCGCAAACTTCTCCTGGGCATAGTCCAAGGCGGACTTCTGGGCATCACCGGTTTCGGCGGCGAACCCCACAATTACGCACTCGGCAGGGACCTCCGAGCGCTCGCGCGCAGCGACGAGCCCTTTGAGCACATCCGGGTTTTCCACCAGATGGAGCGTCGAGAGTGCATCGTCTGCCTGTCCCTTCTTCATCTTTGATTCGGCAACCTCCGCGGGACGGAAGTCAGAGACTGCAGCGGCCATGATCACCACGTCCGCATCGCGGGACTCCTCGCGCATGGCATCCTCCAACTCACGGGTGGAGACAATGTGCCGTAGCTTCGCGCCGCTTGGCACAGGAAGCTGGGCGGTATTACCCGCAACGATGGTGACCTCGGCGCCCATCTGGGCGGCCCATTCCGCGAGCGCGAATCCCTGCCTGCCGGAAGAGCGATTGCCCAAGTATCGGACCGGATCAAGTTCTTCCTGGGTACCGCCGGCTGATATGACGACCTTCTTGCCCTGCCAGGTGTGCTGCACTCGATAGCCCGCCAGTTCAGTACGGACAATCTCCGCGATCTGTTCTGGCTCCGGCAGACGACCTGGGCCAGAATCCTTGCCGGTAAGGCGGCCGTGGGCGGGCTCGATGACGGTGATACCGCGGCGTCGCAAAGTAGCCACGTTGTCCTGCGTAGCGGGGTTATGCCACATCTCAGTGTGCATGGCCGGGGCCACAATAACCGGGCACGTCGCGACCAATACGGTCGCCGTGAGCAAATCGTCTGCTCGGCCTGCAGCCAAGCGCGCGATAAGATCCGCGGTGGCGGGCGCAATGACCACAGCATCCGCATGCTGTCCTACGTTGACGTGCTGCACCTCATCCACGGCCTCAAACACGCTCGTGGCGACGGGGTGGCCGGATAGAGCCTCAAACGTAGCCGCACCCACGAAGTTCAGTGCACTTTCCGTGGGGACAACGCGAACGTCATCGCCCGCTTCCTTGAGATTGCGCACGAGGTGGCACGCCTTGTAGGCCGCGATGCCGCCAGCGACGCCGAGAACAATATTGCGAGAGGAATCTTTATCAGTCACACCGCACGATGGTACCTGCCGACATAGAGAAAGGCTCCACCCGCCGCAACCAAGAGGTACACCCCAATTCGGGAATGCACTTCCGTGGCGGCGCGTGGAGCCTTAAAGCTATTACACGCTTAGTGCTAGCTACTTGCCTTCCTCGTGGTCAAGCAGGCCAGCATCAATCTCGCGCAATGCGATGGACAAAGGCTTTTCGCCTGGCTCTGGGGTAACCAGCGGGCCTACGAACTCGAAGACACCTTCATCCTGCTCTTGGTAGTAGCTATTGATCTGGCGTGCGCGCTTAGCGGCAAAGATGACCAAAGCGTACTTAGAGGAAACCTTGTCCAAAAGCTCATCGATCGGGGGATCGGTAATGCCGATCGGATCATCAAATACTGGTTCCGCCTTTGCGGCTTCAGTGTTAGAAGGGGTGGTCACGTTAGTCACATGCACCTTTACATTGATTGAAGATGGTCAAAAAGGAGGTCTATGCCCGCAGGATATCACTAATGGCAGATACTGCCTCGTCCAGATCCTCGTTCACAACGACGTGGTCGAACTCGTCCTGTGCGGCTAGTTCCTCATGCGCAGTTTGCAACCTACGGTCAATGACGTCTTGCGGCTCGGTAGCGCGGCCGGTGAGCCGCTCCACAAGTACCTCCCATGATGGGGGTGCCAAAAAGACCAGGTCTGCCTCCGGCAGTGCTTTCTTTACACTCCGGGCACCCGCGAGATCCACCTCAACGAGTACTGGGCGGCCAGCGGCCAAAGCTTCCTCTACCGGCTGGGCGGGCGTTCCAGAGCGTTGCAATCCGCCGTGGATATCAGCCCATTCGAGCATCTCCCCGGCATCAATTCGCTCCTGGAAGGTTTCTGGGGTGACGAAGAAATAATCGACACCGTCCTGCTCCCCGGGGCGGGGCTGGCGCGTGGTCATAGACACGCTGAAGTACAGCCCCTCGACGTCACTGCGCAGACGCGAAACTACGGTGGATTTTCCCACTGCGGAAGGCCCCGCCAGAACGACGAGGCGCCCGCGTGCAGTTGCGTCAGCCATGGTTGTGACTATTCGCCGTAACCGAAACGCTCGAGGAGAGCACGACGCTGACGCTCACCCAGGCCGCGCAGACGACGGGTCTGAGCAATCTCCAGGTCTTCCATGATTTCCTTAGCCTTGACCTTGCCAACCTTCGGCAGAGCCTCGAGGAGCGCAGAAACCTTGGTCTTGCCGATGATCTCATCGGTCTCAGCCTTTTCGAGCACGTCTTTCAGGTCGGTCTCGCCGCGCTTGAGCGCAGCCTTGAGCTCGGCGCGAGCCTTGCGGGCCTCAGCGGCCTTTGCGAGAGCTTCCTTGCGCTGCTCATCAGTCAACTTTGGAAGGGCCACGGGTTTCCTCCGATTCATTAGATTGATTCTGTTACGTCTAGTACTTGGTACCAGATTACGGTTGCCTAACGCAGTTAATACACCGCGGAAAGTTATTAATAACCTTCGAGCAAACCGACTTCTGGTAATCCTAGCACTGCTCATTGAACGGTGACGATTAACGGGTCCAAAAGCACGCCTATTTTAGCACGTCACCGCACATACCTTAAACAAAGTACCAGGTAAACGGCGCGGCTGTTAATCAGCCGCGCCGCCCCTATTAGTCCCGGAACTCTGCCACTACCTGAGCAACCGCTTTGCGCAGGTCAGCGACACCAGGACCTTGCTCGAGTACTGCTCGAGACACATTGGCGAATCCCAGCGATGGATGAGCAGAAACAATGCCGTTCACCTGCTTTGGGCCAGCGCCCTGGGCGCCAACGCCGGGCAGAAGAACCGGACCATTGAGCGCATCGAGGCGCGGCGGATTGTCCAACGTAGCGCCGACGACTACGCCGACATCGCCCGGCTTGCCAGACTTGTGCGCCTCGACATTGAACGCGGCGCATTCATCGACGACGCCTTGAGCGATGGTGCTCTCCTCGCCCACCGGGACCGATTGGATGGCACGTGCCTCCGGGTTGGAGGTAGCCGCCAGGACGAATACACCGCGGCCGGTTTCTTCGGCCTTGGTGAATACCGGCCCCAAGGCGCCAACGCCTAGATAGGGGGACACTGTCACGGAGTCTGCGCGCAGCGGCGAACTATCGCCGAGCCACGCATCTGCATAGCCGGCCATGGTGGAGCCAATATCGCCGCGCTTGGCATCGGCAACAGTAAGGCACCCCGCTTCCCGCAGGGAAGCCAGGACTTCTTCTAGGACCGCAAAGCCCTGGGAGCCAAAGCGCTCAAAGAAGGCAACCTGTGGTTTTACCAAGGCGGCGGTATCGCTAAAGGCTTCAACGCAGCGCATGCTAAAGGTCCGCAGACCTTCAGCGGTAGGCTCCAGTCCCCACTTGTCCAAGAGATATGGGTGTGGGTCGATGCCAACGCACAGGCGCCCACGTTCCTGACCGGCTTCTTCTAGCCGCTCGCCAAATCCTTTAGTGCTGTGGGCCATGCTCAAGCTCCTGGAGTGCGCGTACCTGCAGGTTGCCAATGCGCATAGCTTCGATGCCCTGAACAGCTGCGGTTACACCCTGCACGGTGGTCACCAGTGGGATCTCCATGTGTACGGCGGCGGCGCGGATATCGTAGCCATCGTGGCGGGCACCGGCGGAGCCAGCTGGAGTATTAAGAATCCAGTCGATTTCGCCGTTGAAAATCTTATCCACGATGGACTCTTCGCCTTCCTTGGCCTCAGAGACCTTGGCGGCAACCTCGCACTCGATACCGTTGCGGCGCAGCATCTGGGCGGTGCCGGCGGTAGCGACGATGTTGTAGCCCATGTTGGCCAGGCGCTGAATCGGGAAGATCAGGGTGCGCTTGTCGCGGTTGGCAACAGAAACGAAGACGGTGCCCTCCGTGGGCGGCACGGCGAAGGCTGCAATTTCGCCCTTGGCATAGGCCGCGCCAAAGTTGGTAGCCAAGCCCATGATCTCACCGGTGGACTTCATCTCTGGCGAGAGCAGCGTATCGAGCAGGCTGCCATCGGGACGGCGGAAGCGGTTGAATGGCAAGACTGCTTCCTTGACGGCAATCGGGTGCTCCAGCGGCAAAGAACCACCGTCGTATTCGGAAGGAATCATGCCTTCGGCGCGCAGGTCGGCGATGCTCGAGCCCATCATGACGCGAGAAGCTGCCTTTGCCAGTGGTACGCCGGTGGCCTTGGAGACGAACGGCACGGTACGGGAAGCACGTGGGTTGGCCTCGATGACGTAGAGGATGTCATCCTTCAAGGCGAACTGGACGTTCATCAGGCCCTTGACGCCAATGCCCTCGGCGAGCAAGCGGGTGGACGTGCGGACCTTTTCAATGTCCTCGGGTCCGAGCGTCATCGGTGGCAGAGCACAGGAGGAGTCACCGGAGTGAATACCGGCCTCCTCGATGTGCTCCATGACGCCGCCCAGGTAGACCTCGTTGCCGTCGCACAGTGCATCAACGTCAATCTCGATGGCGGAATCCAGGAAGCGGTCCACCAGAACCGGGTGGTCCGGAGACAGCTCGGTGGCACGCTCGATGTAGTCTTCCAGCGCCTTTTCGTCGTAGACGATTTCCATACCGCGGCCGCCCAGCACGTAGGACGGACGAACCAGTACTGGGTAGCCGATGGAGGAAGCAACCTCGCGGGCCTCCGCGAAGGAGGTGGCGGTGCCGTATTCCGGTGCTGCCAATTCTGCCTCATCGAGGACCTTGCCAAATTCGCCGCGGTCCTCGGCAGAGTCGATAGCTGCGGGGCTGGTGCCCACAACCGGAACGCCTGCCTCCTCCAGGCGGGCAGCGAGGCCCAGCGGAGTCTGGCCACCTAGCTGGACAATCACACCGGCGACGTCACCGGAAGCGGCCTCCGCGTGGTAGACCTCCATAACGTCCTCGAAGGTCAGCGGCTCGAAGTAGAGGCGGTCTGCGGTGTCATAGTCGGTGGAGACGGTCTCCGGGTTGCAGTTGACCATGACGGTCTCATAGCCCTGCTCCGAAAGCTCAAGGGCCGCGTGAACACAGGAGTAGTCAAACTCGATACCTTGACCAATGCGGTTCGGTCCGGAGCCCAAAATGATGACCTTGCCCTTAGAGCCTTCCGGTGCCGGGCGAACCTCGGTCTCGGCATCCGGGTCGAGCTCATAGGAGCTGTAGTGGTACGGGGTTTGTGCCTCGAATTCGCCGGCACAGGTATCTACGGTCTTGTACACGGGGCGAATGCCCATGCGCCAGCGCAGGCTGCGTACGCCATCCTCGCCGTTGAATTCGGGGCGAAGGGCGGCAATCTGGGCGTCGGAAAGCCCAAAGACCTTGGCCTCGCGCAGCAGCTCCTCGGTGAGCACTGGGGCGTCGATAAGCTCCTGGCGGAAGGCCACCAACGTGGCCAGCTCAGCGATGAACCATGGGTCAACGCCGGAAGCCTCGTGGACCTCGTCCACAGAGGCTCCAAGGCGAAGGGCCAGCTCGATGTCGTACATGCGGCCCTCGGTTGGGCGCTCCAGATCCTTGAGCACGGCCTGCAGGTCGGTGGCACGCTCGCCGGCGAAGTACTCATCCGGCTTGGTCCAGAAGCCATTGGGCTTGTTTTCCAAAGAACGCATGACCTTGTTCAGGCCCGCGATGTAGTTACGACCGATGCCCATGGCCTCGCCCACGGACTTCATGGTGGTGGTCAAGGTGTCGTCAGCACCTGGGAACTTCTCAAAAGCAAAGCGTGGGGCCTTGACAATGACGTAGTCCAGGGTCGGCTCGAAGGCTGCCTTGGTCTCGCCGGTGATGTCGTTTTGTACCTCGTCCAAGGTGTAGCCAATGGCGAGCTTGGCCGCCAGCTTGGCAATCGGGAAACCGGTGGCCTTGGAGGCCAGTGCGGAGGAACGGGACACGCGCGGGTTCATCTCGATGACGATGATGCGGCCGTCTTCCGGGTTAACCGCGAACTGGATATTACAGCCGCCAGTATCGACGCCGACCTCGCGGATGATGGCAATGCCCAAGTCACGCATCTTCTGGAACTCACGGTCAGTAAGCGTCAGCGCCGGGGCGACGGTGACGGAATCGCCGGTGTGCACGCCTAGGGCATCGACGTTTTCGATGGAGGCAACGACCACGACGTTGTCATCGCCATCGCGCATGAGCTCGAGCTCGTATTCCTTCCAGCCCAGGATGGATTCCTCAATGAGCACGTTGGCCTCAGGGGACGCGGCCAAGCCGCCGCCGGCAATGCGGTCCAGGTCCTCATTATTGAAGGCCAGACCGGAGCCCAAGCCACCCATGGTGAAGGAGGGGCGGACTACGACGGGCAGGCCGAGCTTATCGACGGTCTCGTGGACCTCATCCATGTTGTGGCACACAGCGGAGCGGGCGGACTCACCGCCGATGGAGGCTACGATGTCCTTGAACTTCTGGCGGTCCTCGCCGCGCTCGATGGCGTCAATATCGGCGCCGATGAGCTCGATGCCGTACTTGTCCAAAATTCCTTGGCGGTCGAGCTGAACAGCGGCGTTCAGCGCGGTCTGGCCGCCCAGGGTAGCCAGCACGGCGTCGATGGGGTGTCCCTCTTCGCGCTCCTTGACCAGAATCTTTTCGATGTATTCCGGCTCAATGGGCTCCACGTAGGTGTGGTCCGCAAACTCAGGGTCGGTCATGATGGTGGCCGGGTTGGAGTTGACCAGCGTTACGCGCAGGCCCTCCTCCTTGAGCACGCGGCAGGCCTGGGTACCGGAGTAGTCGAACTCACAAGCCTGGCCGATGACGATCGGGCCGGAGCCGATGACCAGGACGTGGTTGATGTCGTTGCGCTTTGGCATAGTTATTCTTCCTTTTCCTGGTTGTCTACTTATTTGGGGTGTGGTTAGCCATCAGTTCTTCAAACTGATCAAATAGCGGGTTGGCATCGTGCGGGCCGGCCGCGGATTCTGGGTGATACTGCACGGAGTAGGCCATGCCGTTGCGCAATGCCACGCCCTCGACAGTGTCGTCGTTGAGGCAGATGTGGGTGACCTGCGCGGGACCGAAATCGGTAGCGAACTCGGCGTCCTTGCTGTTGAGGTCATAGCCTTCCGGAGCCTTCAGCGCGAAGCCGTGATTCTGAGAGGTGATATCAATCTTGCCGGTCACGTTATTGCGCACCGGCACGTTGATGCCACGGTGGCCGAACTTCATCTTGTAGGTGTCCAGGCCAAGCGCGCGGCCCAGGAGCTGGTTGCCAAAGCAAATGCCGAAGAACGGAATCTTGGCTTCGAGCACCTGCTTGATGATGCCCACCATTTCATCGGCGGTAGCCGGGTCGCCCGGGCCGTTGGAGACGAAGACGCCATCCGGGTTATAGGACTTCACCTTGTCAAAGGAGGTATTTGCGGGCACGACGATGGTTTCGATGCCGCGCTGGGAAAAGTGGCGCGGGGTTGCGGTCTTCACGCCCATGTCGAAGGCAACGACGGTGTACTTCTTCTCCCCTACGGCCTCGACCGTGTACGGCTCGTCGGTAGATACCTCTGCGGCTAGGTCGGCGCCTTCCATGGAGTCCTGGGACTTAACTTCCTTGAGCAACTCCTCGACCGGGCGCTTTGCATCTTCGCCGGAGAACAGGCCGGCGGCAATGGAGCCGTAGTTGCGCAGGTGGCGAACCAAGGTGCGGGTATCGATGCCGCGGATGCCAATGACACCCTGCTTTTCCATCTCTTCGCTCAGGCTGCGCTCTGCACGCCAGTTGGATACGCGCTGCGCGAGGTCGCGGATGACGAGGCCCGCAACCCAGATGTGGTTGCCGTGGGACTCATTGTCCTCGTCGTTCCAACCGGTATTGCCAATGTGCGGCGCTGCGGAAACCACAATCTGGCGGTGGTAAGACGGGTCCGTCATGGTCTCCTGGTAGCCGGTCATCGCCGTGGTGAATACGGCCTCGCCCAAGGTGGTGCCGGTGGCGCCAAAGCCATAACCGCGGAAGGTACGCCCGTCCGCGAGAACGAGGATTGCTGGGGTTCTATCAGTCACGTCGTGGCCTTTCTCTGCCATATAGGTGGTCTCAGTGTGCAAGGTTAGTCTTCTTCGGAGGCTGCCAAGTCAAAAGTGACGGCACCTCGCAAAATGGTGTGGGTAACACGGGCGCCAAATTCTTCGCCAGCGTACGGGTTGTTTTCGGACTTGGAGGCCAGCTTGGCGGAATCAGAAACCCAGTGGTGGTCTGGGTCCACGATGGTCAAGTTAGCTGGCTCGCCCTCCGCGATGGGGCGGCCATGGCCCGGCAGGCGGGTGATTTCTGCGGGGCGCTCGGACATCACGCGGGCGACAAAGCGCCAATCGGCCAGGCCGGTCTCGACGAAAATCTTGGCGATGACAGCCAAGGAAGATTCCAGTCCCAACATGCCAGGGCGGGCGTTTTCAAACTCCACGCACTTGTCTTCGGAGCCGTGCGGGGCGTGGTCGGTGGCAACGCAGTCGATGGTGCCGTTGAGCAGCGCCTCGCGCAGCGCCTCGGTATCGCGCTGTTCGCGCAGCGGCGGGTTGACGCGGAAGAGGCCATCGTAGGTGCGCAGCTTGTCATCGGTCATCAATAGGTGGTGCGGGGTTACCTCGGCGGTGAGAGGAATATCCTGCTCCTTCGCCCACTTCAGCAGCTCCACGGTGCCCTGGGTCGAGGCGTGGCAGATGTGCACGCGGTTGCCGTAGTCGCGCGCCAATAGGGCGTCGCGGGCCACGATGGATTCCTCGGCCACGCGCGGCCAGCCGCGCAGGCCGAGCCTGGCCGCGGTCTCGCCTTCATGGGCGGAAGCGCCGCCGGTCATGCGGTCATCCTCGGCGTGCTGAGCCAGCAGCACGTCCATGCCCTTGGCGTATTCCAAAGCACGACGCATTAGCTGCGGATCCTGGACGCACTTGCCGTCATCGGAGAACATGCGCACCTTGGCGTCCGAACGAGCCATCATGCCGAACTCTGTAAGGGTCTTGCCTTCCAAGCCCTTGGTAATGGAGCCCACCGGGTGGACGTCGCACAGCGCCAGTGCTTGGGACTTGGCCCATACGGACTCAGCGATGATCGGCTGGTCGGTCACTGGGTTGGTATTAGCCATGGTGAACACTGCAGTGAAACCGCCTTTGGCGGCAGCCTTGGAGCCGGTCTCGATGGTCTCGGTATCCTCGCGACCAGGCTCGCGCAGGTGCACGTGCATATCCACCAGACCTGGCAAGAGCACGTTGCCCTGGCCGTCGATGACCTGTGCATCCTCGGCTTCTGCCGTGGCGCCGATGGCAGCGATGATGCCGTCCTTGACCACGACATCGGTGGGCTCACCTTCGCCGTAGAGGCGCACATTCTTAATCACCAGTGGGGATTCCGCCGGCGCGGAAAGGCGACCGGTTTCCGGGTAAGTAGTCATTGTCTCTCCCTATAGTTGAGTGTGGGCCGCGGTTTTAGATGCCGGCGTTTCCGCCATTGGTCAGCAGGGTAAACAGCACCGCCATGCGGGCGTGTACACCGTTGTGTACCTGCTGTAGGACCGCAGTTTTGTCCAAATCTGCGACGCCATAGTTAATCTCCATGCCGCGCAGCATCGGGCCTGGGTGCATGACGATGGCGTCCTTGTGCATGGCCGCCGCGCGGTCTTTAGACAGACCAAAGAGGTTGGCGTATTCGCGGTGGGAGGGGAAAAAGCCGCCATTCATGCGCTCTTGCTGCACGCGCAGCATCATGATGACATCGGCGTCTGCGACTTCCGCATCAAAGTCATACGACACACGCACCGGCCAATTCTCTACCCCAAAGGGCATGAGGGTGGCTGGGCCCACGAGAGTTACCTCAGCGCCGAGAGTGTTAAGCAAATCTACGTTGGAGCGCACGACGCGCGAGTGCAGGCAATCGCCCACAATCTTTACCTTCAGGCCGGCAAAGCCTTCGTCACTGTGCAGTCCCAGGCGCTGGCGCATCGTGACGGCGTCGAGAAGCGCCTGCGTTGGGTGCTGGTGCGCGCCGTCGCCCGCGTTGATCACTGAAGGTCCCTTGCCGTTAGGGGCTACCCACTGGGCCAGCTGCTGCGGCGCACCAGAGGAAGGGTGGCGCATGATGATCGCATCGGCGCCGATGGCGGCCAAGGTAAGGCCCGTATCCTTCAGGGACTCGCCCTTCTTTACCGAGGAGGTAGAGGCGGACAGGTTAATGACGTCCGCGGACATCCACTTGCCGGCCGTTTCAAAGGAAGAGCGGGTGCGGGTGGAGTTTTCATAAAAGAGGGTATAAATGGTCCGGCCCCGCAGGGTCGGCAGCTTCTTTACCTCGCGGCCTTCGAGGGCCTCGCGGAAGCGATCCGCTTCATCCATTAGACCGATAATTTCGCTTCGGTCCAGCTCTGCCATATCGATGAGGTGCTTCATGGTTATGCCTCCCCCGTTTCAGAGCCAGCTCCACTAGTAGTAGCGGCGGCTCGGGTCAATACGACCGCATCCCGGCCGTCAATCTCGCTGTTGTATACGGTGACATCTTCTTCTCGCGCGGTGGGCAGATTCTTACCCACATAATCGGCGCGGATAGGAACCTCGCGGTGGCCGCGATCTACCAGGACGGCCAGCTGAATGATGTCCGGACGGCCTACGTCACTCAACGCGTCCAAGGCGGCGCGGATAGTGCGGCCGGAATACAGCACATCATCGACCAAAATAACAGTGGCGCTATCGATGCCACCGGTGGGAATGGTCGTCGGTTGGAGTGCGCGATGCGGCTTTCCTAGCAGGTCATCGCGGTAGAGAGTGATATCGAGGGAGCCCCATGGGACTGCAACCCCGGAAAATTCTTCAATCTTGTGCGCTAGGCGCTGAGCAAGGGGCACGCCACCAGAGGGAATGCCAAGCAGAATGACCCGCGGTGCGTCCGCGGAATCGAGCGCCGTTTTTTCAATGATCTGGTGCGCGATGCGTGCAACGGTACGCGAAACATCATCGGAGCTTAAAAGCTCTAGCTTGTTCGCGGTAGCGTCAGTTCCACTCATCGTGACCTCCTTCCCCGCCTCACGGTGCGGTCTTTAAAGGATGCCGGTTGATGGTCTCAAAAATGTCTATGCTGTTAGACACAAGATACTCTAGCACCTTCCCCACCATTTGGGTGAGGGCGAAAAGAAGGAGGCACTTCACACAGTGAGTTTTTCCGCCGAACACATAGTCCCCGCCCCGCGCGAGCAGGTCTGGCAATGGCATACCCGCCAAGGCGCTTTAACCCGTCTGAACGCCCCCTTTGCATTCATGAAGCCCATCCAGCAGGCAGAGAATCTGGGCGATGGCACCTCCATCCTGGGCCTTCCGGGAGGCCTGCGCTGGACCGCGCAGCATAGACTTTCCCAGTACCGCGAGGGCTATGAGTTCACCGATGTGTGCGTAAACTCCCCCATTCGCAAATTTGCCACATGGCAACACCATCACACCTTTGCGGATCACCCGGACGGCACGCTCGTACGCGATGAAGTTACTACCCGCATCCCTTCGGCGGCACTGGAATCGGTCTTTGCTTATCGACAGCACCAGCTCATTGAGGATCTTTCCTTTCTCCAGCGGCTTGCCGACGCCTCCTTAAACACCCAACCACTAACCATCGCCATGACCGGCTCCCGCGGCAGCGTGGGCGCAGCGCTCACCGCACAACTGCGCACCGCCGGGCACACGGTGATCCAGCTCGTGCGCGGCACGGCCAGCAAAGGTCAGCGCACCTGGCGCCCGGAGCAGCCCGATCCCGACCTCCTGCGCGGCGTCGACGTCCTCGTCCACCTGGCGGGCGAGCCCATCTTCGGCCGCTTCAATGACGAGCACAAGGCCGCCATCCGCGATTCCCGCGTTGGCCCCACCGAGCGCCTAGCCCGTCTAGCGGGCACCACGGATTCCGTCCGCACCATGGTTTGCGCCTCTGCCGTGGGCTACTACGGCTCCGACCGCGGCGATGAGATTCTCACCGAAGACTCCGCACCTGGCGAGGGCTTCCTCGCAGACGTCGTAGTCGACTGGGAGCGCGCCTGCGAGCCCGCCCGCGCCGCGGGCACCCGCGTGGTCAATATTCGTACCGGCATCGCCATGTCGGGCGGTTCCGGCCTCCTGCCACTGCTGCGCGCCCTCTTCTCTACCGGCCTAGGCGGCCCCTTCGGCGACGGTGAGTTCTGGTTCAGCTGGGTCGCCCTCGATGACCTGACGGATGCCTACTTCCGCGCCATCGTGGACGATTCGCTGGAAGGCCCGGTCAATGCGGCCTCGCCTAACCCGGTGCTCAATAAGGACTTCGTCAAAGCCCTTGGTGCCGAACTACACCGTCCGGCATTGCTCCCCGTTCCGCCCTTCGGTCCCGCAATCTTGCTGGGCAAGGAAGGCGCCCAAGAGTTGGCCTTGGCGCAACAACGCGTAAGCCCCACGGTTCTACACAAAATCGGGCATACGTTCCGCTACCCCACGATCGACACTGCTCTCGCCCACGAACTTGGCGGCGAGCGCCTATGGAGTCCCAGTAACTAGATAAGAACTTAGGTAAACTAGCAAAGGTTGACCTTTATCCCCGATTAGTACATGGATTGAGACTACTTAAGTGTCTGAAGAACCAACCCAGTATCCCGATACGCCGGTAGAGCCCGTAACTCTCGAGCGCATCGGCGAGATCTTTGCATCTGAGAACCTGGAATACCGCCTCGAAGAGCAGCCAGTGAGCGAGGAAGAAACCGTGCAGATCCTGCGCACGGGTTTCTCCAACGTCGCCATCGCCATGCAGGTGCGCGATGACGTGCTCGTGGCGGATTCCGTGTGGCGCGGCAATGTACCTTCTTCTGAGGGCCCAACCCTGTTAACGGTGCTCAACCAGTGGAACCAGCAGCACTTCGCGCCGACCCTGCGCTTCTTTGAGTCTGCCGAGAATAACCTCGCCGTCTCCGGCGTGCGCGAGATCAATATTGCCCACGGTTTGTCCCGCAATCAGATCGGCGCCTTCGTGATGTCCACGCTGGATTCTATGCTGCAGTCCTTCGCCTTCGTGGAAGAACACTACCCACAGCTCGTGACTTGGGAGGAGCACAACCATGACTAATGCCTCTACCGAAAACAATCTGCCGGAGATCACCCTTGACCGCGTTGTCGCGGCCATGCGCACCTTCGACATCGAATTGACCAAGATGGACAGCGATATTGAGGCGGCCACCGCCAACCTCAACGGCCTGCCCACCATGTTCGCGGTTCTCGATTCCGTGGTTATTGTCCGCTGCGATGTGCCTACCGACGCCGCCTATTCCAAGGCCGACGCCGGCCTCTTCCTCGCGGCTAACCAGATCAACTCCGTAGCCTTCGGCGCCCGCGCAGTTATCTCGGAGCACGATGACATGCTCGTGGTGCGCACCGAGCGCGATATCCCTGCCGCCGCCGGCATGACCGACGAGCAGCTGCAGGCTGCCCTGAAGACCGCCGTAGATGGCGTCATCCGCGGCCAGGATGCCATGGTTTCTGCCGCCGAAGAGATGGCCAAGCTTGGCTCCGAGACCGCAGCCAATGCCGGATCTGGCGACGCCGCCGCAAGCAACGCCCCGCAGAGCTAAGCCGCTCTAGAATTCACTGCTCTCCCCCTCTCCTTCTGCCCTAACAACGGCGCAAGGGTAACGGGGAGAGTTCTTTTTGCTTTTGGCCATACTGGGCACACGGAGACGCGAGGATGAGCGTCGATTGGCACGGTCTTGGGCATGAAAATACCGCCCGCCACAGCTCTTCACCATCGAGCTGGGCGGGCGGTTTAAGTATGCGGGCCAGTCTAAACCTGACTATTCCGCAGTGGGGTCCTGCTGCGCAGAACCGTCTGCTACAGCCGAGTCGTCGGCTCCTGCAGCAGCGTCCGAAGCGGTGGATGCGGAGGTATCCTCGGCCGCATCATCCGCGTTCTCGGAGCCTACCGGCTCCTCGTCGGTCGAATCTTCGCCATCCGCGTCCCCATCGCTGCCTTGGTGTTCTGCGGACATCGGGTTTTCCGCAGAACGGGATTGTGCAACGTCATCCAACACAGCGTGAATGTATGGCGCCGCTTGATCGTTGGAATACTGGGAGGCAATCTCCACGCCTTCCACGACCGCAGTAGCGGTGGGAATATCCGGGTTGAACAGCAGCTCCCATACCGACAGGCGCAGGATCGCACGGTCAACGGCCGGAATGCGGTGCAGTTCCCAGTCCTCGGCAAGGAAGCGAGAGATGGTGTCATCGATGGCATCCAACTCTTCGGCTACGCCCTTGACAATCACCTGCGTGTATTCGGCGACAGGTGCTACCGCGTTGCGATCCTCACGTGCCAAGGCGATGCGATCCTCCACGATGGCAACGGGGTCAACGTCCCTATTTTCTGCTTCGTAGAGGATATCGGCGGCACGACGACGTGCGCGGTACCGCGCGGTGTGCCGCTTGTAGTTGATATCGCGCTTAGGGGTGTTATCAGACACGGTCAGATGCCCTAGTTGTTAACGCGAGAGAGGTACTCGCCGGTACGGGTATCAATCTTGAGAACGTTGCCGATCTCGATGAACAGCGGAACCTGGATCTCAGCGCCGGTTTCCAGGGTGGCGGGCTTGGTGCCGCCGGAAGAACGGTCACCCTGCAGGCCAGGCTCGGTGTGCTCGACCTTAAGGTCTACGGAGATAGGCAGTTCTGCAAAGAGTGCCTCATCCTCATAGAAGGAAACCTGAACGCGCATGTTTTCCAGCAGGAAGCGAGCGGCATCGCCGAACTTCTCCGGCGGGAGCTCGTACTGCTCGAAGGTCTTTTCATCCATAACAACGTAGCTGGTGCCATCGTTGTACAGGTAGGTCATATCGCGGCGGTCCACGGTAGCGGTCTCTACCTTAACGCCAGCATTCCAGGTCTTGTCCACGGTCTTACCGGAGACAACATCCTTGAGCTTGGTACGCACGAAGGCTGGGCCCTTGCCCGGCTTCACGTGCTGGAACTCAACGATCTGCATCAGTTTGTTGTCGATCTTCAGAACGAGCCCGTTCTTGAAATCAGTAGTATCAGCCATTGCGGTTAAACTCCCGAAAATTGTGGACTAAAGGTTGAAAACAATGTTTAAGCCTACCGGACAACTGCCCCTTGGGGTATTACCGGTCCCCCATTTCTTCCCCACAGTTGACAGCGGGGTGCCTTTCGGGGCCCATCGCCTGCCCTAAACCGTCAGACACGCAAGCAATCAAAGGTTTTTAACCAGCAATAACTCGCTGTACGATAAGGCTTTGCTTAATTGATTTTTCACATACCTACCAAGGATTTTTGCGATGCCTCTCAAGCAGCTCTACGCCGCGGCTACCGCTACTGGCGCAGCCCTAGCAGCACTCTCCGCCCCGCAGGCCATGGCAGCAGACGCCCAGACCGTGATGTTCGGCGATTCTGTCTTTGCCAACCCAACCTATGGCCAAGTTGGCACGACCTCGAGCCTGTCCCCTTCGGCGGGCACTACGCTATCGTCTGCCACCCACGGCATCGAAGACGCCCCGGGCGTGCCGTCCCCACAGGGTTGCCCGCAGGGTCAGAGTAATGTTGGCCGCGAATTGGGGCGGGTTTCTGGTCAGCACATAGCCAACTACGCCTGCTCTGCGGCAAAGGCCGCCGGCCAATCGCACCGTAAGGACTTCGATGAGCAGATCAACGGAGCCATTGCTAATAATGATCTCAATGGCGAAACGAAGAACGTTTTGATTCAGTTTGGCGCCAATGATTTCCAGGAAATCGTGCGCCCATCTCTTTCTTCTTCCAATCCCTACTACGACGGCATGAAGCATTCGATCCAGCGGATTCGCCACGCCGCCCCGAATGCCCGCATCACCGTTGTAGGCTATCCCGCTATCTCCGCCCGCAATGGCGCGGTATGCCCGCTGCGCACCTCCGCACCGGGCTCCTCTGAAGCCGGGTTCAACATGGACTACGCGGGCCTGGTTCGCACCGGTGAGGACCAGGTCAATAGCGCAATGTACAAGGCAGCCCGCGCAAACGGCGTGCAGTATTACGACCTACGCGCCGACTCCATTGATCACGGCATGTGCGCGCCGGACAGCTCCCGCTGGATTTCCGGCAAGTGGGAGTACTCCGTACCGCACAACCTCTTTAATCACCTCACGCACCTGGGCAACCGCAATGTCGCCCAGCTGCTTAACTCCAAGGTGCTGGCCCACTAAGCGGGCAGTTCAGTAAATTCCTTCGTCGCGGCGGTAATGATCTTCGGTGCGCCATCGGTAATGATGAGGGTATCTTCGATGCGCACGCCGCCTTTGCCCGGCACATAGATTCCCGGCTCGATGGTCAGGGTCATGCCGGCGGCAAGCTCGCCCTTACCGGTCTGTGCCGCAAACGGGGCTTCGTGGACGTCTAGGCCCACGCCGTGGCCCGTCGAATGCACAAAGTAGTCGCCATAGCCGGCGGCGGAGATGACATCGCGGCAGGCGGCGTCGACGTCGGCAAGCTTAGCGCTCGGCACCGACGCTGCCACGCCTGCCTTTTGGGCGCGGAGCACCACATCATAGATTTCCTTCGCAAAATCATTCGCCGTGCCCACGACGTAGGTGCGGGTGCAATCGGAGTTGAACCCGCGCAGGTGCGCACCAAAATCGATGGTTACGAGGTCGCCGTCCTCGATGATCCGGTCATCAGCACCATGGTGCGGCATCGCAGAGTTCGGACCGGAAGCCACGATGGTATCGAAGCTCACTCTCTCCGAGCCGAGCATGCGCATCCGATATTCCAAATCGGCAGCCACCTGGCGCTCGGTGCGGCCGGCACGCAACTCACCGGCGGCGAGCAGATCCTCCAGCGCCTGATTAGCCAGCGCAGCAATCTCTTCCAGCTTTTCTAGCTCGATCGAATCCTTGACCAAGCGAATTTTTTCAATGACCCCGGCGATGGGAACCAAGGTAACCGACTCCGGGGCGGACTCTTCTAAGTCCTTCAGCTCAGAGACCGAGAGGTAGTCGGCTTCAAAACCAACTCGAACCGGCCCCTCAACATCGGCAAACTGCTGCAGGAGCACCTTTCCTACCACGCGGCCCTGGATAGCCTCCAGATCGGGAACCTCGCGGGCAATTTGCGTGGTGTACCGGCCGTCGGTAGCAACCTGCGCGGTAAGGTCCTTGCGCAGCAATAGCCCGCCATTCGAGCCGGAGAATCCCGAAAGGTAGCGCACGTGCGTGAGGTGGGTGACCAGCACGGCATCGATGCGCTGGCCGGCTAGTTCCGCGGCAAGTTTGCGGCGCCGGTCACTAAAACGGGTATCTGCCAAAGCCATGATTTCATCCTTTTGGGTCGACTGCGGTGTAGAAAGTATTCACCCAGTATATCGACCCCGCCACCGCAGTTGAGCGGATTTCTTTCTAGCCAGCTGCCGCACAGCCCGTTCGTGGGGGCCTATTGGCAGAGGTAATCCACTGCCGCCAGGTAGCCGAAGACACCCAACCCGGCGATGACGCCGCGGGCGATAGGGCTGAGATAGGAGTGATGGCGGAAGGGCTCGCGCGCATGCACATTAGAAATATGCACCTCTACGAATCCGGCGCCATCGGCTACCTCTGCCAGGGCATCCCGCAGGGCCACTGAGGTATGAGTAAAACCGCCGGGGTTGATAATTACTGGGTGGCCCGCATCCGCGGCGGCATGCACCTTCTCAATGAGCTCGCCCTCATGGTTGGACTGAAAGCACTCTACTTCTGCACCGTGCGAGGCAGCGCGCGAGGCAATCATTTGCTCTACGTCAGCCAAGGTGGTGGAGCCGTAGACATCCGGCTGGCGTTTTCCCAAGCGGTTCAAGTTCGGGCCGTTGAGGACAATAATCTTCATTTTCTACTCCGAAATCGCGGCGTAGGCCGCCTCTAGCTCTTCCGTGCTGGGCCCCTCGAGACGGGTGGTCTCGCCCACCCCAGTCAAGGCTACAAAGCGAATCATTCCGTCGCGGTTCTTCTTATCGTGGGTCATTGCCTCATACAGGTCCCTGAACTGGCCCGGCCTATACGTGGTCGGCAGCCCAATGCTGTCAAGAATCCGGCGGTGCTTTTCCACCAGCTCTGCGTCAATGAGGCCGCGCTCATGCGCCAGGTGGGCGATGAACATCATGCCCACGGCCACCGCGTTGCCATGGCGCCACTGATACTGTTCATGGCGCTCCACCGCATGGCCAAAGGTGTGGCCGTAGTTGAGCGTTTCCCGCAGGCCCGATTCTTTGAGGTCCTCGCCCACCACCGCGGCCTTGACCGCGATGGAGCGCGCAATAAGTTCTGGAAGGAAGCCCTGCGGGTCCACGCATGCGCCGGGGTCACTGTCATAGCGTTCAAGGATCACCGGGTCATGGATGAATCCGGTTTTGATGATTTCTGCCGAGCCAGCAATGATCTCTGCCGCGGGCAGGGTATCCAGGCGCTCGAGATCCACAAACACAGAATCTGGCTCATGAAAGGCGCCAACGAGGTTCTTGCCGGCTGCGGTATTGATACCGGTTTTGCCGCCGACGGCCGCATCAACCATGGCCAATAGCGTGGTAGGCGCCTGAATGACCTTGATGCCGCGCATCCACCCAGCCGCAGCGAACCCAGCCAAATCGGTGGTGGCGCCGCCGCCGAGGCCGATAATGACGTCACGGCGGTTAAAGCCCTTTTCCCCCAGCTGATCCCATACGCCACCGATGACGCTGAGTTGCTTGGCGGCCTCGGCATCGGGGACGTCGATAAGCGTAGGCTCCACCCCCTCAGCGGCAATGAGTTCCGCTAGGCGCTCGGCCGCGGCACGCAGCGGCGGCTGGTAGATAATGCCAGCCTGGCCTGCACCAATCTGCGCACAGCGCCGCGCGATGTCCCGGTTGAGATCAGCGCCAATGCGAACTTCATAGGGCTGTGGTCCATTAACGGCAATACTGGGCATGGTGGTCCTTTCCGTTCGACGCCGAGCCAGTGGGGCGAGAGACTAGTGCTAGCGCGGCGGGGAATCTACAGGGTATCGAGAAAGCCGAGGATATCGCCCACCACCTGCTGTGGGGTCCGGGCATCGGTGCGCACCCGATAATCGGCTACCTCCTGGTAATACGGGCGACGCGCCTCCACGAGGTTGCGGTAGTGCTCGAGGGGATCTGCGGCTGCGAGAACCGGCCGATTGCTATCCCCAGACGTCCGCCGTGCACCTTCTTCAGGGGAAATATCCAAAAAGATGACGGTATGGCGCTCCAGCAGCCCGCGGGTGGAGTCCGTCAGCACTGCCCCGCCGCCGAGGCTAACGACTCCACCAGTGCGCAGTGCCGCAGCAACGTGCTCGGCTTCAAGCACGCGAAAGTCTGGTTCACCCAGCTCGCTAAAGATTTCCCCGCACGGCTTATTCTTAGCCTGCTCAATAAGGTGATCCGAATCCACCAGTTCGCAGCTCAAGGCGTGGGAAAGGCGGCGGCCAATGGTGGATTTACCCGCACCTGGCGGGCCAACCAAAACAACACGTGGACGGGGCAGGCCCGTAACGGCGGTTGGGGTGGTCATAACTTACTCCTGGTCAAAAGCAAGGCGGTCCGAAACGTATTTATCATACGCGGCGATGGCCGCGGAGGTTTCTTCGAGGCTATCGCCACCGAATTTTTCTAGCACGGCGCGCGCAAGAACGAGGGCAACCATTGCTTCTGCAACGACGCCCGCCGCCGGAACCGCGCACACATCGGAGCGCTGGTGAATGGCAGTAGCTTCAGCGCCGGATTCCATATCAATAGTGCGCAAGGCACGCGGAACGGTAGAAATCGGCTTCATCGCCGCCCGCACGCGCAGCTGCTGACCGTTCGTCATGCCGCCTTCGAGTCCGCCTGCACGGTTGCTAAGGCGGGATACGCCTTCTTCGGTTCGCACCATCTCATCGTGGGCAGCGGAACCGCGACGACGGGCCTCGGCAAAACCATCGCCAATTTCCACGCCCTTGATAGCCTGGATACCCATCAACGCGCTGGCCAATTGGGCATCCAAGCGGTCATCGCCGGAAATATGCGAGCCCAGGCCGATAGGCAGGCCATCGACCACAACCTCAACGATGCCGCCCAAGGTATCGCCCTGCTTCTTTGCGGCCTCAATTTCCGCGATCATGGAGGCTTCAGCCGCCTTATCGCAGGCGCGGACCGGCGAGGCATCGATAGCCTCAATGTCCGCGAACGCTGGCGCAGGCCCCTCATAAGGCTCGGAAGCGCCAATGGAAATCACGTGGGAAAGAACCTCGACGTCCAAGGTCTCGCGCAGGAAGTTACGCGCAACGGTAGCTGCGGCCACTCGCGCCGCCGTCTCACGCGCAGAGGACCGCTCGAGGATGGGGCGTGCTTCACTGTGGCGGTACTTCACCATTCCGGCAAAGTCCGCGTGCCCAGGGCGCGGCCTCGTCAAGGCGGCACCGCGGCCGGAGTTCATCGCCTTGATGGTTTCTTCATCGTCCATATCCAGCGGATCGGCCGACATGATGGTGGTCCACTTGGGCCACTCCGTATTGCCAATCATGATGGCGATGGGACTACCCAAGGTAAGCCCGTGGCGGACTCCACCCAGCACGGTGACCTCATCAGCCTCAAACTTCATACGGGCACCGCGGCCATAGCCTAGGCGGCGCCGGGAAAGCTGATGAGAGATATCGGCGCGGGTAATGGGGACCCCAGCGGGCATGTGCTCCAGCATTGAAATTAGAGCTTGGCCGTGCGATTCACCTGCAGTAGTCCAACGAAGCATGCGGGTATTATCGCACGGCCTGGCCAATCCAGTACCAACTTGGCCCCGCAAAATATTCTTCCACCCCCTCAAAGAGGGTGTGCACATGCGATTACGACCGTTGCCGCTAGCAACATTGCAGGGCCGTGCGGGCTCTTCTTCTGTCCGACACACGCAGACCAGACCAAAGTCAGAAGGGACGCACAGCCGCTTGCCGCTACCACGCCCATAAACCCGGCCACATGTCCCACCAGCATTCCTAGGGGCCAGGCGAGTTTTATGTCGCCTCCACCCACACCTGCACGGGCCAGCCCCAGCACGAGGTACATCCCCGGCCACCACAGCCCACTCCAATTGGCAACGGCAAGCGAGAGCACCGCAGCTGGAAGCGTCAGCCAGTCTGGCAATCGGCGCTGCCGAATATCCCACCAAGACAAGGCTGCTGCCCATAAACAATAGATAAGTCCCCCGAGTATCAACACGGGGATCACTCTAAGGCCCACCGTGAGGAAGCGCTGCGCGCCAATGTCTACATGGCGAAGTCTGCAGCTCCTGCTGCGCGGGGTTACAGCCCGCGCTTGCCGACGTCCCCTTCTACTTAGTCGTCTGCGACCGCCGCTGCAGCTCTTGGTGCAATGCTTTGAGCATCTCTTCCCGCGGCGCAGCCACCCCGGTAAACTGCTCGAACTGGCTAAATGCTTGATACGCGAGCATGACATGCCCGCCGACGGTCTTGTACCCATTGGCCGCCGCGCACGTGGTCAGCGGTGTAGGCCAGGGATCATAAATGACGTCCAGCACCGGTGCGTGGGCGAGGTCAAAGACATAGTCTTTCACCGCCGCGGCTGGAACCGTGGACACAATGACATCGACGGCGCGAGCCAGCGCGGATAAGTCCCCGTCGAAACTGACAAAGGAAAGTTCCAGCCCTAGGTTCTGCGCGAGCGGCAACAGTTCGGCGCTACGGTCGGAACGGTTGAGGACCGTAACCTTTTTCACCCCGCGCTCGGAAAGCGCCCACAACGCGGGACGAGCGGTGCCCCCAGCACCAATAAGCAGCGCATGAGCTACTGGGCTATCCCCCAGGAGTTCGGCGAGCGCGCCGCGTACGCCCTCGGTATCGGTATTGTCCGCATACCAACCATCAGCCCTGCGCACCAAGGTATTTGCTGAGCCAATCAGTTGGGCCCGGTCACTTACGGTGTCCGCAAAGCGGAGGGCGGCAAACTTGCCGGGCATGGTCACGGAGAAACCAACAAACTCTGAGTCGCTTGCCGCCACCAATTCCGGCAGCCCCTCCGCCGATGTTTCACAGCGGGTGTAGTCCCAACCGGCCAGTCCGGCGGCCTCGTAGCCAGCATTGTGAAGCACCGGAGACAAGGAGTGCTTGATGGGGCTACCAAGGACCGCCGCACGTGGCATGGTGTTCTACCTCTTTGTGGTTGTCGCGACTCTACTGGGCGGGCTGCTCGGCAGCGGCGTCGCCGTTGCCGGAACCAGCGCCCTCACCTTCGCGCTTGGAGTCAAGCACGCCGGAGCGGATGGCGTCATCGACGCGGCCCAAGTGCTCATCGTAGCTATCGGAGAAGACGGTAGTGCCCTCCTGGTCCACGGTGACGAAGAACTTCCAGTTGCCCTCGGCCGGCTCTTCCATGGCCTTGATTGCATCGTCCGAAGGAGAAGCAATCGGGGTATCCGGTAGGCCCTCCTTCGCATAGGTATTCCACGGGGTCTTCTCCTCACGGGCCTCATCGGTGGTGGCCAGCTCTACGTCTTCCAAGCCGTAGTTCACGGTGGAGTCAAACTCCAGGCGCATTGGCTCGTCCAAGCGGTTGAGGATAACGCGGGCAACCTTGTCGAACTCGCCTGCCGGCGCCTCGCGCTCCACCAAGGAAGCGGAGGTGAGTAGCTCATAAGGGCTCAAGCCGATAGCCTGGGCGCGTTCCTCAATATTGGTCTCGTTGTAGCGCTCGGTGGAACGGGTGATGAGGTCCTTGAGGATATCCTTGGCCTCCATATTGGGGTCCAAGACGTACTGGCCTGGGGCGATAAGGCCCTCAATGCGCTTGGGGTCATTACCGCGCTTGTTGATAGCGTCCAAGGCCCACTCCGGTGCGCCCAGCTCGGATGGGTCGGTTTCCGCCGCAACCTTTTCCAGGTCCTCCTTCTTCAGGCAGTTGCCATCGTTACAGCTGACCTCAGAAATCAGGGAGTAAATGCCGTAGCGAACGTCTCCGCCCACAACCTTGACGTCCTCCAAGGTGGCGCCACCTTGGACCTCGAGCATGTCCACGCGGTTATTCTCATCCAGCAGTGCCTCGACTGCTGCATCCGCGCTCATTTCTTCCTGCAGTCGATAGAAGCCCGGCTGGATTTGGCTTGCGCTGTGGTTCATCGACGCAGCAGAATCGAAAGCGTCTTGCGTCTTCACCACATTCTTCTCTACCAATGCAGGTCCGAGCTCGGACATGGACGAGCCTTCCGGCACTTCCACCAGCTGGGTGGTACCGTTGCCGGTTCCTTCATAATCGGCGGAGGTATTGCCGAGGCGGAATCCGATGTAGATAAGGGCGCCAAGGATAACGATGATCGACGCAATGACAACGGCAATGCCGCGCTGGCGGCGCTTGACGTATTTCGGCTCCATCGATCGGCCGAGGCGTTCTTGGTTACGGCTCACGTGTTTTAGTCTCCTGAGTCTGAAGGCTGGTCTATTGCATCATGGGAACGTAGCGCGCTCACACGCCCATCCAACCAAGTCTGCAATATCTCCACCGCTGCTGCTTGGTCGATGACTTTACGGCCCTTCTTCTCGGACACGCCGGACGCGCGCAGCGCGCTGGTTGCTGCCACGGTAGTCAGACGCTCATCAGCCAAACGTACTGGTGGTGGAACCTTATCTATACTTGCATCTCGATTCAACCGACGGCGGATCCGAAACACAATTTCCTTAGCATGTTTTACGCTTTTTGAGCCATTTCCCTGCAGGTCCCGTGGCAGACCTACGATGACCTCAACTGCGTCGTAGGAATCAATGAGTTCCAGGATGCGGTCAATATCGCCCTTATCGCGGTCCTTGAACCCAGTTTCCCGGTGCACGGTCTCCACTGGGGTGGCAAGCGTGGCTTCCCTATTGGACACTGCCACGCCAATGCGCACGGTGCCGACATCGAGTGCGAGCCGGCGGCCCTGCCCCGGGTCATCAACTCCGGGGGTATCTGGTTCCACTTTTGCCACGGTCGAACTCCTACAGGGACTCGAGCATGTCCTTGACGGCTGCAAAGCCGCGCTCAGCACCGGCCGCAGTAGAACCAGAGCCCTGAGCCATATCCGGCTTACCGCCGCCACGACCGTCGACGTACTGGCCAAACTGCTTGACGATGTCCCCGGACTTCACGCCGCGCCCAACGGCCTTGTCCGTGGCCGCCGCGATGAACGGGAACTTGCCCTTATCCTCGGCACCCAGGACGATAACAGCTTCTTCCTCGCGCAGGCGATTGCGCAGATCCGTAGCAACGGTGCGCAGGTCCCCACCTGTGGTGCCTTCCGGCAAGGTCAGCGCAATGACCTTGAATCCATTGATGTCCTTGGCCGCGCTGACGAACTCGGAGGCACGTGCAGCCAGCTGTTGCTTGCGCAGGGTTTCAATTTCCTTCTCCGCTGCCTTGAGCTTTTCAGACAGCTGCGCGATGCGCTCCGGCAAATCCTCGGTCTGCACCTTGAGCTCGCGGGAAACGCCTTCTACCAAGGCGGTCTCCTTGGAGTAGTAACGGAAAGCATCCAAACCGGAGTAGGCCTCGATGCGGCGAGCACCAGAGCCAACGGAGGACTCACCCAGCACAGAGACCGGTCCGATTTCAGCGGAGGACCCAACGTGGGTACCGCCGCAGAGCTCGATGGAGAACGGTCCGCCGATTTCTACTACGCGGACCTCCTTGCCGTAGTTCTCACCGAATAGTGCCATAGCGCCCATGGCCTTGGCCTCCTCCAGGGAGGTCTCGATGGTGTTGACGGCAAAGTTGGAGTCGATCGCCTGGTTGGTAATCAAAGCGATCTCCTCCAGCTGCGCCTGGCTGAGCTGCTCGGTGTAGTTGAAGTCAAAGCGCAGGTAGCCCGGGCGGTTCATGGAGCCGGCCTGCACGGCGGTGGGGCCAAGCACCTGGCGCAGTGCGGCGTGAATGAGGTGGGTGGCGGAGTGCGCCTGGGTGGCACCATGGCGCCACTGCTCGTCGACGGCCGCCTCAACGGACATGCCCAAGTCAAGACCGCCGGCGGTAACCGTAGCCTTGTGTACCCACAGCTTCTTACCGATCTTTTGAACGTCGTTGACCTCCAGCAGTGATTCGCCGGCCATGATGCGGCCGCGGTCTGCCATCTGGCCGCCAGCTTCGGCGTATAGCGGGGTGTGGTCCAAGATGACCTCAACCTGCTCGCCCTCGTGCACCTGGTCGACTTTCTCGCCGCCGCGGACGAGGCCGATCACGCGGGCGTCGGAAGTAAGCTCCTCAAAGCCAGTGAAGACGGTGGGGTTATTGTCCACCCAGTCGCGGTAGAGGGAAAGGTCAGTGTGGCCGTGCTTCTTGGCCTGATTATCGGCCTTGGCGCGGCGGCGCTGCTCGCCCATGGCATCGTTAAAGCCATCCATGTCGACCTCAAGGCCGGCCTCCTGGGCCATCTCCAAGGTCAAGTCGATGGGGAAACCGTAGGTATCGTGCAGCTCAAAGGCCTTCTCGCCCGGCAGGACCTTTGCGGTTTTCGCGCGGGAAGTGGACTTGAGCTCCTGGACGGCATCATCGAAGAGGCGGGTGCCGGACTCGAGGGTCTTCAGGAAGGCCTTTTCCTCATTCACGGCAACGCGCAGGATGCGCTCACGGTTGTCTGCAATCTCCGGGTAAGACGGGGTCATGGTGTCCATGACCGTATTCATGAAGCGCTCCATGGTGGCGCCCTTAGCACCCAGCAGCTTGGCGGAACGGATAATGCGACGCAGCAGGCGGCGCAGGATGTATCCGCGGCCCTCGTTGCCCGGGGTCACGCCATCCAGGATGAGCATCATGCCGGTACGGGAGTGGTCAGCTACCACGCGGAAGCGGATATTGTCCTCGTGGGAGGCCTTGTCACCATAGGTGGCGCCGGTAAGCTCCTCGGCTACGTCAATAACTGGGCGCAGCAGGTCCGTTTCATAGACGTTGTCTACGTCCTGCAGAATGCAGGCCACGCGCTCGATGCCCAGGCCGGTATCGATATTCTTCTTGGGCAGCTCGCCGACGATCTCAAAGTTGCCCTTGCCAATGCCCTCGCCGCGCTCATTTTGCATGAAGACCAGGTTCCAAATCTCCATGTAGCGGTTGTCATCGGCAATCGGGCCGCCGTCCTTGCCGTACTCAGGACCGCGGTCATAATAAATCTCGGAGCACGGGCCACAGGGGCCAGGGATACCCATGGACCAGTAGTTGTCCTCCATGCCGAGTCGCTGAATGCGCTCTTCAGGCACGCCGATCTTGTCGCGCCAAATATCGGCGGCCTCATCATCATCGAGGTAAACCGTGACCCACAAGCGCTCTGGGTCTAAGCCAAAGCCGCCCTCCTCAACGGAGCCGGTAAGCAAGGTCCACGCATTGGTGATGGCGCCTTCCTTGAAGTACTGACCAAAGGAGAAGTTGCCGGCCATCTGGAAGAAGGTGTTGTGGCGGGTGGTAATGCCCACCTCATCAATGTCCAAGGTGCGCACGCACTTTTGGATGGAAGTAGCAAGGCCCTTGGCAAAGGGCGGGTTCTGCTGGCCTAGGAAGTAGGGCTTAAACGGAACCATGCCGGCATTAACGAAAAGCAGGTTAGGGTCATCCAGGATCAGCGAGGCGCTTGGTACTGCCTCGTGACCAGAATTGACGAAGTGCTGGGTAAACCGTTCCCGGATCTCATGAGTCTTCACGAGCAACAATCCTAACTGTCTGAGCTTTCATCTTCTATCAAGAAGTTTCTAACCCGCCCAACTCTACCCTTCGCTGCACAGCGATTTCCCATCGGTGGGGATCAGCGCGGCCGGCGAGCGTTTTTGCCTGGGCCGCGCTTGCCACGAATAATGCTGCGCAAGCGGCCTATATAGTCATAAACACGCTTCTCAGCCCCATGATCGGTCGGCTCATAGTACACAGAGCCCTCCAGCTCATCGGGCAGGTACTGCTGCTCTACAACGCCGCGGGGATCATCGTGGGGGTAGACATAGCCCACGGCATTTCCCATCCGCTTGGCGCCCTCATAGTGCCCATCGCGCAGGTGCGGTGGCACGTGGCCCACCTTGCCGGCGGCTACATCGGCTTGCGCCTGCGTGATGGCAGAAATAACCGAGGGCGACTTAGGCGCGGTGGCCAGGTGGATGGTGGCCTGCGCGAGCGGGATTCGCGCTTCTGGCATGCCAATGAGCTGAGCGGCCTCGGCCGCCGCCACGGCCACCTGGAGCGCGGTCGGATCGGCCATGCCGATGTCCTCGGATGCGTGCACAATGAGCCGCCGGGCAATAAAGCGCGGGTCCTCCCCGGCTTCTACCATGCGGGCGAGATAATGCAGCGCAGCGTCGACATCGGAGCCGCGAATGGACTTAATAAACGCGGAAACCACGTCGTAGTGTTGGTCGCCGTCGCGGTCATAGCGAACCACTGCCTTATTGACGTTGTCCGTGACCGTCTGTGGGGTAATCTCCCCGCCATCGTCGACCGCCTCGGCCGCGGCCTCGAGATAGGTCAGCGTGCGCCGCGCATCGCCACCGGCGAGGAGTACCAACTGGTCCAAGGCTTCATCGGTAATCCGAATCTTGCGCTCGCCCAGGCCACGGTCGCTTTCGAGCGCGCGCTTGGCGACGCCCCTTAAGTCATCATCGCTTAGCGAATGCAACTGCAATAGCAGCGAGCGAGACAAAAGCGGTGCGACGACGGAGAAGGAAGGGTTTTCCGTGGTTGCCGCAACGAGCAGTACCGTGCGGTTTTCCACGGCTGCGAGGAGCGCGTCCTGCTGGGTTTTGGAAAATCGGTGCACCTCATCAATAAAGAGCACGGTCCGCTGGCCGTGAATGAGCTCTTGCCGGGCATGGGTGATGACCTCGCGAACCTGCTTCACACCCGAATCGAGGGCCGAGAGGCCCACGAAGTTCTGCCCCATTTGGCTGGCGATGAGCGAGGCAATGGTGGTCTTGCCGGTGCCCGGCGGCCCGTACAAGATGACGGAGGCCTCTCCTGATCCTTCCACGAGGCGGCGCAATGGCTTGCCGGGGGCCAGAAGGTGGTCTTGTCCGACCACTTCATCGAGGTTTTGGGGACGCATGCGCGCCGCCAGTGGGGACCCAGCGTGGGTGGCGAAGAGGTTCTTGCCGGGCAGCGGCGAGGCGCTGCGGTCCGGAGTGGGCCCGCCAAATAATGAGTCTTGAGACACTGGAAAGCTACCTCCTATAAGGGTGCGGGCACATCGTGATTGTCTATTCGTCATCCAAGCGGCGCGCAATGGCGCTGCCAAATTCCGCGATGGGCGCGCAGGCGGGGCCATCGCAGCGCGCGGCATATCGGGATAGCGCCTCAAAGGTTTCATAGAGGTCGCGGCGCACGAGCAATTCATCTTCCGTGAACGGACCGTGGTTAGCAGGGCGCAAGATGGAGCGCTGCGGATCGTGGACCACTTCGGCTTCACCCCTGGCTAGGGCAACCAGCCCTTCGATGCCGCCGGCGTGCATCGTGGTCACGCTCGATAGCGCCCAACCAATGAGCGAGGCCACGATAAGGCCGTGGATTTCTTCCGCATTGGAAAATAGCGGCCACACCTCAGATACGGCACGAGACCAAGCAGAGATGAAAATATCTGCCTCTTCGTCCGTAATCGGCTTGGAGAAGAGGAACTGCGGGAAGCCGGCGATAACGCAGGCTACGTCGAAGCCAACATTGCGGAATCCTGCCCATTCATAGTCCAAGAAGTGCAGGCGCTGGGACACAATGATGTTATCCGGTGAAAGGTCGAAGGGAGTAAAGGCCCGGTCCTTGCCGGATGCCAGGGAGCGTGCGGCTTGACCCGCTAGCTCTCGGAAGCTCGCCGGTGCTTCAAGCCCGGCTTTATCCAGCAAGTCGAGGCCGATGCCAATGGAGCGCTCCAGCGCCTCATCGCGCACGGACTGGTGCGGGGCCAAATCGGGATTCTTGCGCAGCATCCTATTGAGCAAGGTTTCATAATCTTGCTCATGGCCTGCGGTTCCAGCGTGCATGTGCCCCAACGCACTGCCCAGCGAGCGCAGCACCCGCACGCGGTCATCATCGGTGGACTGTACGAGGACGTCGGCAAGCGTTTCGCCCTCGCCCAAGTCCGTCAACACAATAATGCGCTGCTCCAGATCGTGGGCCAGAAGTACGGGTCCCGGGCGCACGTCCTCAGATAGCGCGGTGGTGAACTGATAAGCCACCACCTCGCGCAGCATCGCGGCATCATCGACACCATAGCCGGTGACTGGGTTGTAC